>CAYGGT010000054.1:0-11582 GCA_964349475.1 uncultured Rhodospirillaceae bacterium
TGAAAGAATCGATACAGGTGGCCGAAATGCTGGTCAAATCCCGCGCCAACGCGCTGGGCATCAAATCGGACGCTTTTGAGACGACCGGCGTGCATATCCACGTGCCCGAAGGGGCGACGCCGAAAGACGGGCCTTCCGCAGGTCTTGCCATGGTCACATCCATCGTTTCCGCGCTGACAGGCATCGCTGTCCGTAAAGATGTTGCCATGACCGGCGAAGTCGACTTGCTCGGCAACGCCCTGGCCATCGGCGGCCTGAAGGAAAAGCTGCTGGCGGCCCTGCGCGGCGGCATCACCAAGGTCTTGATCCCGAAAGAAAATATCAAAGATCTGGCTGAAATTCCCGACAACGTGAAAAAGGGCCTGGAAATCGTGCCGGTAACGCTGATGACCGAGGTTTTAAAACATGCCCTGGTTAGAATGCCGGAACCGATCGAGGAAAAACACATCCCCGAAGCCGCCGACATGCCCGTGAAAAACCCGTCAAAAGATATGATTCATCATTGAGATTTGACGGGAATACGGCATTATACCGGAGTAGCAACCTGTAAAATCGAGCAAAGGAATTCCCCATGAACAAGAACGACCTCATCGACTTTATTTCAAAAAAATGTCCCGCGGATGTTTCAAAATCGCTGATCACCAGCATCGTTGATCTGACGTTTGAAGGGATCGAAGCGGAGCTGAAAAACGGCGGCGAAGCCCGTTTCGTCGGCTTTGGCACCTTCAAGACCGCGCGCCGCGAAGCCAGCACCGGCCGCAACCCCCGCACCGGCGAAACCATCAAAATCGCCGCCTCCAACCGCGTAAAATTCACGGCCGGGAAAGAGCTGAAAGAAGCGGTGAACAAGTAACCGCATACCCCCCTCTCCCTCGTGGAGAGGGGGGGGTATGCCTGACCCGCGAAGAGTGGGGCCTGTTCTGGATTTCAGTAATTTTAGGCCAGCTGTTTCTTAGCTTGACGAAATTATGTTAAGAATATACTCTCTTCACATGATCACAAAACTTTACACCGTCCGAAATGTCCTCAGCGTCGCTTTTCATTATGCCGTCGCCGGGGCGGTGATGGCGGGCAGTGTCATGCTGGCGCCGCTCTGGGCTGTCGGCGCGGGTGCTGTGCTGATCGGCGGGGTGGCGTATCTGTCGATCAAATTGCAAAAAGAGCTGATGGAAAATCACCTGGTCCGCCATCCCGATGTTCACGCTTTTTCACCAAGCCTTGGTAAAATAACGCAGGATCTGTATAAAAAATCCGGACTGTCCGTCAAAGACAATCCCGTTTACGGCTTTCGCGTCGATAAAGAAAAAATCCGGCAGCGCGGCGCGTTTTATCAAGCCATCGCGAAAGTTCTGACCAAAGTGGGGGACACGCATAACGCCGCCGCCGTGCGGTTGTCGAAACCCGTTATCATGATTTCCGAGCCTTTGCTGAAACTGCTGGATGACGCGGAAGAAAAAGCGGTGCTTGCCCATGAATTCGCGCATGCCGTCGCGCATCACTCGCGTATTGGCTTACCGCAGCGGCTGATCCTGGGCGTCTCTGCCTCCGCCAACGTCCTGACAACATTTGCGGCCGCCCTGGCAACAGGGTGGGTGGGTGTCATGTCCGCGCTGGGCGGCCAGGCGGTTTCAAAGCTGTTGTTCCATGCGGCGCGCAACAAAACCGGGTTGCTCAGTCAAAAAGACGATCTTTTGTCCCCGAAAGATCTTGTTGAAAAGAAAAAAGTCCTCGGTCAGCAGAAAGTTTTCACCGCGGTCGTCACCACGTCTATTCTGACGTATTTCGCGCCCGTTTACCTTGGCATATACGCCGCCGCCAAAGGAATGCTGCTCACCGGGAAAGTTTTTTCCGGCACACTCAGCAGAAGCATGGAATACCAAGCCGACAGAGGCGCCGTCGTGTTGGGCGCGAACCCGCTGGCCCTGATCACGTCGCTCCGCAAAATGACGATCATTCAGGAGAGAGCCAGAAAACTTTTGTTTAAAGGCGCCGACATGCCCAAAGCCGGATGGCTGAGCGAGTCCTGGAAAAAAGCCCAGTCAACCCATCCGACACTTGAAAACAGAATGGGCAGGCTTGCAAAAATAGCCCGTGAAAAAGGCTTTACCGGCGCTGAAATCGACGCCGCCGTGAAGGGCAATATCGCCGTTTCAGCGGACAACAACATGCCTTTCCACGTCATCAACACGCTCCTCCGGCAGACGTAAACCCCCAGCACTTCTCAAAAATTCAGCTCTCTTGATTGTTCTATAAAGTTGCCGTAGGCTCGCGGTCGCTTAAGACACCTTGGGTGGCTTTTTTGTTCAATTGTAAAATTATTAAACCCTAAAAGGAGATATGAAATGAAAAATACCCCGGATTTAAAGAAGATTTTTGGTAAGTTTGCCGGCAAAGAACTTAAAGATCCAAATCGCACGACACGTGATTGTGACGACGTTTTGGATAGCATGAAAGCTGCGGCAAAAAAGAATGGCCTGCATCTGAGAATGTGGTTCCCCGGAACTATCGGCACGATGGAGCTTCGGTTAGATCGCGTGAATGCCCATGTAAAGCAAGGTAAAGATGGTAAGTTTCGCGTCTCTAATAGGTTTGAGATCGGCTGATAAAAAAAGTTACTCGCCATCGGGCTATTTTTCATCGTCACCTTATTCAGTCTGAGCGCCTGCGCCCAAACCAGTTCCGCCTTGTCGGTGGAGTCAGGTATGGGCGCCAATCCGGTTTTGCCGGCGCCGCAGACGACGTTGCTGCGCGACGCGGACGACGTCGGCAATATTATATGGCGCGTCACAGAACAAAAAAATGGAGACCGCCCTGACTGACGATCTCCATTAATTCAAAAACTACCGGGCCGGGATCCGGGAAGATTCCGTGGCGTCGATGGCGCCGTTGCCGTCGGTATCGTACATTTGATAAAGACGGGAGTTGGAGTAAAAGCTCTGCCACTCCGTCGTATCCAGCATCCCGTTATTATTCCTGTCCCAGGAACTAAAGCCACTGCCGAACCACGTGGGGCTGGCGGAGCTCCACTCCTGCCCGCTGATGACGCCGTCACCGTTCGTATCCCAGCGGCTGGTGGCGAAAGCGTTGAACTGTTGGGAGTTCATATCCGATGGCACCGTGATCGGCGGGTTATTCGTCGGGATGCCGACCCCGGTGGTCGAGCGTATCGTCGGCGTGCCAGTTCCCGGAGTCGCGCGCATTGTGGGCGTGCCGACCCCGGTGGTCGAACGTATTGTCGGAGCGCCCGTCCCGGGAGTCGCACGCATTGTCGGGGTGGTATTGGTGTTCGCAGGTGCCTGTGCCTGCGCCTCACCCGCCATCAGGCACGCGGCCAGCATGGGAATAACAAGATGTTTCGTTTTCATGCGTAAAACTCCTTTTTATTCTTGCGCTATTTATTCTTGCCCTAGGTGTTGGGAAGAGACCATGTGCCGTTGTCGTTCCTGCACGCCGTGCCGTACGTCGTTTCAGTCTGGCCGCTGACAAAAGTGGTCTGGCGGTATTCGCGGCAGAAGACGCCGGACGTCAGACTGGTGCCTTCGCGCACCGGCACGATATAGCCGTAGTGGCCGCTGTCAGGATTGTTCCACGCCACGCGGTGGTTCAAGGGAGCGAGGTAGGCGCGGTCCCAGGCTTGCTGGTTACACATGCGGTCCGCTGAACTGAAGGACTTGCCGATTGCAGAACCGGCAAGGGCGCCGCCGCTTGTCGTCCACAGGCGTCCTTCGCCGCCGTCGTAGCTGCTCATGGTTTTCCTGCTGTCCCTGTCCCACTGACTGGCGCCATAGCCCATGTCGTTCTGTGCCGAGCGATTTCCGCTGCAGGCTCCCAGAAAAACAGTCAAAGCCAAAGCCGTCACTGCCATTTTATTTTTCATCTGCATGTTCCTTTTTCTGTTTCTACCATACCGCCAACAAAAAGAACGGCCTCTCCGTTCCACCGGCGGAACTCAAACCGGCTTAACATTATTGGTAGACATGAGGATCATAAGGAGGAGGAATACGATGCAGAAAAATCAACAAATATGGTTTAGCGTGCTTTTGACGGTGCTGATCGTCATCGGCTTCGTCATGTACGACCAATCGCAAAAACCCGATACGCTGGGCAAAAAAGTCGGCACCACCATCGACCGCGCGACCGGCGAGCAACAGTAAAGCCGCCAAGCAATGCGGGCGTGAGTGTCAGGTGTTTTAAGCAACCTGCCGCTGGTGGCGGCCTTCGCCGAATTCTTCGATCGCCTTTGCGCAAAACGCGTCAAGGTCTTCGGGCTTGCGGCTGGTCACCAGGCCCTTGTCGACATGCACTTCCTTGTCGACCCATTTGCCGCCTGCATTTGTAATATCCGTTTTCAGGCTCGGCCAGGAGGTAACGGTGCGGCCCTTCAGCACCCCTGCTTCAACAAGCAGCCATGGCCCGTGGCAGATCGCTGCCACGGGTTTTGATTGCCTGAAAAAATCCCGCACAAAATCCACGGCCGCCTTATCCGTGCGCAACCGATCCGGATTGGCGACCCCGCCTGGGATCACCAATCCGTCGTAATCGGAAGCGTGCACGTCGGATAGCATCTTATCCACCTTGATTTTATCACCCTTGTCGGCATGGTTCATGCCCTGGATTTCCTTGCCCCCGACAGACACAAGCTCGACCGTTGCCCCGGCCGCCCTGATATCGTTCCAGGGCCTGATCAACTCGATCTCTTCGACGCCATCGGTTGCCAGGAATGCGATATGTTTGCCTTGCAGTTTGTTTTCCATGGACATGCTCCTTGATTTAGTGGGTGTTGCGCAGTCTGTCGCTGGTGATCGTCGGCTTGACGACACTCATCCTGCCGCCGAGCCAGGCCGCCAAAGCGCCCAGCACAAGGGCAATGGCGCCCATGAGCGCGCCTTGCGCAAACATTTCCGGCGATACGGTTGCCCCAGTGGCGGTGCTGTCGAACCCGGGTGATTGCTGAACGCGAACGCGGGCTTCATCCAGAGGAATGCCTTCCGTCTGCGCCAATGTTTGCGCCGACATTTCAAGATCCATCGTGGAAAGGTCTTCCGCAGCGCCTTGATCCGTGCCGCCCAGCGCTGCCATTCCGGCCATCGCGGCTGGGTTCAGCCCCACGCCGTTGAGCGTGCCGCCCATCATGACGCCGGCGCCGCCGATGATCAGGATTGCCAGGACAAAGACAGACGCCGCCCAGGCCGTCAGGCCATGCCAGCCAGCGGTGGATTCAGTCGGGTCGCCTGATAAACGTCCGGCGGTGTAGCCGCCGACGAAAAAGGCAACAACGCCGCTCACCGCCATCCAGATCATCGCCCCTGTGGACGGACCTGCCTTGAGGGCGATACCGACGCCGACGCCTGTCAGGTTAAGAATAAGCTGCACGACCAGCGCCATGGTGACGCCGGCAAAAATGGCGCCCCAGGAAACCCTGTTGATCATGATGGAGCGGATATCTTCCGCCGGCGTCACGGGGGTCATGTGCGGGGCGTCGTAGTCTCCGCGATTGCGGGGGGTGTCTATTCTTGGGTCTTGGCTATATACGGTCATGAGATCCTCTTTGATGTGAGATGAAAGTTGATGCGCGATAAAAGTTAAAACGGTTACTCATCCGCTCCACGGCCGGGCGACCGGCTGACAGAGTTTGGAAAGCCGGCGCCGGTTGTTTCGCTGCCTTCTTTGATTTTGTTTTTATCGTCGTCTTTTTTTTGGCCTGTTTTTACGGCGTCCATGCCTTTGTTCCGACTGGTGCCGCAAGAACTGTCGAGCTTGGTGCCGCAAGAGCCGGATTGGTTTTGGTTCAATATGTCGTTTGTCATGTTTCTCTCCTTTGGGTTAAGTTACGCGATTGGTCTTTCTGAACGTGTGTCATCTTTCTTGCCGGCGCGGCTCCTGGTCGGGCTTCTTTTTTTGCTTCGGGAGGGGACAGCCGTTTTTCCCGGGTTTAAAGGCCCGCCTTTTCGCACGCCGACCAGTCTTTCTTCCGGTAAAACCGGGAAGCCTTTTTGCATCAACTCCTGCTTGCGCGCGAGGAGCGCTTCCCCCAGCTCTTCAAAGTCGATGTCGGCCTCTCTGGCGCGCGGCAGCATGTCGTCCTCTTCTTCCTCGATGTGGTGCCTGATGTTTTCCGCCAGTACTGTGAATTTTGCGTCAAACTGGTCTTCAACGCCGGTCATTTTTTCAAGCTCGGCAATCAGCATTTTTGCCACATGGTGCTCTTCCAGCGCTTCGTTCATGATTTTATCTCCGACCGTCGCCCGGACGGTGGGATAAAAAATTTCTTCTTCGACAGCCGCGTGCGCTTTTAGTTCCTTGATGACCATGGCTGCAATTCTTATTTTCTGCGCGCGCTGCTCTGTTTCTTCGAACTGGTCGAAAAGGTCTTTAACTTTTGCGTGATCTTTCTTGAGGATCACGACGGCGTCTTGTTGGTTCTCAGTGAATGATTCAAACATGAAGACCTCCTGTTTTCTTGGTGAAACCCTAGTTCCAGAATATTGCCAGCAAAATAATGATCGGAATGGGTATGCCGATAAACCAAAGTAAAATTCCACGCGTCCAATTCATTTGCCGTCTCCTTGGAAGATGCACTCAAAGGCGAACGCCGCGGCGAAAAAAAAGTTTCAACTCGAGCCCTATCCATTTTTTGACAAAAAAATTCCCGGGAGAAAAATCTCCCGGGAATTAAAAAATCACATCGGCATCAACGGCTATAATCGCCCGGTTCACGCCCGCGGGACGGTCCGCGCATGTTCCGCTGGCCCGCGTGACCACCCCCGGCGCGTGAATGAGAGCCCCGGTCGTCCTCGTTTTCGTCCCGGCCCGACCGGTAATACCGGTCGTCGCTGACAAAGCGCCCTTCATCGGCCCGCCCGAAACCGTTATGAGGGTCCCCGCGGCGCCGGTCGCCGCCGTCACCGCGATCGTTCATGAAACGGCGTTCTGAACTGCGGTCATTTTGACCCCGGCCGGCCCCCACGGTCATCGGCTGGCGCCTGTCTTCAGGTTGCCCTTGACGCTGTTCCATAGACCGGCCCCTTCCCGCGCTGGAGGTTTTCGTGCCTCTGGCACTGGAAGTTTTGGTGTCTCTGCGCGGCGGGACTTTTTCAGTTTTTCGTGTTGTTGATGCCCGTCCTTTTGCTGGCGTACGTTCTTTTGCTGTTTGTCGCATGATCAAATCCTTTTCGGTTGCTTTGAAAGAAAACGGCTGTCCTGCCGCTTCAAGTCATGAACCGTCTTTCTCATGGGATGGTTCCGCGCTATAAGTTTTTACTTCGTTTGATCCGGTGACAAGGGGCGACGTGAGGGCACTAACTCTTTTTCTTCACGGCTTCCGCCGCTCTTTCCGCCCGTTTTCTTGCCTCTCTGGCGTCCAGCGCCAGTTTTTCAGCCCATCTTTTTCGGACGGCGGCATCTTTTTCAGTCGCTTTTTCTGCCGCGTCGGCGGTGGCTTTGGCGGCTTTTTCTTCCGCGACCGTCGCCTCTTTCTCCGCTTGTTCCGCCCAGACCATCGCAGCGGCCAAAGCTGATGCCGCGCCCGCCGTCGGGGCTGCGGCGGGTTTTGTTTGTAACACGGCCTCCGGCGGCGTTTCCTGCCCGCGTATCCACGCGTCGTGAACCGCCCTTTTCTCTGGATGAGATAAAATTCTATATGACACGTTGACGGTCTGCATGATAGCCCCGGCTTCGGGGTCGGTCAGATTTCTGTCCGGATGGTATTTTTGCGCCAGCATGACGTAAACGGCGCGGATGACTTCCGGGCATGCATCCCGCGATACTTTGAGCGTATCGTAGTGAGTTGCGAGTAACGGGGCGTTGCCCGGCGCGCTGCTGACGGCGCCTGTCTGGTTTTCCAGCGATTTCATTCTGGCCGCGGCGTCGGCGGCTTTTTTTTCCGCGGTTTCAACGTCCTTGGCCGTTTGCGCCGCCCATTTCTCGCGCAGAACTTTTTCCCTTTCCGAGGGAGCCGCTTCCGCCGCCTTGGCGATGGCTTTGGCATGGATATCACGCGCTGTTTGCGCTTCGCGTTCCGCCTTTGCGGCAAAAGACACCCAGGATGCGGCCGTAACCGCTGGCTTACCGGGTTTTTCCACACCCTGAGGCCGGGGCATCTGGCGTTGGATCCATAAATCATATTCCAGCTTTTTTTCTGGGTCTGATAAAGTTTTGAAAGCCGTGCCCAGGACTTGCAGAGTCTCAAGCTTGTCTTCGTGGATCCGGGACAGCGCTTTGTAAGCCGCCCGGATCACGTCGAGTGGCGCGTCTCGTGCTACTTTTAAAGTGTCGTAATGTGTCGTTGCCAGCATATTGCCCCCTATAAAACTCTATTTGATTATCGGCTTCAGGAAAAGCCAGAAACTCATTTTTTATGGTAACACATATTTTTATTAGCACGAAAATACTACATCTGGTATAGAGACACCTTGCAAACACTACAAAGGGCTTAAAAAGTGATTGCTCTTGCTGCCGACCATGCCGGGTTTGATCTGAAAAACTCCGTTGCGGCGTTTTTAAAAACGGCGGGCCACGACGTGCTGGATCTGGGCACTTATTCGGACGAGCGCGTCGATTATCCGGATTACGGCTATGCCTTGGCCAAGGCCATCGCCGACGGCAAGATCGCCCGCGGCATTGCGATTTGCGGCAGCGGCATCGGCATCAGCATCGCCCTCAACCGGAACCAAAATGTGCGCGCGGCGCTTTGCGCTGACACGACCTACGTGAAACTGGCGCGGCAGCATAACGATGCGAATGTGCTGGTGCTGGGCGCCAGGCTGATCGGCGTCGATGCGGCGCTCGATTGCGTCAGGGTTTTCTTGAACACAGAATTTGAGGGAGGACGTCATGCAGAACGCGTTGAAAAACTTGGCAAGCGCTGATCCTTTTTTTAGCCAGGAACTAGAGCAAGCCGACCCGCAGGTGTTCTCCGCCATTGCGCGGGAACTTGAACGCCAGCAAAACCAGATCGAGCTTATCGCCTCCGAAAATATCGTTTCCCGCGCCGTATTGCAGGCGCAGGGCAGCGTGCTGACCAACAAATACGCCGAAGGTTATCCCGGCAAGCGCTATTACGGCGGCTGTGAGTTTGTCGATATTGCGGAACAGCTGGCGATCGACAGGGTGTGCGCACTGTTCGGCGCGAAATTCGCCAATGTGCAGCCGCATTCCGGCGCTCAGGCCAATCAGGCGGTCCTGCTGGCGCTGCTGCAGCCGGGCGACACGATTTTGGGGCAATCGCTGTCGTCGGGCGGTCACCTGACGCATGGCGCAAAACCCAATTTATCCGGCAAGTGGTTCACCGCCGTTCAATACGGCGTGCGCCGCAGCGACGCGCTGATCGACTACGAAGAAGTCGAAAAACTTGCCCACGAACACAAGCCAAAGCTGATCATCGCCGGCGCTTCGGCCTATCCGCGACAAATAGATTTTGCGCGCTTCCGCAAAATCGCCGACGACGTTGGCGCATTTTTTATGGTGGATATGGCGCATTACGCGGGGCTGGTGGCGGCGGGGCTATACCCAAGCCCGATCCCCCACGCGCATGTGACGACGTCGACGACGCATAAAACCCTGCGCGGTCCGCGGGGCGGGATTATCCTGGCCAACGACGAAGAGATCATCAAAAAAATAAACTCCGCTGTCTTTCCGGGACTCCAGGGCGGCCCTCTGGAACATGTCATCGCCGCGAAAGCGGTCGCCTTCGGCGAAGCTTTGCAGCCGTCGTTTAAAGTTTACGCACAGGCAGTGCTTGACAACGCGCGGGCGCTGGCGGCTTCTTTGAACAAGGGCGGGCTGGATATCGTTTCCGGCGGCACGGACTGCCACCTGTTGCTGGTCGATTTGCGTCCGAAAAAACTGACCGGAAAAGCCGCGGAAGGGATGCTGGAAAGCGCCCGCATCACCTGCAATAAAAACGCCATCCCCTTCGACCCTGAAAAACCGATGGTGACGTCTGGCATACGGCTCGGCAGCCCTGCTGCAACGACGCGCGGATTTGGCGTCAAGGAATTCGAGCTGGTGGGGCAGTATATTCTGGAGGTGCTCGACGGGCGCGACCAGCAGGATGTGGCGGAACGCGTGCTGAAGCTCTGCCGTCAATTTCCAATTTACGCGAAGGAGTGAACGATGAAGTGCCCCTATTGCGGACATGAAGATACGCAGGTGAAAGATTCCCGCCCCAGCGAAGACAGCGGCGCCATTCGCCGGCGGCGCGAATGCGCCCATTGCGACGCGCGGTTCACGACGTTCGAGCGCATTCAGCTGCGCGACCTGATGGTCATCAAGAACGACGGCCGCCGCGAGCCGTTCGACCGTGAAAAACTGATGCGCTCCCTGACGCTGGCGCTGCAAAAACGCCCGGTCGACGCGGAAACGGTGCAGCGCAGCGCCAACGACATCATCCGTCGCCTTGAAGCCAGCGGCGACACGGATATTCCGACGCGCACCATCGGCGAGAACGCCATGCATGCGCTGTCCCGCCTCGACCCCGTCGCTTATGTGCGCTATGCTTCGGTTTACAAGAACTTCCGCGAGGTGGGGGATTTTAGTATCTTCCTCGAAAAAAATTACCAAAAGGCGTAGTCATGGCTGAAAAGAAAAAACCGGCCAAACGCGTCGGCCTTGGCCGTCCGCCGGAAAAACGCGTGGTTAAAAAAAACGCCGGTTCCGCCAAGGCAAAAAAAACCGCGGCGCGCATGGCGGCCGTGCAGGTGCTCTACCAGATGCGCCTCAACAACCAGGAAGCCAGATCCGCCCTGCGCGAATTCATCGACACGCGCATCGGCTTTGACCTCGACGGCGATCTTTTTGTTCCCGCCGACCCCGACCTGCTTGAAAGCATCGTCCTGGGCGTGACGCAGCGCTGGTCGGATATCGAGATGATCGTCGCCAAGGCTCTGGCCGACGGCAAAAAGGGCGACGTTGAAATCTTGCTGGATTCTATTTTACGCGCGGGAACATACGAGTTACTGGCCCACAGCGCCGTTGACGCCGCGGTCATCATCAACGACTACCTCAACGTCACCACCGCCTTTTACGACGGCAAGGAACCAAAAATCGTCAATGCCATCCTTGATAAGGTGGCGAAGGTGGCAAGGGATGAGCAGCCTTCGTGACACGGACGGGGGCGTCGCCCCTCACCCCGTCAGTACATCGAAATAAGCACGCGCTGCAACGCTTTCATGTTTTCGAGCGCCTGTCCCGACCCCAGCGCGACGCAAGACAGCGGGTCGTCGGCGACGGTCACGGCAAGGCCGGTCGCATAGCGTAAAACGTAATCGAGGTTCGAGAGCAAGGAACCGCCCCCCGACATCACGATCCCGCGGTCCACAATATCCGCCGCCAGTTCGGGCGCTGTGTGTTCCAGCGCGCCTTTGACGGCGTCAATGATGGCGCCGACGGGCTCCGCCAGCGCTTCGGCGATCTGCCGCTCGCTGATCACGAGCTCTTTCGGCACGCCGTTCATCAAATCGCGGCCCTTGATCTCCATCATCCGGCCTTCGCCGTCTTCGGGCGGGCAGGCGGAGCCGATTTCCTTCTTGATTCGCTCGGCGGTGCTTTCGCCGATCAGCAGGTTATGGACGCGGCGGATATAG
>CAYGGT010000055.1:0-5162 GCA_964349475.1 uncultured Rhodospirillaceae bacterium
GGCAGCGCCCCCGCCCATTCATCCCCCAGCGAAATCAGATCTTCGCCGTTGGAGCCATAGCCGTGCAGAAAAATAACCAATTGCTTCGCCTGGCCAGATCGCGGCGGTAAAAACGGCCCGTTCAGTTGTTTGTTTGCGCTCATAAAATATCCTTTACTTCAAAGAATATAATTATTAAACGATCTTTTGACAGTATCTTTTTCTTATTTGAAAAGTATAATGACTGTCATTGCGAGGTATCTGGAATTCATGGACACAATTTTCTTCATCATTGCACTGATTTGCATGGCCGGGGTCGTTGTTTCTCTCGTCGCCGGGCTGGCGACCATGACCAAAGGCGGCGAAAAAACGCCGCGACTCAGTAATAAAATGATGCGGCTGCGCGTTTTATTTCAGGGCCTTGCCCTTCTGTTTCTTTTTCTGGCGTATCTCGCCAAAAACTAACGTAATATTAACCATATCTATGCCAAAATTATGACATGGCATCAAAGAGCAGATCAGGGCTGACCAAAGAACAGCGCAAGGATTTCCTGACCGCGTGCGGCTTTACGCATGATCGTTCAGGCCCGGGCAGCCACGAAACATGGGGGCATATGGAACTGCGGCTGCTCTCCCGGTCCCGCCATATCGCGCCGCCGGCCAACCTGCTGTCAAACGTCGCGCAAAAACCCTGGGAAACCACCCTGTGCGGCGACCCCGGCAGCGGCACCTGGAACAGCATGGTCAAACACGCGGAATGGTGCCGGGACACGGTCGGCGAAATCAAGGCCGCTTCAAAATATGAACGGCAGCGCTGCGCCCTCGCCCAGCAATTCCGCCAGGCCGCCAAAGATACGCGCCAGTGGAAAAAAGATGTCAAACACTGGCTGAAAACCGGACTGGACAGCACGCAAATGCCCAAGCCGCCGATGGAATGGAAAGATTTTATGGCGTTGAAAAACAAAAAAGATCAGCTTTCTATGCCCGCCCCTTGATGTGCTAAGCTCCCGCCATGAACATCTTCTTCATCACCTCCACCCGTCTCGGCGACGGCGTGCTGTCAACGGGCGCGCTGAATTATTTTATTCAGCAATATCCTGATGCCAGGATCACCGTCGCCTGCGGGCCGCTGGTGGCGGGGATTTTTGAGCAGGCGCCGGGGGTTGTACGCGTGATTCCGCTTAAAAAAGAACCCTATGCCCTGCACTGGCGTCGCCTGTGGATGCAAACAGCCGGCACGCAATGGGATATTGTGGTCGATCTGCGGAACAGCCTGGTGTCGCGGATGATCCGCGCCAAAACACGCTATATCTGGGGCAAACAGGATCACCGGAAACACAAAGTCGAGCAGATTGCGGAGGTGATCGGCGCATCCCCACCCCCGGCGCCGGCTTTGTGGTTCGATGCCGACACGCGCAAACAAGCGGAAGCACTTGTACCTGCCGGATCCCCCGTTCTCGCCATCGGCCCTGCGGCCAACTGGCCCGCCAAGACATGGCCGGCGGAGAATTTTATCGAACTGATCGGCACTTTGAACTTTGAAAGAATCGCCATCTTCGCCGCACCGGGAGAAGAAGAAACGGCCAACAAAGTCCTGCACGCCATTCCCGCCGCGAAGCGCATTGACGTCATCGCCAAGGCTTCCGCCGTTGTTGCCGCTGCCGCCCTGCAACGGTGCAGTTTTTATATCGGCAACGATTCCGGTCTCATGCATTGCGCCGCCGCTGCGGGCGTGCCGACACTCGGTTTATTCGGCCCCAGCTGGCCCCATCTTTATCGCCCATGGGGCGAACAGTGCGCTTATGTGGCAACGCCTCAGAACTTTGACCAGCTCATCAACTATCCCGGCTACAATCCGCGCACAGCACCCTGCCTGATGACAGCACTGACGGTGGCAAGCGTTCATGCGGCGGCGACAGGACTACTAAAAAATGTTGGAATAAATAAATCTATTTATTCATCGTCCGATAAGGCTCATTGACTTTATCCGCCGCCGCTTGCTTGTGGGCATCTGCGGCGTCACCGATCAGGCCGGTCTGGCGGTACTGTTGCGTTTCGGTGTAATTCCTGCTGGCTTTCAGAGCGGTTTGATAGCGCACAAACCTCACGCGCTCCCAGCCTTTTGAGCGCATGCAGCTTTCGTAATCATGAAAGTCCGTATGCGCCACTTTTTTGTTGCCCAGACGCGTGGGCGTATCATAATAGGCAAGATCGC
This sequence comes from uncultured Rhodospirillaceae bacterium, assembly GCA_964349475.1. Taxonomy (GTDB): domain Bacteria; phylum Pseudomonadota; class Alphaproteobacteria; order Micavibrionales; family UBA2020; genus PALSA-926. The sequence continues at coordinate 2,195 of CAYGGT010000055.1, forward strand.
CTGACTCGTTCAAGGCGCGATGATATTCGCTGTGGGTATCCGGCGGCATGGTTTCGCGCAGGGCGTCCAGCGCCACCAGCTCGTCGATTTCGCGCACGCAGGTGGCGATATTTTCATCCAGCGTCTGCTGCGCCTTGGGACCGGTCATGTAGAGCGCCGAGCTATCCTCCACGCGCTGCCAATATGCTTGCCCGAGCGGCGGCAGCGGCGAACAGGCCGCCATTAAAAATATCGTCAAAACAGAAACAAGTTTGAATTTCATCTGAACACCATCCCCCCGCTTCCTGACAGGTTAGACTATTTTTGCGCGGGTTGGAACCACCACGCATCCGTTACAATTCCATAAACCGGAACAACGTCGGGGCGCTGAATATCCGCCGCATAAGCCACCAGATCCCTGCCCAAGTAATAGAGCGGAATCATATAGTAACCCGACATAATAGCCCGGTCGAGCGCACGGGCGCGGGCGACGAGCGTTTCGCGGTCGGGCGCTTGCGCAATGCGCGCGGCCAGGGCATCAATCTCAGGGCTTTCTATCCCGGCATAGTTCCGCGCCCCTTTGTTCCGCGCTGCATCCGTTCCCCAGTAATTAAGCTGTTCGTTTCCGGGAGAAAGCGAGTTGATCCAGCGGTGCATGACCATATCGTAATCATAGGCATCCAGCCGACCGGAAAATTGCGCCTGATCCACCGTCCGCACCCGCGCCGCAATGCCGATTTTTTTCAGCGCGCGCGAAAATTCGAGGGCGATCTTTTCATCGCCAGGATCGTTCAGGAGAATTTCAAAATCAAAAGCCTCGCCGGTTTTGCCGTGCACGAGAGACTGGTTTTTATAAACCCATCCGGCTTCCTTGAGCAGCGCCATGGCCTGCCGCTGTTTATCACGCATGTCCGGGTTGATCATTGCGGGCACCGAATCTGCGGCGAGTTCAGAATTGGGATAGATGCTGGTGATCCTCCTGAACGCGCCAAAAAACATGTTCTGGTTGATCCAGTCGAAATTGAACATCAGACCCAGCGCCTGACGCACGCGCTTGTCCTGAAATACCGCGCGACGGGTGTTGAAGATCATCGCCCGCAGCCATTCGGGCCGATGATGGGCGATTCCTTCCTTGACGACGCGCCCCTCCCTCAGGGCTTTAAAATCGTAAGCCGTCTTCCATTTGTGAATATTGTATTCGCGGCGCAGGTTATAATCCCCCGCCTTGAACGACTCAAGCGCGATATCGTCGTCGCGGTAGTAAGAGTAAGTGATCGTATCAAAGTTATACTGCCCGACATTCACCGGCAAATCTTTCGCCCAATAGTCTTTCACCCGCTCATAAACGAGCTTGCGGCCCGGTTCGACGGATTTAATTTTGTAAGGCCCGCTGCCAAGCGGCGGCTCCAGCGTCGTCTTGCTGACATCCTGTTTCAGCCAGTAATGCCGAGGCAGCACTGGCATCAGGCCGAGGATCAGGACGGACTCGCGGTCATACCCCTTGCCAAACGTGAACTGGATATCGTGATCGGAAATAACCTTAACATCCTTGATCAACCCGTAAACCCTGCGCCGCACCGGATGACCGTGCTTGCGGAACATCTCGTAACTGAATTTCACATCTTCCGCCGTCATCGGCTGACCGTCATGAAACCGCGCGGCCTTATGCAGATGAAACGTGATCTGCGAACGATCCGGCGCGACATCCACGCTCTCCGCGACAAGGCCGTAGAGCGTGAAAGGTTCGTTCCATGCCCGCTGCATCAGCTTGTCGTTGAGCAACTCCAGCCCTTCTGCATTGTTGCCGAGGATGACATGATTGTTCAGGTTATCGAACGAGCCGCTTTTGGAAGTTTTCAGATCGCCGCCCTTCCGCGCTGCCGGGTTCACGTAGTCAAAATATTTATAATCCGCCGCATAGCGCGGCTGCCCATGCATGGCGATGGCGTGGGTCTGTTCCGCATAAGCCCCGCAGGGAAAAAACAGCAGCAGCGCAAAAAACCATCGCATCATCATGCCGCGTTCCTATCCCTGAGCAATTGCGCGAGATTGCGCTGCGACCGCGCGCCGACGTGGGAAATGATTTCCGCCGCCACAAGAGAAGCAATACGGCCGCAATCCGCCAGAGATTTCTCTCTCGTATAGCCGTAGAGGAACCCGGCGGCATAGGCATCGCCGGCGCCGGTCGTATCGACCACTTTGGCGACAGGCGCCGCGGCAATTTCAACCCGCGCATCCCCGTGGATCGCCACGGACCCTTCCGCGCTTCTGGTGATCACAGCCAGCTCGCACGGTGGCCGCGCTTTGGAAAAATGATCCACCTGATACAGCGATTTAATTTCCGCTTCGTTGGCGAATAAAATATCCACATGGTCCCTGACCAGCTCCAGAAACTCGCCCCGGTGACGCTCGACGCAAAACGGATCCGACAGCGTCAGGGCTACTTTGCGGCCCGCCGCATGCGCCAGCTTTGCTGCTTTGCGAAACGCCTGCTTTGCCTGGTCGCGGTCGAACAGATAGCCTTCCAGATAGGTGACCTTTGCCCGCCGGATCATTTCCCCATCCAGATCGGTTGAGTTTAACAAGGCGCAAGCGCCCAGATAGGTGCACATGGTGCGCTGCGCATCCGGCGTGATTAAAATCAGGCATTGCGCCGTCGGCACGCCCTGCACCAGCGGCGGCGTATCGAAAGCGACGCCTGCCGCACGGATATCATGGCGAAAAACGTTGCCCATCTGGTCGTGGGCAATTTTGCCGATATACCCGCTCTTGCCGCCCAGCGATGCAAACGCGGCGACGGTGTTTGCCGCAGAACCGCCCGACATTTCGATCCCTGTACCCATTTTGGAGTATAACGCTTCCGCCTGAGGCGCCTCGATCAGCGTCATCGTCCCCTTGTGAATGCGGTTATTGTGCAAAAAAGCGTCGTCGGTCTTGGATAACACATCTACAATCGCGTTGCCGATGCCGACGATATCCAGCTCTTTAC
>CAYGGT010000055.1:5172-11563 GCA_964349475.1 uncultured Rhodospirillaceae bacterium
GCTCTTTACTCATGCGGAAAATCCCCTTATTTTAGTATCCACCATGGCACAAAAGCGCAAAACTGACCAGTCTCAAGTCTCCGCCGCGGCAGCGCTGCTCAAAAAGCTTGAAGAAAAAACGACACGCGAAGTGAAAAACCGCCTTAGCGACCAGTGGCGGGACAATCTTTTTGAAATTCTGATGACACGGATGGACCTCGTCGCGCCGGACAAAAAGGCGTACGCCGCCATTCCTGCCATGCTCCGCAAAGAACCAAAAGCAATCCCCGCATTTGCAAAACAGTTCTTCCGTACAATGCGCAACATCCTGAAGCTCGCCAAGGCTCCCGCTTCGCCGCCGCATATCATCGGGTTGAGCGTCCTCTATGCCAGCGTCGTGGACATCTTTATCAAGGACAACGCCAAAGACCATGCAAAAACCATGGCAGCGCTGGATCAGCGGCTGGGGTTGTTTGAACGGTTTTCCGACTGCATCTCCTGTACAGGCAGAAAATAAACCAGATTCTTTTATACCGGCAGCCTGACCACCGCCCGTAACCCGCCGCGATGACTGGCCTGAAGAAATATCTCCCCGCCACGGCTGTGAACGATATCCTGCGCGATCGACAACCCCAGGCCAACCCCGCCGGTTTTGGGGTTACGGGATTTCTCGAGGCGGTAAAACGGCTTGAACACTTCAACGCGCTGTTCCTCAGGGATGCCGGGACCGTCGTCGTCCACGACAATCTCGATGACGCCGGGGTGCTCCTGCGCGCTCAACCAGACATGCGCGGCGTATTTGCAGGCGTTGTGAATGATATTGGCGAGCGCACGTTCTATGGCCATCGGCCTGACGCGGATCATCAGCCGACCGGCATACTGCGCCTGAATGTCATAGCCCTGCCGCCCGGCGTTGTGCACGATGCGCTCCAGCACCGCTTTCATATCCGTCATCTCCGTCGCTTCGCTTCCCTCGCCCCGCGCAAAGGTCAGATAGCCTTCCAGCATCTTTTCCATTTCTTCCAGGTCCGTCCGCAGGTTGTCGTTTTCGGGCGACAGTTTCATCATGGCCAGCTGCAGCTTCATGCGCGTCAGCGGCGTGCGCAAATCATGCGAAACCCCCGCCAGCATTGCCGTGCGTTGTTCAATCTGCCGACGGATGCGGTCGCGCATCTCAAGAAACGCCTTCGCCGCCTGCCGTACTTCGCGCGCACCTTCAACCTTGAAGGTGGCAACGTCCTGCCCTTTTCCAAGTTTCTCGACGGCGAGGGCAAGCCGCCGGATCGGCCGGATCTGGTTACGCATGAACATGACCGAAATGGCCATCAGGATGCTGGAACTGCCGATCAGCCAGAGCATAAAAATATACGTCGTCTGGCTGGTCAGGCGGCGGTTATAGCTCTGGAATTTCAAGGTGCGGCGGCTATCGAGATAGACGCTGACCTCAAACTGCCTGTCTTGCGGATACGGTGTAATCGTAAAAGGCTCAGCAATCTTTACGCTCAAGGATTTTTGCAGCTTGTTTTCGGCGCTGTACCACATGACGTTCAACGGCTTCCGCGGCGGCTTCACCCTGGTCTTCCGTTCCTCCAGAGATATCAGCAGCCCCAGGCTTTCCGAAGCCTGCCTGAGAATCCTGTCAATGGCGTCGTGCGATTTCGCCTGCTTGACCTGATCGGTCACCATGTCTATTTCACCCGCCAGCGCAAACACCAGCTTGTCACTGGTGTTGTCCCAGTGACGTCCGATAAAGATATAGGCGACGATCATCTGCATCAGCAGGATCGGCACGACAATGATCATCAGCGACCGCCCGTAAAGCGTGCCCGGCAAAAACCTGTCTTTAATGTCCCTTAATCCGACCACAACACGTAACCCTTGCCGCGCACGGTCTGAATGTATTTCGGCTGCTTCGGATCTTCGCCAATCTTTTTGCGCAGACGCGTGATCTGCACATCGATTGTGCGCTCCGCCGCATCCATTTCGCTGATCCGGGCCAGCTCTTCGCGGCTGACCACTTCGCCTTTTTTGCTCGATAACGCTTTCAGCAGCGTGCGTTCGACCTGCGTCAAGGGCAATCTTTCATCCCCGTCGATCAGTTCGCCGCGCACCGGATCCAACGTCCATTTGCCGAAGCGAATGGCATCATGCAGGGCCGCCGGCTTGGCCGCGACGCGCCTTAAAATGGCGTGCAGGCGCAACAGCAGCTCACGCGGCTCGAAAGGCTTGGCGAGGTAATCATCGGCCCCCGCTTCCAGCCCCTGGATGCGGGATTCAATTTCGCCCAGCGCCGTCAGCAGCAAAATGGGCGTTGCGAAGTTTTCCTTTTTCAGCGATTGGGTCAGGGCCATGCCGCTTTCGCCCGGCATCATCACGTCGAGCACGACCAGGTCATACTGCAAATACTTCAGCTTTTGCCGCGCATCAGCAGCATCCGTCGCCAGCGTCACCAGAAAACCGTCTGCCGTCAAAAACTGCGCCAGCAGCTGACGTAGCCGCGCGTCATCATCCGCCACGAGAATATGCGGTTTTTGAGCAAGACCTGAAAGCCGGCCAGTTTGTTCCTGTATGCTGAACATTTTACTTTTTGTAGTTGTATGTCTAATGCAAATATAATATATAGTATTGAACTTTAACAGAAAACATAATCATGGCAATGCTCCCCTACGACAATCGTGAAGGATTCATCTGGCTGGACCGTAAAATGGTCCCCTGGCACGAGGCGAAAGTGCACTTCCTGACCCATGGCCTGCATTACGGCAGCGGCGTCTTTGAGGGGCTGCGCGCCTATGGCGGCAATATTTTCAAGGTGGAAGAACATAGCCTGCGCCTGCTGGAAGGCTGCAAGATTATGGATATGAATATCACCTACACCGCCAAAGATATCGCCGAAGCCTGCCGCGACGCCGTCAAAGCCAACAAAGTCGTCGATGGTTACATCCGCCCCCTCGCCTGGCGTGGGGCCGAACAAATGGGCGTTTCCGGACAGCTCACCAAAATCCATCTCGCCGTCGCCGCTTGGGAATGGCCGAATTATTTCAGCCCCGAAGCGCGCGAGCAAGGCATCACCCTCAAAACCTCCCGCTGGCGCCGCCCGCCGCCGGACAGCGCGCCGGTGCACGCCAAAGCCTGCGGCCTGTACATGATCTGCACGCTTTCCAAACATGAATCCGAAAACGCCGGATACACCGACTCCCTGATGCTCGACTACCGCGGCCGCGTGGCGGAACTGACCGGCGCCAATTTCTTCATGGTGCAAAACGGCGAACTGCACACCCCGATCGCCGACTGTTTCCTGGACGGCATCACCCGCCGCACCATCATCGCCCTGGCACAGAAAAACGGCATCAAGGTCGTCGAGCGCACCATCATGCCGAATGAACTGCAATCCGCCGAAGAATGCTTCGCCACCGGCACCGCCGCCGAAGTCACGCCCATCGGCAAGATTGATGATATGACCTATAAAGTCGGACCTGTCACACGGCTGCTGCGGGACGCGTATGAGGCAATGGTGAGATCTGCTTGAAACAGCGGTTCAACAGCTTTTCCGACCTTTCCCGGCATAAAAAAGAAGGCGTGCATTACACCATCGTCACCCGTGAAATCGCCGGCAGCAATATTGTCATTGTAGCGCCGCACGGGGGAAGCATTGAATGGTCGACATCAAGAATAGCAAAAGATATCGCTGCAAACGATCACAACCTATACATCTTCGAAGGCATTGAACCATCCAACGCTTTTTTCGAACTGCATGTGACAAGCCATCAATTCACCGAACCCCGCTGCATTGATTTGCTGTCAAAAAATGACGTGACCCTGGCGATTCACGGCTGCCGCGGAGATAAGCCTGTTGTTTACCTCGGCGGGAAAGATGAAACGCTGAAATCTTCTCTTGCGGCAGCATTTAATGCACAGGGAATAAAAGCGTTGACGGAAGGGCACGTCTATAAGGGCATTTCCTCCCAAAATATCTGCAACAAAAACCGTCGTGGACAGGGCGTTCAGCTGGAATTCAGCCGCGGAATTCGTGATAATCCGGAACTGACTGACAAATGCATCGCCATTATTCGTACGCAGTTGAAAGCCTTATAACCAAAAACTATCGCTTCCCAGCTTCTTCCATGCTGAGGTTGAACTGTTTTTCGAGCTGCTGTTCGCTCGCCTCTATGCCTTTGGCGATAAAATCCTTTTGCACTTTGCGCAAGACGTCCTGGATGCCGGGTTCGTCAAAATCCGCATCCATGACCGCCTCGGCGTAGGTGTCGGCGGCAGCGCCTGTCAGGCCCAATTGCGCCGCTGCCCAGAAGCCGAACAGCTTGACCGCTTTGGCATTCAGCTTGAAGCGGATTTCTTCATCTATTTTGGCCTTGTTCTCGAAAGCTTTTTGCCGTTCGTCAAATGAGTTTGTCATGTACCCTCTTGCTGTAACTATTTTCCGACCCGCGCCTTGCGGCGTTTGTCGGCTTCAACGGCGTAAGTGCCGGTTCCTTTATGCACGACACCGTCACCCGCGACCAGTGTGCCCGCTTCATATTCCGGCTTGCCCGCCAGTTGCGCGTAAAGCGGCGTGAAATCTTCGTAAGTTTCATCGAAAAGTTGCTTGAAGCCGTCGATGATAAAATAGTTATCCTGAAAATCGTCAATCCGAAACCGTGTTTGCAAGACGCGCTCCAGGTTGAACTGGATCCGGTGCGGCGAAGAATCCGTGAGGGAAAAAACAGATTCGGTCGGCGATGACAGGATGCCCGCGCCGTAAATACGCAGGCCCTGCGGCTCCTGAATAAGTCCGAATTCGACGGTATACCAATAGAGCCGCGCCAGCTTGTCGATGGTGCCGAGTTTGGCGGCTTTCAGACCGCCCTTGCCGTAGGCTTCCATGTAATCACCAAAAACCGGATCGGCGAGGATCGGCACATGCCCGAACAAGTCGTGAAAAACATCCGGCTCCTGAATGTAATTCAGCTGGTCGCGCGTGCGGATAAAATTCCCCGCGGGAAAGCGGCGGTTGGCCAGCAATTCAAAAAAAGGTTCATCCGGAATCAATCCCGGCACCGCCACCACCTGCCAGCCGGTGCGCTTCAGCAAAATCTCGTTCACTTCGTCAAAGCCGGGGATGCGGTCCTGGGCGATGCCAAGCGTGGAAAGAGAGTCCATGAACAGGCCGATGGCGCGTTTGGGAAGGACGTCCAGCTGCCGTTTGTACAGCGTACGCCAGATATCATGCTCGTCGGCGGTGAATTGTTTTTGCGGCACGGTAAAAAAATCGAGATTGCCAAGCGTCCAGCCGTCGCCGGGGGTAAAATGATAGGCGGTGCCAATGCCCTTATCATCCATCTTAGCTATGCCCTTTCAGAAAACCGAGGCGCTGATCGTCCGGCGTATCCGGCTGCTGCTCCGGCGACGCATCCTGAAAGGCTTTGAGTTTCAGGCAGTTTTTTTCGATCTCCGAAATGATCGGGTAAGGCGCCATCGACATCTCATAGCGATGCGCATTATAGACCTGCGGGATGAGGCACATATCGGCCATGGTGATTTCATCGCCGCAGCAATAGGCGCCGCGGTGATACGGGCTGCGTTCCAGCAGCTTTTCCATCGCGGCAAAGCCTTGCTCGACCCATTTATGATACCAGGCGGTTTTCTGTTCCTGCGAAATGCTGAATTCTCCCGACAAATGATTGAGCACTTTTAAATTATTCAGCGGGTGAATATCCGCGACATTGATCAGCGACAACTGCCGCACATAGGCGCGCTGCTCGGCATTTTTGGGAAGAATATGCGGCTTTGGGTATTTTTCTTCCAGATACTCCATGATCGCCATCGACTGGGTCAGCAGAAAATCATCGTCGATCAGCGTCGGCACCTGTTCCTGCGGATTAAGCGTCTTATACTCCTGCGTATGCTGCTCCCCGCCATTTTTGACCAGATGAACGGAATGGTGCTCATAGGCCAGCTTCTTGTGGTTGAGCGCAATACGCACGCGGTAGGACGCGGAAGACCTGTAATAACTGTAAAGCTTTATCATTGAAGACAATTTTATACAGAGTCGCCGAGGAAATGAACAGGTTAGAGTGCAAATGAATACCCTCTTGACATTATCTCCATAAAGAGCCATTGTCGCGACATAATGTAAATCCATAAGGAGGCTTTAATGAAATTTTTTCCCAGTAAAGAAGAACGTCTGAAGAAAAAACAGGCGAGAGCGAATAAAGAGCTGATAGAAGCTTGCCAACAGTATGATTTGCGTGGAATCCCTCGCTTCGATCCATCCTACCGCATTGCAGAACTGGTGGCCAAAGGCGCGGATGTGAATGCCAAAAATGGCAGTGGAGAACCGGTATTCGTGCTGGCAGCTGCAGCAGGATTTACTGATGCTCTCAAACAATTGGTCGAGTTGAAGGCGGATACCAGCGCA
>CAYGGT010000056.1:0-11302 GCA_964349475.1 uncultured Rhodospirillaceae bacterium
GGCCATTATGACTGATTCCATGTTCATCAGGGAAATGACGCGCCTCGCCGAAAAAAGCGAGCTTGAAATGATGCAATGGTTGGCAGACAATCGTGGATCGCTGGGGGCGCGCAATATCTTCTTTGAAGATGTTGTCCTGAACGGACCGCCGGAAGCGCTTCGCAGTATCCTGACCATCGGGTGGATGCTGCCTTGGATGAGCCATTATATTGGCGGCGGAGGGGTGACTAGCCTTGAGATGATAGACACGGCTTTTTCTTTTATGTCGGATAACGACAAAAGAAGCACGGTGGATTATTTGGCCTGTACACTGTGCAGCCCGTCACCCAAAGCTCAACAGAGGCTTTCGATCATGCGACATGTCGTTTCAATGTTGAAACAGGAAGTAAAGGATGAATGCCTGGCCAATGCGATGAGCCCCGGCGGAAAAGAAGGACATTTGATCGCAGCAAAAATGCTGATTGAACACGGCGCAAGCCTGGAAAAAGCGCAGGAGTTGCTTGTAGAAAAATTTGAGCAGGCTGAGTGGCGCGCTCTTCGGGAGCAGGACGTAGTGAGAAGGGCGCGAGCTCATATCGCTCAATTTAAGACGTAATATAATATATTAACGTCAAAGGAAAATGTGATGACGAAGTACGACCCTGCCTTCAAACCGCCGCTGAGCTATCGGTTCAAAACGGCCATTATGACTGATTCCATGTTCATCAGGGAAATGACGCGCCTCGCCGAAAAAGGCGAGCTGGAAATGATGCGTTGGTTGGGAGACAAAAACTATGAAAGGCAGTGGGCGTTCACGAAATTCTGTCAGGACATTGTCCTGAAAGGAACGCCGGAAGCGCTTCGCAGTGTCTTGACTCTCGGATGGGGGAATGCTTGGACGGTGGCGTATATCGGCCGCGGATGGATGGACAACCGAGAGATGATAGAAGTGGCTTTTTCTTTTCTGACAGCGGCAGAAAAAGTGGGGGTGCTGAAAAATATAGCCTGGTACGATCTTACCGCAGAATTTACTGCTGAAAAGCGGCTTCAGATCATGCAATATGTTGTGGCGTTGCTGGATCAGGATCAAAAGGATCTTTGTCTGATTGATGCTCTCAACAATTCCCAAGAAGGGTATGTGGTCGCGGCAAAGCTGCTGATTCAAAACGGCGCAAACCTGGAAAAAGCATTGGCAAGCTTGGAGAAACAACCGCAGGACCTCGCAACCGTGCTGGCACAGGCCGAAAAGCAGTTTCTACAAGAGCAGGCCGCCTCCGCAGAATGGAAAAAAGAGATGAAGGCGCGTATCGACCGGTTGAAAATGTAGTGTGAGACTGTTTGCCGCGTTTCTCTTTGTTGTTTTAGTCAGCTCTCCTGCCCATGCCTGCTACACGCCGAAGGAAATCGAGGCCGAGCAGGGGGTGCGGATCCAGAGCGAGTTGATGGTCATCGGTCTGACCTGTCTGAAAATGCCCGACGGACAGAATTTGTACCGCAAGTATCAGTCCTTTACGCAGCGCCGCGCGGATCTGATCGCGCAGTATGAAGCGGCGCTGATCCGATATTATGCCCGGCAGGGGGCGGCTGATCCCGAGAAGAAAATTCATGCCTTGCGCACCAGCCTGGCGAATGAAATTTCCCGCCGCGCGGTCGCCATGAGCGTGCTGAGTTTCTGTCAGAAGTTCTCCCCGCGTATTGACGCGGCGCTGGCGATGGACGAATCAAAGCTCCGCCGCTGGGCGCAGCGCAGATGGCCCGACCAGCCGCTGTCCGAGCCAGTGTGTGCGGAAATAAAGCCTTAGAATTCAATGGATTATAGAATAGGTATTTAAATACCACAATTTAACTATTTGATATTGAATGATTTACAAAGAATCTTCACATTTTTATTGACGGGGTGCGCATAATCCCGCATAACTCAGCGACCAAAACGAAGCAACAGGATAAAAAACATGAAAACCTATTCGGCAAAACCATCAGAAGTCGACAAGAAATGGCTTCTGATCGATGCAGAGGGCATCACGCTCGGTCGTCTGGCAAGCCTTATCGCCATGCGTCTGCGCGGCAAGCACAAGCCAATGTACACACCGCACATCGATTGCGGCGATAACATTGTCGTGATCAATGCGGAAAAAGTCCGCCTCACCGGCAAAAAAGCTAAATTCGATATTTTCTACTGGCATACCGGTTTCGCCGGCGGGATCAAAGGCCGCTCCAAAGGCCAGATTCTTGAAGGCAAACATCCTGAGCGCGTTCTTGAGAATGCCGTTCGCCGCATGATGCCGAAAGACGGCCCCTTGGCGCGGGATCAAATGACCTGCCTGCGGATTTTTGCCGGCACGCAACACGATCATGAAGCGCAACAGCCGGAGATTCTCGATGTCGGCGCGATGAACCCAAAAAATAAAAGGCAACAATCATGACGATCAAAAAGAACCTGACGGATCTGAAATCAGCCGTTGCAGAAAAAGCCGCATCCGTTCCCGGCGCAACTGCCGTTGCAAGCAATGAAGAAAAAAGACCGATGCTCGACAGCAAAGGCCGCGCCTATGGCACCGGCCGCCGCAAGGATGCCGTTGCCCGCGTCTGGATTTCGCGCGGCGCTGGCAAAATTGTCGTGAACGATCGCGATGTCGTGCAATATTTTGCCCGTGGCACGCAACGTCTTGTCATCAACCAGCCGTTTGAATTGTCCAGCCGCGTCGGACAGTTCGATGTCATGTGCGTTGTTTCCGGCGGCGGGCTTTCTGGCCAGGCCGGCGCGGTGCGCCACGGCATCACCCGCGCACTCGTGAATTTCGAGCCAGGCCTGCGGGACACGCTGAAAAAATCCGGTCTCCTGACGCGCGACAGCCGCGCCGTCGAGCGGAAAAAATACGGTCGCCATAAGGCGCGTAAAGGGACGCAGTGGGTTAAACGTTAATCATTTCTTTGTATTAATCCTTATTAGTTTTGACTCTGACTTGACCCTCTCTCGCAACGCGAGAGAGGGTTTGTCATGATTCAGGCCATGCCGGAGTCTCGGAACAAAATGTCAAAGATGGCGTTTGGTTCTTTCGGACGACCCAGCGACAATCAGGAGAGCATAGCCCATGACCCAACCTACCTTTCAAACCCTCATACCTGCAGCCCCGCCCGGACGCTTTGAAAGCATCGAGCGGAGTTATACCCCTGCCGACGTAGCGCGCCTGCGCGGTTCAGTCGCCGTCACTCATACGCTGGCCGAACGCGGCGCGAACAGGCTTTGGCGCTCCTTAAAAGAAAGACCGTTTATCAATGCTCTTGGCGCGTTGAGCGGCAACCAAGCCATGCAAATGGTGCGCGCGGGGCTGGAAGCGATTTATCTTTCCGGCTGGCAAGTCGCGGCAGATGCCAACACCGCGGGCGCGATGTATCCAGATCAAAGTCTTTATCCCGCCAATTCCGGGCCGGATCTTTGCCGAAAAATCAACAAGACCCTGCAACGCGCCGATCAGATCGAGCATGCAGAGGGCGGGGCCGGGCTTGACTGGTTCGCGCCCATCGTCGCGGATGCCGAGGCAGGCTTTGGCGGACCGCTGAATGCCTTCGAGATCATGAAAGCCTATATCGAAGCAGGCGCTGCGGCCGTGCATTTCGAAGACCAGCTGGCGTCGGAAAAGAAATGCGGACATCTGGGCGGCAAAGTCCTGATTCCGACAGCGGCGCATGAGCGAAATCTGAATGCCGCGCGGCTTGCGGCGGATATTTGCGGGGTGCCGACACTGATCGTCGCCCGCACCGACGCCGAAAGCGCACGCCTGATCACATCGGACATCGACGAGCGCGACCGTCCTTTCATTGCGCCGGATGCGCGTACGCCTGAAGGATTTTTTACCCTGAAAGAAGGCACCGGACTCGAACACTGTATCGCGCGGGGACTGGCATACGCGCCGCGCGCGGATATATTGTGGTGGGAAACGTCTCATCCCGACCTCAACGAGGCGCGCGCTTTCGCCGAAGCGGTGCACAAGCAGTATCCGGGTAAAATGCTCGCCTATAACTGCTCGCCCTCTTTCAACTGGAAAGAGAAGCTTGATCAGGCGACGATTGCAAAATTTCAGCGAGAGCTGGGCGCAATGGGCTATAAATTCCAGTTTGTCACGCTGGCCGGGTTCCATTCGCTCAATCACGCGATGTTTTCGCTTGCCAGAGATTATCGCGAACACGGCATGGCGGCCTATGCCGCGTTGCAGGAATCGGAGTTTCAGGCAGAAGCACAAGGCTACACCGCCACGAAGCATCAGCGCGAAGTTGGTACCGGCTATTTTGATGCCGTCAGCCTGGCGATCAGTGATGGAAAATCATCCACCACGGCCATGCTTCATTCGACTGAGAACGACCAGTTCTCCGCCGCAAAGGCCGCATGATGCAGAACAATTTCACAATAAAAGTTTTGCCGGAGAAGGAGTTTTTAGTGCTGCATGTCGCGCATGCAGCAGAACACCATATGGCCATTCAACAAGTCATGGACGCCATCCACCGCACCAACGAGGCGATCCGTTGTGCAGTTGATGCGGGCATTGCTGTGGAACTGGTGCGCACCTCGCGCTACCACGACGCTGGCGGCAGCTGGGGCGACCAAATGGCTCCTGCCATCCGCGTCAATCTGCAATGACTGCATTTATGATCGACGCTCCGGGAGTTGCCGGTCAGGAAACGGTTCTGACAGAAGCGGCTTTGTCGTTTTTGGCGGATCTTGAACGCCGTTTTGGCATGCGTCGCCGGACGCTCATGGCCGCCAGAGCGAAACTGCAAGAAAAACTTGATCAGGGCGCGACGCTCGATTTTCCGATTGAAACTGCCCTTATCAGAGCCTCTGAATGGCGCATCAGCCCGGCACCCGCAGATTTACAGGACCGCCGGGTAGAAATCACCGGCCCGGTTGATCGCAAGATGGTCATCAACGCACTCAATTCCGGCGCCAGTTGTTTTATGGCGGACTTTGAAGATTCCAACACGCCGAGCTGGCAAAACCTGATCCACGGCCAGATCAATCTGCGTGATGCTAACCAGAAAACCATTCAGCTTGACGATCCGGTAACAGGTAAAAACTATCGTCTGAAGGACAAGGTTGCCACGCTTCTGGTGCGTCCCCGCGGATTGCACATGGAGGAAAAACATTTAATTCTGGAAGGCAAACCGATATCAGGAGCTCTTTTCGATTTCGGGCTTTATCTCTTTCACAACAGAAACATGCCTCTGTATTTTTACTTGCCAAAACTTGAAAGCTATCACGAAGCACGGTTGTGGCACGATATTCTTGTCTATGCCGAAGACGTGCTGGGCCTGACGCGCGGCACGGTCCGCGTGACGGTCCTGATCGAAACCATTCGTGCTGCCTTCCAGATGGATGAGATTCTTTATGAACTGCGCGATCATATCACGGGCCTGAATTGCGGGCGCTGGGACTATATTTTTAATTTCATCAAACGCTTTTCCAGCCGCGCCGATTTTATTTTACCGGACAGGGCTGCCGTCGGCATGACCTGCCAGTTCCTGCGCGCCTATAGCCTGACCCTCATCAAAACCTGCCACCGGCGCGGTGCGCATGCCATGGGCGGCATGGCGGCGCAAATTCCCATCAAGAATGACGCAGAGGCCAATCAGCAAGCCCTGGAAAAATTTGTCGCTGACAAAGAACGCGAAGCAGCCGATGGTCACGACGGCACCTGGGTCGCGCATCCGGGGCTGGTTGCAAAGGCACGGGAAATTTTTGACCGCGTCATGCCGGGACCCAATCAGATCGACAGACAGCAGGATGAAATCATCGTTACCGCAAAAGATCTTCTGCGCGTGCCGCAGGGCGCTATCACCGCCGCTGGGGTGCGCAAGAATATCAATGTCGGCCTGCTTTATTTGCGCTCCTGGTTATCGGGGAACGGCTGCGTGCCTCTCTATAACCTGATGGAAGATGCGGCGACCGCTGAAATATCACGAGCGCAGCTTTGGCAATGGCGGCGGCACCTGGCAAAACTTGACGATGGCCGTACACTTGACGATCAGCTCATGCAATCTTTCCTGCAGGAAGAGTCACTTCAGCTTCTGGCGGCGCATGACGACGACAGACATTTGCGCGACGCCATCACCCTTTTCAGCAGCTTTGTCATGCAGGATACGCTGGATGAATTTTTGACGATCCGGGCTTATGACGTCCTTCTCAGCTATGAGAAAGAGCAAAACCCAGTGTCCGAGAAAGACCGCAAATACGGGTGAGGGTATATTATATTGATGGTGTCGGCGCAGATCCCGGTGATTGCTGGGGCGGGGAGGGCCCTGACAAAGGCCGCCCCAGATAACGTTGGCTCAAATGTTCCAGATAATATTTCGCATTCAGTTTTTCACCGGTAGCCGCGATAAATAATTCGTCCGTGGTCAGGAGTGCCCCTTTGCTGTATACGTTATCGTGCAGCCATTCGCGCAGTGGCATAAAATTTCCCTTGGCTATTTCAGCACGAATTTCCGGTTTTTGCCGGCAGGCAGCGGCAAAAAACTGTGCTGCACCCATATCGCCCAAGGTATAAGCCGGAAAATAACCCACATCGCCGACAGGCCAATGCACATCCTGCATGCAGCCTTGCGCGGCATCTGGCGGTGTAATACCTAAAAGTTTTTTCATGCCGTCGTTCCATGCCTGTGGCAAGTCGTCAATGGCCAATGTGCCTTCGATCAATGCTTTTTCAAGTTTATACCGCAAGAGAATATGCGCTGGATAGGTGAGCGCATCAGCGTAAATACGGATGAAAGACGGAGTGGCCCTGTTCAGAAGGCGGCCAAGGTTTTCTGCCGACAAGGCCGGATCATCGGGGCGATTGAAAACAGCGCGTGCTTCTTTCTCCAGATACTGGAAAAACTCCGGCGTATGGCATGCCTGCACTTCGATAATCCGCGACTGGCTTTCATGCATGGCCATGCCCAGATCACCGCCAGCAGGCTGGTAACGCCAGTTTTTCGGTAGATTCTGCTGATAAAGCGCGTGTCCGGTCTCATGAGCGGTGGAATAAACAGCCTCCAGAAAATAATTTTCATCAACATCTGTTGTAAACCGCGTATCGTCCGGGCTGCCGCCTGCCGACGGGTGGCCATCTATCATATAAAAGACGCCGCGGTTGAAATCAAACCCAAGATTTTTGGCCAGGCGGCGGCATAGTTCTTCCTGTTGTGCGCGGGGAAATTTTCCTGACAGGGGGAGGGGTGTTGCAGCCGCTGCCTGTCTTTGCGTCGCTTCGCGGATGAGGGCTGGCAATGTCTTTTCTAAAGCGTCGAATTCACGCACAACCGTTGCCTCCGACAGGCCGGGCGAAAAACTGTCCATCAGGGCTTCATAAACCGACGCTGATTTCAGTTTGTCTTTTTTCAGCACCCCAACGGTTTGCATGACATCGAAGGCATGTTTGTACCAGTCTTTGACCTTGGACCAGTCGCCCGTTTGACGCAGCGCGGCATGCAGTCTTCCGCCTTCACTGCCCAATCTGGCTATTTCCGCCGCCAGGTCCGCGGGCAGAGCTGTTTCATGCGCCCATTTGCGGCGCATGAGAGATAAATTACGGCGGTCATCGACCGCAAGCAACGCACTGCCTTTTTCAGCGAGATTCAGCCACAGCGTCACTTCAGGGGCGCTGATCAATGCATTGCGCACCGTTGCCAGCGTCATGCTTTGTTGCGTACGATCATCACCACTGCCTGGTGCCATGATCGTCTCTTCATCTTTAGCCAGAATTTCTCCGATATGTTCGAGGTGCCTGATGTGGGCGAAGCGCTCCTTCAATTTGGCATAGGCGTTTTTCGAAGGAGCATTCGCTGGTTTAAACGACATATTGTGCATGCCTCTTCGCAATGGTTAAGCGGATTCGCGCCCCCGCAGTCGCTGAAAACTTAAGTATTTTCCCTTGGATTGTCCAGTATAAAAAGTAACCAAATAGAAGCAAGGGGGGCATGACAGCTATATTGCCAGCCCCTGCGCCGCCGCATTGAGGACAGCGGCAATTTTGACGGCGTGTTGCATGCCCTGTTTTGAAATGCCGCCGTGCTCGACTGTTTTAACGTGGGATTCAATACAGAGGCCACATCCATTCAGCGCCGATACCGCCAAAGAATAAAGTTCAAAATCTGCCTTGGCAATTCCGGGATTGGCGATGACGTTCATTCGCAGCCCCACAGGCATTTTTGAAAATTCCGCATCCTGCGCCAGATGCGCAAATCGGTAATAGATATTATTCATCGCCATGACAGTTGCGGAGGCCTTTGCCGCCGTCATTTCTGCCGGCGAGAGGAGGGCGGCGGAATCGCTCTCCACGGCGGCAATCACATCCGGATGACGCGTCGCATAGGCGGAGGCAAGCGCCACGCCGTAGATTTGCTTTAAAGACAGCCCGCTGGCCGGATCCTCTTTTAGCACGCTGGACAAATTCAGGCGTATGTCCTTGGCAAAGTCCTGCAAGCGGTCGCGTAAGTTTTCTACGGTCATGGCGATTTCCTTTTAAGCGACTTTGAGGGTATCTTCACCCTTTTTCCAGTTACAGGGGCACAGTTCATCCGACTGCAGGGCATCGAGCACGCGCAGGACTTCATTTGGATTGCGCCCGACGTTGAGATCCGTCAGCATAACAAAGCGAATGATGCCTTCCGGGTCAACAATATAGGTCGCCCGTTGCGACACGCCTTCTTGCTTGTCAAGGATGCCGAGAGCTTCGGATAATTCGCGCCTGATATCCGACAGCATGGGGAAGGGAAGGCTGTTCAGGTCTTTATGGCTCTGACGCCAGGCGAGATGCACGAATTCAGAGTCAGTGCTGACACCCAGCACTTGCGCATCGCGCTCCTTGAATTCCTTGTCCAGCTTGCCGAAGGCAGCAATTTCCGTCGGACAGACAAAGGTAAAATCTTTCGGCCAGAAGAAAATAATCTGCCATTTCTTGCCGAACGAATCACTGGTGATGCCTTGAAAGGCTGTCTGCACATCATTGCTGACGACGCCCTTGAGGGTAAATTTTGGAAACTGTTCTCCGATACCGAGCATGTTTTTATCCTTTTGTTGTTGTTAAAGCGGCCCTTATCTTTTTATCCTAACCGGGTTTACAGGATTGTTAAAATCGATTGTTTTTATACTATTGATAGATATAATCTATCATATGAACTTGCGCGATTTCGAATACCTGACCGCCCTCGCGCGCTTGCAACACTTCGGCAAGGCGGCGCTGGCCTGTCATGTTTCCCAGCCAACCCTCAGCATGCAGATCAAGAAGCTGGAGGATACGCTGGGGCTTCCTTTGCTGGAGAGGGGGCGGAGAAGCGTCAGCCTGACCGCCGCCGGCAAAGATATTGTCGCGCGGGCAGAGAATATCCTGCATGAGACAAAGGCGATCCGCGATATCGCCCGCCAGTATCATGATCCCTTCGCTGGCAAAATGACGCTCGGCGCTTTCCCGACCCTGGCGCCCTTCCTGTTTCCGCGCATCGTGCCAAAACTGAACAAGGCGCATCAGCAGCTCAAACTCTTTCTTGTGGAAGAAAAAACGGATGAACTCATCAAGCGCCTGCATGCCGGAAGCTTGGATATGGCGCTTCTGGCACTGCCCGTCGCGGCGGATGGTCTTGAGCATGTGAAAGTTATAGAAGAGGATTTTCTTGTGGCGCTATCAAAGAAAAACCCTCTCAGCGCCAAAAAACATATCCAGCTGGAAGACTTAAGAAAAGAAGATTTACTGCTGCTGGAAGACAGTCACTGCCTGACAGGGCAAGTGTTGGAAGTCTGTACCTGGGCGGGCACGGAGGAAAACCGCAGCTTCCGTGCCACAAGCCTTGAAACTCTGCGTCAGATGGTCGCCTCCAATCTCGGCGTGACGCTTGTGCCGCAAATGGCGGCGGCGCATTCTTTCTCTTCGCTTGTCTACCGGCCTCTTGAGGCTGCGTGGAAACCCAGCCGGGCAATTGGCCTGTACTGGCGTAAAACATCCCCCTTTGCGGACGCCTTCCGGCAGATTGCCCGTGAGATAAAAAGATGGGGCTGAGATAAAAATAGCCCGCGCTCGGTAGAATGGTGCGGGAGGTCGGAGTCGAACCGACACTTCCGTGAAGAAACCAGATTTTGCTTCCCACTATGGCTTTCGCCACCTTCGCCTTGGCGTGATGAAACGCAGCGGCGCTTTGTTGGGCTGGACTTTATCTTCACCTTGGGCTTTCGCCTTTAGGTGGCTGCCGTTAAGTCTCTACACCTTCCCGATCAACTCGGGCTTGGCTCGGGGTTGGCATCGTCGATTGACGGAAGCGTTCACCGAGTTTGACAGCTTACTACTGGCCCGTTTTCAGGCCAGCGACCCTTACTCAAGTCTGGCGCGTCTACCAATTCCGCCACACCCGCACACGCCTATAGCTATACCGAGAACAGGCGCGTTCGCCAACATTTTTATTGTGACAGGGGCTTTGATTTTAATCTGGCTCAGATGGAGACGAGCTATGGGAGATAATGGAATAATTGTGTGATAATGTATATTACGGAAAATCACTGTCAAAACAGTTTCAACAAGTCAGCCAAAAACAAAGACTTACCTGTGTTGTATCATGTCATGTATCAGGACAAAAAGTTTGTCCGTGACACACATTTACGGGGGTTTTCACATGCTTGACGATTTTGAAGATGTGCCGGGGTTTATGCTGGATCGTGCAATACAGACGCTTGAGAATATCCGCGATAACATTGACCTTGAAATCAGCGCCCTGCGGCAGGAAAAAACAGGCCGCGAATGGCATGAGCGCCGCCGCCGCCACATGCGGAAAATTACTTCCGACCTGATTAAAAAAGGCATGACGGATGAAAATCAGGCACGGATATGGCTCACTGAGCAAGGCCATAGCTGGAAATACGCCGGGGAAATACTTTCCGCAATGCACGCCCGCATAGAGGACTCAAAGAAGGCTGCCAGAGAGGTTGAAATTTTCAGGCGGCATTGGTACTGCAAGGATAAGAAAACCGATCTGGCGCGGGAATTTGGACTCAGCCGCGCAACTGTGGAGCGTATCTGCAAAAAACTGTCAGAAAACGAGCGCGGATTGCAGGAAATATTTAACTTAACCAGAGAAAAGGAACCTGAGCGCTTGAGCAGAGAAAAAATTGCTGAAATTGTCAGGCGCATTGATGCCGGGGAACAAAAAAAGATTCTTGCGAAAGAATTTAAAATTCGAGAGAGCCTGATTAATTCTGCTTACAACGGCGCAAAAACGCCAGAACGCGAGAGGCTCAAAAAATTAAGAGAGAAACTTTTGGGTGATTTCGGTCATGCTGCCTATCGGCGGCTTTCCCCCTCCC
>CAYGGT010000057.1:0-3371 GCA_964349475.1 uncultured Rhodospirillaceae bacterium
ACTTATATGGACGTTTACAAAGAGGATTTCATCACCAAAAACTGGGAACGCGTGGCGCGCTGCCGAAAACCGGTCATCGCCGTTGTCGCCGGCTATTGCCTCGGCGGCGGGTGCGAGCTTGCCATGATGTGCGATTTCATCATCGCGGCGGACACGGCGAAATTCAGCCAGCCGGAAATTACCATCGGCACCCTGCCGGGCGCTGGCGGCACGCAAAGACTGACGCGCCTGATCGGCAAATCGAAAGCGATGGAAATGTGCCTGACCGGCCGGATGATGGATGCAGCAGAAGCGGAAAAAGCCGGACTGGCGGCGCGGATTTTTCCAGCGGGTGAATTGATGGCTGAATCGCTGAAAATCGCCGGAAAAATCGCCGAATTCTCCCTGCCCGTCGCCATGATGGTGAAAGAATCAGTCAACCGCGCCCAGGAAACGACGCTGACGGAGGGTCTGCGGTTTGAACGCCGGCTGTTTCATGCCAGTTTTGCGACCGAGGACCAGAAAGAAGGCATGGCCGCCTTCGCCGACAAGCGCAAGGCCGCTTTTAAAGATAAATAGGAAACTTGACTTTACCCCGAAATATCTTTAAAAAACGGTCATAACAACTGATTCTGCCAGAAAGAGTAAAAATACCCCATGGCCATGCACAAGTCCGCCAAGACCCGAATTCGCCGCAACGCCCGTCGCGACGTGATCAATACCAAGCGCACCTCTCAGACCCGCACGGTCCTGCGCAAGGTCGAAGCCGCGATCACCAGCGGCGACTACAAAACCGCGCAAGACGCCCTGAAGACCGCCCAGCCCACCATTCACCGCGCCGCCACCAAGGGTCTCGTGCATAAAAAGAACGCCTCCCGCAAATTGTCGCGCCTCTCCGCCCGTGTCAAGGCGCTGAAAAAGTAACCTTCTAAATTATAAACCCGGACGACCCTTGCCTAATCCCCTCTCCCGCGTTGCGGGAGAAGGGATTAGGCAGGAAGTTTATTATAAACTCTGACGGTTTTTGAAGTTTCGCCGGGCTTCCGCGCGGGCGGCGGCGGATTTGAGTTCCCTTTCGCTCGGTTCTCTCTGCGAAGCTGCCGCTTGCTCAAAAGAAGGAGCGGCTTCTTTCGCTTTCACTTTCTGCCGGAAAAGTGACTGAAACCGCGCGCCCATTTTCGGCCGTGATTTTTTTTCGAGCCGTTTTTCTTCTTGCGCGCGCATGTGCCTGAAAAAGACATTGGATGTCTTCAAAGCTTTGATTCCGCCATACGCCTTCCAGCCGAACCAGCCGCCCGCGCCAAGCCCCGCGGTAAAGCACAAGGTGGGTATCAGCAGAAAAGTAATGGAATGATAAATAACAGCGCCCGCCACGACGCTGCCCGCGGCGAGTGCGGTATTTTTAACCGTTTCCCGCGCCTGGGCTTTGGTGGATTTGTCGCTGAAGGTGGAGGCAAGCGCCTTGACACGCTGCCAGGCATGAAATTTTTTATCCGGGGATTCTCGAACGGCCATGACTTTCTCCTTTTAAGGTTTCGGCGGCGCGGGCGGTTTGTTCTTCTGCACCGTTACCGCCTTGATCATGGCATTCCCCGTTGGCGCCGGGTTGAGGATGTCCTCCGCGTTCGCCCGGATATCGACGAGCGTCATGTAGAGATCTTGCGGGTTTTTTTCTTCTATCAGCCGGAACACCGCGCCGGTGTCGACAAAGAAACAATTGTTCAATGCCTGGGGGCCTCCCTCGACCACGGTATGGCCGAAAAAGACGCGCCCGATTCCGTCCACGCCGCTCGCATCCTGCGTCTTTAACCGCTTGCGGCTCCAGGTGGCGGCGCGCTGCGTTTGCACGTCGCCTTCCTCCAGTTTTTTCTTGAAAGCCTCCCAGCTCATGCCGGATGGAACGTCGGCGTGCACAAAGCCGACGACGCCGTCGGATGTTTTGACCTCTATGGCGAAAGGGAGTTTATCGAAGGCCGCGCGGATCAGCTCCATTGTGTCGTCAGACTCACTCAGCATCCAGCCCATGCCGTTAAGAATATTGAGCACGACGTTCTTTACATCCAGCTGCCCGTCCTTGTAAAGACGCATGAAGATTTCTTCGTGGTTGCCGCGAATCGCGTAAAACCACGGCTGGGCAAGATAATAAAGACAATCCGCCGACCGCGGCCCGCGGTCCACAAGATCTCCAACGGCGATCAGCCGGTCTTTCGCAGGATCGAACCCGACGGCGATCAGCGCCTGGTCGAGCAGGTCGAAGGCACCGTGGATATCGCCCACCACGAAATCACGGCCTTGGGTGTTCTCTTCCAGGACAAGCGTGCGCGGGTGTGCCATGTCAGGCGCTTGGTCCGTCCGCTTGAGGCGGCAGCGGGAGGTCGATGCCTGAATTTGGCTGCTTGGCTCTTTTCAAAAAATCCTGCAGACGGGACGCTTCCTGCGCGATGCGCTGCGTGCCCTGCACGACGCTTCTGCCCATGCCTTTAACGTCTCTCCAGCTGCCCGGCTTTTCGATTTGAATGAGGTCGGCCTTGAGAATTTCCTGAATTTCGGGCTGGGAGAAAAACTCCCGCGTCCAGTCGAGTGTGTTTTTAATTTCTTTGGCGGCCTTGCTGTTGCGCTCTTCGGTTTTCTGGATGATTTCTTCCAGCACGGCCACTGTGGATTTTCCCTTGGTGTCCATGCCCAGTTTTCTGGAGACGGCCATCGTCAAAACCTTGACCTCGGCAATAATCGGCAGCGCTTCGTAAGCCGTTTCCAGGGCGTTCATGTCCGGGTCGAGAATAACCTTTTTTTGCCGGCGCAGCGCGTCGCCAAGGTCTTTGGTCAGAAGGTCGATGCTGCCGCCGTGTAAAATCTTTCCGCCGTGCTCTCTTGCCAGTTTTGCAAAAATGAAACTCAGTTTGAAACTTGGAAACATTGTCTTGATCCTTTGCATCTATGCAGCGTTGAGGGACTCATTATTAACATAATTAAAAACAAAGTCAAGTTCTTGAAACGACATGGGAACATCTTATCTAATGCATTGTCTGGAGCGAGTCATCAAAAATATCGGAAGAATTTAAGTATGGTTGAACCCTTCCCCAGAATTACCCATAGGTCCGGTGGATCAAGCCCTGTTCAGTTTTCATGTTTTATAATATGTTTAAGCTATACAAGGAGAGATACAGATGCCGACGTGGCGCCGTTCACCGCAACCCGGAACCGACCACGACGTGATGCGCTGCGTCGTGGACGACGGAGGCAATCTTATTTTTGTCAGCCCGGCGGTCGGCTGGTCGCTGGGCATCGACGCTGCGGCTTTGATAGCGAAGCCGGTCGGCCTGATTCTCGATATAGCGCCCGGCGCGGATTCGGCGCCTGAATTTGTATCAGGACGCGAGGCGTCCGGCGCG
>CAYGGT010000057.1:3471-11243 GCA_964349475.1 uncultured Rhodospirillaceae bacterium
TATCAGGACGCGAGGCGTCCGGCGCGGACTTCAAAAGTGACTTCAAAAAACTGGCATCGGGATTTTACGATGTTGCCCTGCTGCGTCAATCCCGGGATCCCCTGCTGATGCAGGCCCGCATCGACCGGGTCGATGCGCTGAACGGCCATAAATACACCGTGATCTGGCTTGACCCGGACAACAAGCTGCAACGCCAGAAAAACAGCGACTTCGGCCAGGCGGCCAGCGACTTCGCGACGCTTGTCGTCGAGAACCGGAAAAAATCCGCAGAAGCAAAAGGCTCTGACTGTGCTTCCATTTTACAGTCGGACAGCGAACTGCGGCATTTTCTGAACCTGACCAGCGATTTGCTGGGCGTGTACCACCGCGACGGGTCTTTCGTGCGCGTCAACCCGGCGTTCAACCGCGTGCTTGGATACTCGGATGCCGAGCTCAAGCTCTTTCCGTTCACCGACCTGATCGCCCTGGAAGACCGCGAAACGGCTGCTGCCCTCCTGCAGCAAACGGCAAATTCAGGCGCCGGGTTCGAGAGCCGCGTCTGCTGCAAAGACGGCAACTTCCGCTGGCTGAAATGGGTGCACAAAATCGTGGGCGACCACGTTTATATCGTCGGCCGCGACGTCACCAACATCAAGCAGCACGAAGCCGAGCTGGAGCGCCGCGAGGAACAGCTCTCCGAAGCGCAGAAAATAGGCCGCATGGGCCACTGGTACTGGGAAGTTGACCAGCGTGCCATGGAATGGTCGGACCAGATCTACACCATGTTCGACGTAAACAAAGACCAGTTTCACCCGACCCTTGATAACATCAACGCGCTGCTGCTGAAGCGCGATTTGGGTAAAATTTATAAATCCTTCCGTCAGGCGCTGCTGCGCCGTCAGGATTACGAGCTGGAATTCAGGCTGCGCAGAAGGGACAACAGCATCCGCTACATCCACTGCGAAGGCCGCTGCAAAATCAACCCGAAAACCGGGCGCGCCGAAGCGCTGTTCGGCATCATGCAAGACGTCACGGAGCGCACCATCCACGAACGCGCCCTGAGAGAAACGAAAGAAGCGGCGGAGCAGGCCTATGCCTCGAAAACCCGCTTCCTTGCCAACATGAGCCACGAGCTGCGCACCCCGCTGAACGCCATCATCGGCTTTTCGGAGATGATCCAGCGCCAGCTTCTGGGCCCGGTCGGCAACGCGCGGTACCTCGACTATATCGGCGGCATCCGCGCCAGCGGTGAACACCTGCTCGCCCTCATCAACGATATTCTCGATATGTCGAAAATCGAGATCGGCAAATACGAGCTCTACGTCGAGGAAATCAATGTCGGCAAGTTGATCCGCCTCGCCGCGCATATGATGGAAGGCCGCGCGCATGAGGCGCAGGTCAAGCTCGTGACCGACGACATCCAGGAGGACGTCCAGATCATCGCGGATCGCCGCGCGCTGATGCAGATCCTGCTCAACCTCCTCTCCAATGCCGTCAAGTTCACCGGCCCCGGCGGCTCCGTCGACATCCGCTGCCAGCGTGAACTGGGCGGCGTGGCCATTGTGGTGTCGGATACGGGCGTCGGCATCCCCAAAGATAAAATCGATATCGTCACCCTGCCGTTCGAGCAGGTCGATAGCGAGCTGACCCGCCGTCACGAAGGCTCGGGCCTCGGCCTTGCCATCACCAAAGACCTGATCGAGCTGCACGGCGGCCTGCTCGACATCGGCAGCGAGGTCGGCATCGGCACGACGGTCACGGTGCTGCTGCCGGAAGACGGCAACCAGAAACCGAAAGTCAAAGAGTTGAAAAACTGATCCCGGCTTCCGGATCCTGCGCTGCGTTTTCTGCTTCAAGACAGGCTTGCAGGCCGCTGCGGTAATCGGGGTGAATGAGCCTGACGCCCAGCTGGTTCTTGATCTTGTCGTTGCGGATGCGCTTGTTGTCCTTGTAAAAACTGCGCACGATCGGCGGCATGTCGGCCCGGTCGAAAGGAATCAGCGGCGGCACATCCAGCGCCAGAAGGTTGCAGGCGAACGAGATCACTTCGTGGCTGGGCGAAGGCGCGTCATCGGCCAGGTTGTAAATGCTGCCGGGGTTGGGCTTGTGCATCGAGGCGATCAGCGTCTGCGCAATATCACTGACATGAATGCGGTTGAAAGCATGCCCGGGTTTTTCGATGCGGGTGGCGGTGCCTGACCGGACGGCGTCGATCGCGCTGCGCCCGGGGCCGTAAATGCCGGAGAGGCGGAAAATGTGCAGCGGCACCCCTTCGTTGAGATAAAGTGACTGCCACTGTCGTTCGGCTTTGAGGCGCAAACTGCCCCGGCGGGTGTCGGGCGCGGGCGGCGTCGTTTCATCGACCCAGTTGCCGTCCTGGTTGCCGTAGACGGCCGTGGTGGAAAGATAGCCCACCCACTTCAGGCGTTTCAGCGCCGAAAGATCCGCCGCGTGCACGTCAAATACGGGGTCGCCTTCGGCGTCCGGCGGCACGGAAAGCATGATGTGCGTGACGTCTTCAAAAGTCTGAAACGGGTCAGGAACAGGATGATGGCGGTCAAAGATATGCGCGCGGACGCCTCTTTTTCTGAGGGATATTTTTTTGTCGGGGTCCGTCGTCGTGCCGGCAACCTCCCAGCCGCCGGACGCAAGACTGTCGGCCAGAAAGCCCGCCGTATACCCGAAGCCGAAGCAGAAAAGATTTTGATCCGCTGTCATTTCAAAAATCAAGGTTCTGGTAGTGGCTCGGCGGCGAAAAACCGGGGATGAGATCCTCCAGCAGCGGCTTGAAGCTCGGGCGGGATTTGATACGGACGTACCAGTCTTTGGCGGCACGATGTTCGTCCCAAGGCACGTCGCCGATATAGTCAATCGCCGACAGATGCGCCGCGGCGGCGATATCGGCCAGGGAAACGTCGTCGCCGGCAAGCCAGCGGCGGCGTTCGGTCAAAAAACCGATGTAGTCGAGGTGGTAGTGAATATTGGCGTGACCGGCGCGGATGGAAGCGCCGCTCGGCTCGCCCATTTTCTGAAAGCGTTTCATCATTTTTTCGCCGACGAGATTTTCCGTCACCTCGGCGTTAAATTTGTTGTCGAACCATGACACCAGGCGGCGGGTTTCGGCGCGCTGCAAGGGCGTGCGCCCCATCAGGTCGTTGGCGGGGTAAACTTCGTTGAGGTATTCCACGATGACTTGAGAGTCGGTGAGAATGGTGCCGTCCTCTTCAATCAGCACCGGCACGTCCCCGGCGGGGTTGATCGACAGAAATTCGGTGTGGCGTTCCCAGACTTTCTCGATTTTCAGGTGGAAGTCGAGCTTCTTTTCGGCGAGAGCGATGCGTACTTTCCGCGAAAAAGGGTGCAGCCAAAGATGGTAAAGCGTTCTCATCCTTTAACTTTAGTCCGAGCGGCCCGATAAGGCAAACAGATGCACGTCCACCGCGACTTCATTTGCAATAACACTGACATCCGCCCAGTTTTTTCCGCCCAGATTGAAAGCGGCGCGGTCCAGCGTCACGGTGCCGTCCACCGTGGCGACGCTGCTGTTGTCAGAACCGGGTACAATCGCCAGTCGGAACGGCAGGACAACGGGGACGGTCACGCCGTTCAGCGTCAGCTGCCCCGTCGCTTCATAGGTACTGTCGCCGGTTTTGCGAAAAGATGTCGTTTCAAATTTCGCCTCAGGGAACCGCGTCACGTCAAACCACTCCTTGCCACGGAGCGTTTCGTCACGTTCCGCATTCTGCGTATCGACACTGGCGGTGTTGATCACGACCACGGCTTTGCTGGCGGCAAGCTTGTCGGGGTCGAAGTGGATGGTGGAAACGAAAAGACCGAAACTGCCCTTGAATTCGACGCCCATCTGCCTGGCGCGGAAAGTAAGGCTGCTTTTTTCCAGGATGACGTTCCAGGGTTTTTCTGCCCAGGGTTTTTCCGCGAAGGCGGGCGGCGAAGCCAGAAGGCACAAAACGATCATGGGCAGCATGCGTTTTAAAAATATGTCCTTGTCGATAAAGTGATGTTTCAGCGCGACCAGAATATGCAGGCCCACCGCCCCCATCAACAGGAAGCCGGTTATTTCATGAACTTCCCTGAAAAATTTTGCCAGCTCTTTGTCCGGCGCAACCGGATTGGGCAGGGTGAACAGCCCGAAGAAACTGACGGGGTGGTTGGCGGCGGCGGAAAAAACCCAGCCCGACAGCGGCATGACGATCAGCATGAAGTAAAAAAGCAGGTGCAGCGGACTGAGCAGGGGTTTTTCCCAAAACTGTATCTTGTCGTGCAGGACAGGCCGTTTGCTGACGTTGTTCCAGAGGATGCGGCAAAAGACGATCATCAGGACCGTGACGCCGAAAGATTTATGCAGGTTGTAGATTTTAAACTTGTCCAGACCGCTCGGCAGGCCGGTCATGTAAAGCCCCGCCGCCAGCAACCCGATCACCAGCAGCGCCGTCACCCAGTGGAACGTTTTCGTGACGGCGCCGAACTGGTTTTCCGAATTTTTGAGCGGCATTATTGGGATGTTTTCTCAAAGTCCTGACGGATCCCCTCAACCTGAATGATGAGCTGGACATCGTCGCCCACGTTCGGCAACCCGTAGACCATGCCAAAATCCGAGCGCTTCAGCGTGCCCGCCGCCGAAAAACCCGCGACCTGGTTTTTATTCATGGGGTGCGCGCCCGCCTTGTTGAACGTCACCGCCAGCGTGACGGGCCTGGTCACGCCCAGCAACGTCAGGTCGCCGGTCAGGTTGGCCGTTCTGTCGCCGGTTTTTTCAACTTTGGTGCTTTTGAAAACCATCGTCGGGAATTTTTCGACGTTGAAAAAATCCGCGCTTTTCATGTGCGTGTTCCAGGCTTCGGAATTAAGGTCGATGCTGCCCGTCTCGATGACCATATCGGCCTGCGACGCTTCAGGGTTTTCCTGATCGAAAACGAACCCGCCGGAGAATTTGTTGAACGTGCCGTGCGAAAAGGAAAAACCCAGGTGGCTGGCCGCGAAGATGACCTGCGTATGCGCCGGATCGTAGATGTACTTGTCAGCAGCGGCTTGCGCCTGCAGGGGAATAAGAAAGGCAAGAGCGAGAACGAGTGAAACGAGTTTTTTCATGAAGCCACCTTTTTATTTTCTGTCTGTTGCCCGGCCAGTATTTTTTCCAGCCAGTGAATGTTGAAACGCCCGGCGCGGAATTCCGGTTCCTGCAGGATGCGCAGGTGCAGGGGGATGTTGGTCTGGATGCCGTCGATCACGCATTCTTCCAGCGCCCTCTCCATCCGCAGCAGCGCGTCTTCGCGGCTGGTCGCATGGACGATCACCTTGCCGACCAGGCTATCATAGGTCGGCGGCACGGTATAGCCGTCGTAAAGCGCGCTGTCCACGCGCACGCCAAAACCCCCCGGCGCGTGATAGCGGGTGATTTTGCCGGGCGACGGAATGAAAGTCTCCGGATGTTCGGCATTGATCCGGCATTCGAAAGCATGGCCGGTAAATTTTATGTCTTTTTGCTTGAAGGGCAGCGGCTGTCCGGCCGCCACCAGAATTTGTTCGCGCACCAGGTCGATGCCGGTCAGCATTTCGGTGATCGGGTGCTCGACTTGCAGCCGGGTGTTCATTTCCAGAAAGTAAAACTTGCCGTCTTCGAACAAAAACTCCATCGTCCCGACGCCGCGATAGCCCATTTTACGCACGCAGTCAGCGGCAAGCTCGCCGATGTAGCGGCGTTGTTCCGGCGTGAGAATCGGTGACGGGCCTTCCTCGATGACTTTCTGGTGGCGGCGCTGGATGGAACAATCGCGCTCCCCCAGGTGCACCGCGTTGCCATGCGTGTCGCCGATCACTTGTATTTCGATGTGACGCGGGTGGCTGAGATATTTTTCAAGGTAGACATCGCCGTTGCCGAAAGCGGCCTTGGCTTCGCCCGACGCCATGGAGAAACAGGCTTTAAATTCGTCTTCGCTGCGGGCGACCTTCATGCCTTTGCCGCCGCCGCCGGCGACGGCTTTAATCAGCACCGGAAAACCGCATTCTTTGGCGATTTTCAGGCCCTCGTCGGCGTCCCTGACGATGCCGGGCGATCCTGGAATCAATGGCAGGCCCAGCGCCCGCATCGTGTCTTTGGCGACGGCCTTGTCGCCCATTTTAGCGATGTGGTCAGGCGTCGGGCCGATGAAGGTGAAGCCGTGTTCCTCGACCATGCGGCAGAATTCCTCGTTCTCGGACAGAAAGCCGATGCCGGGGTGGATGGCGTCGGCGTTGGTGACCGCCGCCGCCGTCAAAATCGCCGGGATGTTCAGATAGCTCTGGCGCGACGGCGGCGGGCCGATGCAGACGCTTTCATCCGCCATGCGGACCGCCATGCCGTTGGCGTCGGCGGTCGAATGCACAACGACCGTTTGAATGCCCATTTCCTTGCACGCCCGCACGATGCGCAACGCGATTTCGCCGCGGTTGGCGATCAGAATTTTTTTGAACATCTGGACTTCCTTATTCTACGATCACCAGCACCTGCCCGAATTCGACCGCCTGCGCATCGTCGATCAGAATATCGGTTACTTTGCCGCCCTTTTCCGCTTTGATCGGGTTCATGACTTTCATCGCTTCGATGATGACCAGCGTGTCCCCCGGCGCCACGACGGCGCCTTTGGTGATAAAGGGGGCAGACCCCGGCGCGGATTGCAGATAAACGGTGCCGACCATCGGCGACTTGACGGCGCCGGGGTGACTTTCCGGCGATATGGCGGAGACTGTCGCCATGACAGGGGGGGGGCTGTTGGCGGCGCTCATCACCGGCGCTGCGATCACCTGCGCGGTCGAGGTGCGCGTGACGCGGATTCTTTTATCGCCTTCGGCGATTTCTATTTCGGTCAGGTCCGTTTCGGTCAGCAGGACGGCCAGGCTGCGAATGGCGTCATGGTCGATCTTCATGGGTGACATTTTTGGTTTCCTCTCTGTTTTCATTTTTTTATTCTTCGAGAACGGCGCGCAGGGCATCCAGCGCCAGGATATAACCGTGGCTGCCAAAACCGCAAATCACGCCCCGCGCCACGCCGGATATGTAGGAGTGGTGGCGGAAGCTCTCGCGCTTGAAAATATTGCTGAGGTGAACCTCAATAATGGGTACTTCCAGAATTTTTAAGGAGTCCAGCAGCGCGATGGAGGTATGGGCATACCCGCCGCCGTTGATAATCACCCCGGCAAAAACGCCCCGCGCTTCCTGGATTAAACTCACCAGCTCGCCTTCGTGGTTGGACTGGCGGAAGTCAGCGTCCAGCCCCAGCTCGCCTGCATAGGCCTCGCATTCCCGCGCAATGGCATCCAGATCCTTAAACCCATAAATATCCGGCTCCCGCACCCCCAGCATGTTCAGGTTCGGCCCGTTCAAAATCAAAATTTTTTGCCGTTGTTTGGCCAAGCCAACCCCGCTGTCGAAAAATCCACTTTCCAAGGTCGCCATTTATAACATGAACCTGCCCTTTGCGGCGACTTGAAATAAATTTACATAATTACGATTAAGCGTAGACAGGGTATTTTTGTAATGCTAAAATTATCTGAAGAATATGCACAACATGATACTGAAGAACGCGCTAAAGTTGGGGTCATGGGACGACGCCAACGTTTTCTGCGAACGTGATCCTGATACCAGCAAATACAGAAAGTTGATATCAAGAGTCGGGAAACTGGTCTTGCAACCAAAGAAAAGCGATCTATAAAATCCCCTTCCTTCGGGAGAGGAGTCGGTGCTGTTACATAAAATTAATATTAAAGTGGTATGCTTGGTTCTGAAGCCGAAGGAG
>CAYGGT010000058.1:0-2569 GCA_964349475.1 uncultured Rhodospirillaceae bacterium
TCTTGGTGTCGAACAGCCGCGTTTCCTGGGTGATTTTCTGGCCGCTTTCCAGCACTTCGATCTGGCGGCGCGCTTCGTATTCGATGGCCTGCTGCACGAAGCGGATCGAGTTCACGTTCTTGATCTCGCAGCGCGTGCCGAGGTCGGCGCCCGGGCGGCGCATGGAAAGGTTGACAGCGCACCGCATCGAGCCTTCATCCATGTTGCCGTCGCATGTGCCAAGGTAACGCAGGATGGCGCGGATTTTGGTGACGTAAGCGGCGGCTTCCTCGGCGGAGTTCATGTCCGGCCTGGAGACGATTTCCATCAGCGGGTTGCCGGCGCGGTTGAGATCGACATAGCTTTTTGACGGGTGCTGGTCGTGCAGCGACTTGCCCGCGTCTTGCTCCAGATGCAGCCGTTCGATGCCGATCACTTTCGAAGATCCGTCCTGCAAGTCAATCTCGATCTCGCCGCTGCCCACGATCGGGTGCGCGTATTGCGAAATCTGGTAGCCCTGCGGCAGGTCAGGGTAGAAATAGTTTTTACGCTCGAACACCGAGTACAGGTTTATTCTGGCGTTCAGGCCAAGCCCCGTCCTGACCGCATGCTCCACGCATAATTTATTGACCACCGGCAGCATCCCCGGCATGCCGGCGTCAATCGGCGACACCTGCGCGTTCGGCGCCGCGCCGAAACCCGCCCCCGCGCCGGAAAACAACTTCGACTTGGTCAGCACCTGGGCGTGAATCTCCAGCCCGATCACCATCTCCCACGCGCCGGTTTCACCTTTTAAAAGAGCATGCGCCATGCTACGCCGCCCTGCTCAAAACAGATTGCGGCATGGCGGTAAAATGCGCCGCCTTCTCGATCACATGCGCGACCCTGAAAACAGTTTCCTCGTCAAACGGCCGGCCAAGCAGTTGCAGCCCCAGCGGCAGCCCGTCCGCGCTCAGCCCCGCCGGCAGCGATATCCCCGGCATGCCCGCCATCGAGGCCGGGATGGTGAAAACGTCGTTCAGGTACATCGTCACCGGGTCCTGCATGTTGTCGCCGATGGCAAAGGCGGCGCTGGGCGCGGTCGGCGTCAGCAGCACGTCGCATTTCTGGTAGGCATCGATGAAATCCTGCCAGATCAGCTTTCGCACCCGCCGCGCCTTGTTGTAATAAGCGTCGTAGTATCCGGCGGAAAGCACATAGGTGCCGATGAAGATGCGGCGCTTGACCTCGCGCCCGAAACCTTCGGCGCGGGTTCTTTCATAGGTATCGACAAGGCTCTCGCCCTCCACCCGTTGCCCGAAGCGCACGCCGTCATAGCGGGCAAGGTTCGACGAGCATTCCGCCGGCGCGATCACATAGTAGGTCTGCAAGGCGTATTTGGTATGCGGCAAAGAAACGTCAACAATCGTGGCGCCCGCGTCTTTCAGCATCGCGACGCCTTTTTCCCACAGTTTCAGGATTTCGGGGTTGGTGCCGTCGATGCGGTATTCTTTCGGCACGCCGACTTTCAGGCCCCTGACGCTCTGGCCGACGGACGCGGCATAGTCCGGCACCGGGCAGTTGACGGAGGTTGAATCCCGCGGGTCGTGTCCCGCCATGGATTGCAGCAACAGCGCGCAGTCTTCAACGTCGCGCGCAAACGGCCCGGCCTGATCCAGCGACGAGGCAAAGGCCACGATCCCGAAACGCGAGCAGCGCCCATACGTCGGCTTGATGCCGGTGATGCCGCAGAACGCAGCCGGCTGGCGGATAGAACCGCCGGTATCCGTCCCCGTCGCGCCCATCGCAATGCGCGCCGCCACGGCGGCGGCGCTGCCGCCGGACGACCCGCCGGGGACAAGATCCTTGTCGTCGCTTTTGCGTTTCCAAGGGTTGATCACATTGCCGTAGGCGCTGGTGATATTGCCCGACCCCATGGCGAATTCATCAAGATTGGCCTTGCCCAGCATCACCGCGCCGTCGCCGAACATTTTGGCGGAAACCGTCGATTCGTAAGGCGGCTTGAAGCCCTTGAGGATTTTGCTGGCCGCCGTCGTCTGCACGCCTTCGGTGCAGAATAAATCTTTCATCGCAATCGGAATGCCGTCCAGCCGGCGGCCGTCGCCACGGGCGTAGCGCGCGTCGCTTTCATGCGCCTGCCGGCGGGCGATGTCGAAAGTTTCGGTGATGAAGCAATTCAAATGCCGCGCGCCCTCGACCGCCGTGATATGCGCCTCGGTCAGTTCAGCCGCGGTGAATTCTTTCTTTTTTAAACCGGCCAGCGCTTCTTTGATGGTGAGGTTTGTCAGTTGAGTCATTGATTTCACTCCACCACTTTCGGCACGACAAAAAACCCCGCCGTCTGCTCCGGCGCATTGGCCAGGATTTTTTCCGCGATGCCGCCGTCGGTGACGACATCATCACGCGCCGGCATCTGCATTTCGATCACGCTGGTCATCGGCTCGACGCCGTCGGTATTCACCTCGCCCAGCTGCTCGATCATCTTCAAAATCTTGCTGAGTTCAACCACCAGAATCTCCGCCTCCCCCTCGCTCGTGCGAATGCGGGCCAGCCGGGCAACTTTTTGGATCGTGGTTTTATCGATGGACAT
>CAYGGT010000058.1:2669-11217 GCA_964349475.1 uncultured Rhodospirillaceae bacterium
TGGGGATTGATCATGGGGCGAAGACCTGGGGGTTGGCGATGTCCAATCCGGACCTGACCATCGCCACGCCCCTGAAAACCATCGCGCGCGGAAAATTCACGGAGAACGTCAGGGAGCTGGCGGCGATCTGCGTAGAATATGGTGTGGGTGGATTTGTCATAGGATTGCCCCTCAACATGGATGATTCGGAAGGGCCGCGCGTCGATTCTGTGCGGCATTTCGCGGAAAACCTGCTGCAGGCGCGGGCCGTTTTCGGGTTTGAGCCGCTGATCTCCTTCTTCGACGAACGGCTGACGACAGAAGCGGTGGATGATTTCCTGAACGAGCACACCCGCCTGTCCCGCCAGCGCCGCGACAAAATTATCGACAAGCTCGCCGCCCAGCTTATCTTGCAGGGGGCGCTGGATTCTGCGTCTTGACGGGCGTGTGCGGCTTTAAAGCGATTTTATCCAGCGCTTTGTCGAGCAATTCGCCAGGCAAAGCCATCATCTTGGCTTCACGGGTGAAAAGCAGCGCGCATTTGATTTCTTTGTCGGGATAGATCTGCTGCACGGCCAGTTTATAGGCCGCCATCTGCACGATGTATTTGAATTGCACCTGACCGGGGTTTTTCGGCACGCGACGGCTGTTTTTATAATCGACGATCAGCACGGTCTTGTCGTCCACCACCAGCCGGTCGATTTGCGCGTTGAGGGTCTGCTTTTTGCCGCTCTTCTCAATAAACCCGGCGATTGACACTTCAGGGCGCGAGTTGGGGCCGAACAGCACGCCGAATTCCGGGTCGTTCAAAAGCGCCATGACCTGGCGCAAGGTTTGCTGCTGATCGTTGTCGCTGAGCGCCAGGCCCGGCTTGGCCAGGTATTTACGCGCGGCGCCTTCTCTTTCCAGGACCGGCAGGGCGGGCAGGAATTCCAGCAACCCGTGCACGATCGTGCCCAGGTTGGCGAGGTAATTCTCATGCTTGCCCTCCAGCGGCGAAGAAGCGCTGTAGGTATCGTTCGTCGCTTTGTAATCGGAAGGCCGAAACCGCGCGATCGCCGCCTGTTCGGCTTTCGGCGCGGTCCGCGCCCAGACGGGAATGCCCACCACTTTTGACTTTTCGACCGGCTTTACGTCGTCAGGAACGGGCTTGGCCGTTTGCGGGACACTGAAACGTAAAATGGAATCTTTGTCTGGCGCCGGGTGCGCGCCATCACTACCCGCGCTATCGTTAAAAGCCTCGGTCAGGTTTTGCTCAAGCAGATTTTGTTCAAGCCCGGCGCGGATCAGGGAATACCAGCTTTTTTCCGACAGCTCCCGGGTGCCTTGCGCGCCGTAAATATATAACCTGTCCGCCGCGCGGGTCAGCGACACGTAAAGCAGACGCCGGAATTCGCGGTCGCGGTCCAGCTCCGCCTGTTTGCGTTCACGGGCGAAAACGCTGCTTTCAAGATCGGCGCGCGGCGACCAGAGAGGCACGTCGCGCCCGCCAGCGCCCGCCTCCGCAGAGACGGGGGGCCACAGAAACTTCGGCCGCGCGCGCGCATTGTCGGCAGGCACGCCGGTCGTATCGGGTAAAATAACAATCGGCGCTTCCAGCCCTTTTGCGCCGTGCACGGTCATGATATGCACGCGCGGGTTTTCGGAGCTCAGGCTGATTTCGCGCTTCACCTCCGCCTCCCCCGCTTCCAGCCAGGCTAAAAATCCCTGCAGCGACGCTATGTGCGTTTTCTCAAACCGCTCCAGCGCGTTCATGAACTCAACCAGGGGATCTTCGGCTTCAAAACCAAGCCGTCCGTAAAGCGCAGAAAGGCCGGATTTGCCGGGCCTCGCGCAGGGGCCGAGCAGAATGGTGGAATAAAACTCGTACGGGCGCTCGGTGCCAAGTTGCTTTTGCAGGCGTTCCAGGTAAGCATGCGCCATGCCATAGACTTTATCCGCCACCGGGTCTGATGCTTTCTGCCGCAAAGCTTCCCACAAATCATCCGTGCGCCCGACGGCCAGATCTTCAAGCTGCTGGTCGGTCATGCCGATCAGGGGCGATTTCAGCGCGCAGGCGAGCTTGTATTCGTCCTTGGGAAATAAAATCACTTCGCCGAGCGCCATCAGGTCCATCACGACGATCTGCTGGCGCAGCGACATGCGGTCGGCGCCCGCCACCGGCACATCACGCTTCTTCAGCGCGCGCACCATGTGATCGACGAAGGCGGAGCGGCGGCGCACCAGAATCACGATGTCGGCGGGGCTGATGGGGCGGTTGCGCGATTCCAGTTTTTCGCCGCTATCGAGCCAGCCCTTGATCTGATCGGCGATTTGATCGGCCAGGCCGACGAGCGGATCGGAAACCGCTTCCATCTGCAACGGCAGCGCCCAGGGTTTCAGATCTTCCGTCGCGGGCGCTGGCTTCAGCAGCGGATGCACCTCGACCAGCCCCGCCTGACCGCGGCGGAACGGGCTGTGTTTCACCTGACGCGCGCCGGTTTCGTCCTTGTGAAACAACCCGTCGGACGCAGCGGGGTTGGCGAAAACGGCATCGACAGCGCGGGTGATGGCGGGGCTGGAGCGAAAGGCGATCTCCATCTCGACGTCGCGCCATTTGCCCCCGGCCTGGGAAACCAGATCGGCAAAAAACTTTTTGCGATGGGTGAATTCTTCCGGGTCGGCGCGCTGGAAGGAAAAGATCGACTGTTTCTCGTCGCCGACGACGAACAGCGTATTGTCCTTGCTTATTTTGCGCGCCGGATTGGTGAAAAATTCCCTGGCAATCGCGGAAATCAGTTTCCACTGGTCCGGGTTGGTGTCCTGCGCCTCGTCCACCAGGATATGCTTCAGATCACCCGGCAGTTTCTGCAACACCCAGCTGGCGGAGTTGTCCTGATCCATCATCTGGTTGGCGTGGTGCACCAGGTCGTCGTAGTCGAGCAGGTTGAGGGCGCGTTTTCTTTCGCTGTAGTGCTGCAGGATGGCGCCGGTCATGCGCAACAGCGATTCCGTGCCGCGCGCGACATTCAGCGACCGGATCGCATCAAGCCCTTCCGCCAGGCGCTCCGCCTCCGCGCGCAACGCCGCTTCCGCGGCAACCGTTGCTTTGGTGGTCAGGCGTTTCCTGATTTCTCCGTCCGCGGTCAGAAAGACGCTTTGATACTCGTCAAACAGCGCGGCACGATCGTCGGGATGGGCGAGCCATTCTTTGAGAATGGACGCTTTCTGTTTTTCCGCAGCACTGCCCAGCGCCAAAATATCAGCCGCCGCCGTTAACCCGATAGCGTTCGCCGCCGCGTTATTCAGCGCCTGGTGCATCGACTTTGATGTCTGGCCGCGCGGGGCTTGCATGTATTTAAAAACGGCTTCAACCGTTTTCTCGATTCCGCCGTGCCTGCCGAAAATAGATAGCAGTTGCCCGCGCCGGTAAGTCAGCTCGGTGATCAGGCCGATCAATTCGTCTTCGGCGACTTCGGACGTGACCATGCCGATGGCTTCAGCCAGCGGCGAGGTGGGGTCTTTG
Organism: uncultured Rhodospirillaceae bacterium; assembly: GCA_964349475.1. GTDB lineage: Bacteria > Pseudomonadota > Alphaproteobacteria > Micavibrionales > UBA2020 > PALSA-926. The sequence goes on from CAYGGT010000058.1 coordinate 6,154, forward strand.
CGGATTTGTTTCAGCACATCGGCCTGCGCCTCGCGCAGCACTTCCGACGCGGTCTGGTCGTCCATCACGTCAAAATAAGGCGGAATGCCCGATTCAATCGGAAAACGCTTGAGCAGCGACTGCGAAAAAGCATGAATGGTCTGGATGCGCATGCCGCCGTACGCGTCCAGAAATTCAGCGAACATCTGCCGCGCCCGGGTCACGGTTGCCGCCGCCGGTTTTCGTCCCGTCAGCCGGGTCAGCTTTGCCTGCAACGTCTTGTCATCGCAGGTCGCCCAGACGCCCAGTTCTTCCCGGATCCGGTTGGTCATGACGGAAGCGGCCGCCCGCGTAAACGTCAGGCATAAAATCTGGTCCGGCCGGGACCCTTCCAGCATCAGGCGCAGCACGCGGTCCGTCAGCACTTTCGTCTTGCCGGTGCCGGCCGAGGCCGTCACCCAGGCGCTGACAGCCGGATCGGAGGCGCGGCGCTGTATCAGGTTTGGATCAAGGCGCTTGGTCATCGCTTGGGCTTTCCTTTTCCGGCGGCCGCGTGGCGGGGCAGGGTTTTCTTGACCGTGCTCCATTCGTCAACGCGCGAGAGATGCTGAACATCGTTATAGCGCGGCGCCCAGTCGGGCCGGGGCGTCGAAAGATAGGGCGTTGACGCGTCGTTAAAGGTCTTGATCAGGTTTTCAATCCCCGCCCGCGCCTCGGCGACCAGGTTTTTAACGTCGCCCTTGACCTCCATCACTTCCCCCGCCGGCCGTCCGCCGGACAGCTTCCAGTACTGCAAAGCGCCGACATCCGCTCCGTCAATGCCGTCAAGCCCGCCGGTAAAAGCGATCAGCGCTTCGAGCGTGAGCTGGGGCGAAAAGCCAAGCGCCACGGATTTTTGCGACGGCACGCTGCCGGTCTTGTAATCAATGACCGCCAGCCGGTCGTTCGCGGTCAGGTCCACCCGGTCGGCGATGGTCGTCAGCGTGAAAATCCCGCCATCGCCGGTGTCGATCTCCAGCTTGCCGCGCACTTCCGCGCCCAGCACTTTCGACATGGTGCGGCGGTCGTGCTCGAATTCCACGAACCATTTGGCGATGCGCTCGAAACGCGGCCACCAAAAGGCCCGGACGACGGGGTTGTTCATGCGCTCCCTGAAAGTATCCGCGCCGATTTTCAGCAGTTCTTCTTCGGCATTGGCGGGAAGGGCGTCCGGATACTTTTTGACGAAAGCGTCCAGCGCTTCATGCGTGAAGATTCCGCGCTCGGCGACGCCGGGGCTGGCGTCGAGCGGCCCTTTGCGGCGGAGCTTCAGCACATACCTGACGTAAACGGCGTAAGGATCGCGCATCAGCAGTTCAATGGCCGTGACCGGCAGCTGTTTCGGCCGTTTGTCCGACGGCGGCGTCACCAGGGGCGGTTCGATCGGCGTGACTTGCGCCGGCGCATGCACGGCTTTGTGGATGTCCAGCAGATGGGTTTTCTTTTCAAGCGCGTTTTCAAAACCGGAACCGCGCAACACCATCATCATCCGCGCGAGGAACGGGGACACCACCGCCGGCCCGTCGCCGGAACGCAGCGCGCGGGTCAGAAGAACATTGGGGTTAGACGCCATCTGCACGAAACTATGCGCCGCGCGGCCAATGTCCGTTTCAGAAACCGGCAATCCCAAAGACTTGATCATCTCCGGCGACAGCCAGGGGTTTTCACCGGGCTTCGGCGGCCAGACTTCGTCATTCAGCCCGCCGAGTATAATAATATCGGACTTCAGCAGCCGGGCCTGTTCGGGCGTCGTGATATGCAGCGACTGATGCGACTTCCCGCCGCCGCGCACGCGCACCTCGCGCATCAACCCCTGCAGCACATCGGCGTAATCACGCCCCATCACGTCCGGCACGAATTTCGCCACGTCGCGCAGCTGGGTCAGAAAGCGCGACGCCTTGGCGCCGTCGTCGCCGCGCCAGATTTTATCCGCGCCGCTGGTCCGGTCGTCCCGCGCAAGGTCCTCAGCAAAACGGATGTGATCGTCCAGCAGGACATGAAAAGGCACCGGCTTCCCGTTTGCCATTTTATCGAAAAAATTCTTGCCCGATTGTTCAAGGCGGTTGATGAAATCTGTCAGTTGCTGTTGCGTGACAGGGCGTCGGGCGGCGCGGTTGAAAGGCGCCGCCAGCGCGCTTCTGATCCCGTCGGCGCCCGAACCGGGGCGCGGCCCGTGAAAAACCATGTCTTCCAGGTCCGACACCTGGCGACGGAAGTCTTCCTTGACGCCGCCAAGGCTGCTGAGCGGGTGCTTGAGCGCTTCCAGCAGCGGCACCGGCGCCCATTCCAGCGCGGCCATCCCGGCCGTCGCCAGTAAAAAAATCCCGGCCGGCGTTTCCGACAAAGCGACGCCCGCATCGTCCCGCACGTCGATCTGCCAGTTGCGCAGCCGCGCCGACACCCGCCGCGCCAGGGAGCGATCCGCCGTCACCAGCGTCACCTGCCGCCCGGGAATTTCCAGGCTCTCGCGCATTTTGAGCGCGATCACGCTGGCCTCTTCCTGCTGCGAGCCGCAGGTGATCAGATCCATGCCGCTCAGCGCCTGAATGTCAACGATGCCAGGCGCTGTTTTTTTTGATTTTTTTCTGGTTTTTTTCTGTTGCAACGCCACCAGACTCGTCCAGCCTTCCGCCGTTCCGGCCGGGCGCATCGTTTCGCGCAGCAGGTTCTGCCGCGCCTTGTTCGTCGCCGCAAGGTTGGGCGCGCGGGCAAAGGGGTCGGCAGCGATGGGGTGCGCCTGCCATTCCCGCACCGCGGCGCGGTCCACGCCAAGCCCCGTCAGCAATTCTTTCAGCGCATGCTGCGGGTGGACGGGCGTCATGACATCCCAGCTTTGCTGGTCCATCTCCAGATCCAGCCCCTGCAAGATAACAGCACCCTTGGGCAGTTCCGCCACCGCGCGCAAAAAGTTCCGCAGCGCCGGGGTGCTGTCGTTGAAACCGACGGCGATCACCGCATGCTGCGGCTGGTTTTGCTGCCAGTGGGCGGCCTGGATTCGCAGCACGGCGTTTTTATGTTCCTCGGGGTCGATCCTCCCGATGGTCTGCAATTTTTGCGGCCAGGTCTGGGTGATGATCTTCAGGAACTCAGCCGTCTTCGACCACTGATATTTGAAAGCCGCCGGCACCAGCCGTTCGATATCCTGCAGGTCAACATCGTGGCGTTGCACCTCATCCAGAAACTTCCCCAGTTCCCCACCCAGCTTGATCGCTTTTTGCGGCGAACTGGCCATGCCGGGTATTTTCAGGATTTCTTCCGCCAGCATCAGCTGCCGCTGCAACCGCGACACGGCCGGCGGCATATCCATCAGAGCCTGCGACAAAAGCGCGCTGTCGGAAATTTTCAGGCTGAGATGGTCGTCATTGGTATCCCCCGCCGCGCTGATGTCGGGCGTAATATGGGTTTTACCCTGCAATTGCCCGACGAAAGCACGACGCAGCGCCGACCCCGTTTCGCTGTCCGGAACCAGGATGGTGTAATCCGACAGCTTTAAAGGATCATTCCCCGCCTGATCCAGAATCCCCCGCGCCACGGCATCCAGAAACGACTGGTACGGCGCAATAGTATAGATTTCCGCTGCAATCTGTGTCTTTGCCATAGGTACAGAAACATTCCATAAATTAAAATTACGTTATTGAACTTTACTAAATATATGTGAAGAGTCAAGAGCCCCTGATCGTGTAACGGCAAGGAAAAAACGCCGCTATTGTCAGAAGATAAAAATATTGCTTTTTTTCCAAAAACAAGGGATAAATCCGCCATTACAAAACCACGGAGCACTTAATAAAACTAAGGAACACTGCCATGCAAAAAAACTTCATCGCCAAGCGCCTCGATAAAATCAAGCCTTCCGCAACGCTGGCGCTGGCGGCAAAGGCGCAGGAACTGAAAGCGCAAGGCAAGGACGTGATCGGCCTGTCGGTGGGGGAGCCGGACTTCGATACGCCGGATTTTATCAAGGCAGGCGCCAAGGCCGCGATGGACAAAGGACAGACCAAATACACCCCGGTCGCGGGCACGATCGAGCTGCGCAAGGCGATCTGCGATAAATTCCGGCGCGAAAACAACCTGACCTATGCGCCGGAACAGGTGATCGTCGGCACGGGCGGCAAACAAGTGCTTTACAACGCCTTCATGGCGACGCTCAACCCCGGCGATGAAGTCGTGATCGCAGCGCCCTACTGGCTCTCGTATCCGGAAATGGTCATGCTGGCCGAAGGCACGCCGGTGATCGTCGAGACGACGCCGGAACAGGGGTTCAAAATGTCGCCGCCGGCTTTGGAAAAAGCCATCACGCAGAACACGAAATGGCTCATCATCAATTCGCCCGGCAATCCGACAGGTGCTGCTTACACGCGCGAAGAACTGCAAGCCCTGGGCGAGGTTCTCAAGAAACATCCGCAGGTGCATATCCTGACGGATGATATTTACGAACATCTCACCTACGATAATTTTAAATTCTCCACCATCGCCGCCGTCGTGCCGGAACTTTATGAGCGCACGCTGACGATGAACGGCGTTTCCAAAGCCTATGCCATGACCGGCTGGCGGATCGGCTATGCGGGGGGTTCCGTTGAACTCATCAAGGCGATGAGCAAAGTGCAGGGGCAAAGCACCTCAAACGCCAGTTCCATCAGCCAGGCGGCGGCGGTATCCGCGCTCAACGGCGATCAGGAATTTTTAAAAGACTGGCGAAAAATTTTTCAGGAACGCCGCGACCTTGTCGTTTCCCTGCTCGGCAAGGCCGCAGGCGTGACAGCAACGGCGCCGGAAGGGGCGTTCTACGTCTTCGCCTCCTGCGCGGGCGTCATTGGCAAGAAAACCCCCGAAGGAAAAATAATCGCAACCGACACGGATTTCGCCACCTATCTGCTTGAAAGCCACGGCGTCGTGGTGGTGCAGGGCGTGGAGTTCGGCATGTCGCCTTACTTTCGCGTCTCTTACGCCCTCGACAACGCCACGCTCGTCAAAGCCTGCGAACGCATTCAGAAAGCTTGCCAGGAATTGCTGCCGGCCGGCCAGTCGCAGATAAAAGCGGCGGGCTAG
>CAYGGT010000059.1:0-11148 GCA_964349475.1 uncultured Rhodospirillaceae bacterium
GTTCGAAAGTTTCTCCAGCCCCTTCGTCATCATGCTGTCGGTGCCGCTGTCGATGACCGGCGCGCTGCTGGCGCTGTACCTTTCCGGTGGCACGCTCAATATTTACAGCCAGATCGGGTTGATCACCCTGATCGGCCTGATCACCAAACACGGAATCCTGATCGTCGAATTCGCCGAGCGCCAGCGGGAACAGGGGGAAAATATTCTTGAAGCGATCGAGACGGCATCGCGGATGCGCCTTCGCCCCATCCTGATGACGACGGGGGCGATGGTGCTGGGCGCCCTGCCCCTGGCGCTCGCCAGCGGCGCCGGGGCCGAAAGCCGCCAGCAGATCGGCTGGGTCATCATCGGCGGCATGACGATCGGCACGCTGTTCACCTTGTTTATCGTGCCAGTGGCCTATAGCCTGGTTTTTTCGTTCCGGCAAAATGAAACTATGCGTTCGTATTGACGACAGTCTTGCGGAATTTTGGCGACAGAACTGCTGTGGAAACGACAATGCACAGTGTCGCAATGCCGCCCGCCACGACGGAGGGCACCAGCCCCATCAGCCGCGCCGCCGTGCCGGATTCGAAGGCGCCGATTTCGTTCGACGAAATAATAAACATGCTGTTGATCGCCGACACGCGCCCGCGCATGGGGTCGGGCGTCAGCAGCTGCACCAGCGTTGATCTGATCAGCATGCTGATGCTGTCAAAAACCCCGCTCACCACCAGAAAAACCATCGACAGCCAGAAAAGGGTCGAAAGCCCGAACCCGATCATGCATACGCCGAATCCGGCGACAACCCACAGCAGCCGCGTCGCGGTGATGCGCTTCATCGGATAAACCGCCAGAAACAGCGCCGTCGTGACGGCCCCCAGCGCCGGCGCCGCCCGCAGCGCGCCCAGCCCTTCCGCGCCGACATGCAAAATCTCGTCGGCGAAAGCAGGCAGCATGGCAACCGCGCCGCCGAACAGCACCGCGAACATATCGAGCGCCATGACGGACAGCAGCACCGGCGTCCGCATGATAAAGGCCCATCCGGCGCGGATGCTTTGCATCATCGGCTCCCGCTGGTCGCCGTTGCGGGTGTGCGGCGTCCTGAAAGAAGTGATCATAAAAAGCGCCATGACCATCAGCAGGGCTGGCAACAACCAGGCGCCGGACGCCCCGTAACCGCCATAAACCAGTCCCGCGACCGCCGGACCGCCGATAAGAGCCGTCTGGATGCTGCTGCTGATCCAGGCGGTGGCGGACGGAATCTCGGCGCGGGAAACAACCCGCGCCAGGATAGAAGAGGCGGACGGAATAACAAAACTGCGCGCCAGGCCGGAGACAAAAACACCCGCAAACATGTAGAAAATAAGATTTTCTTTTGAAACAGGAACATGACCGCCCGCCACCACCAACAGCCCCAGCGTGTTCAACGCCAGAATAGTGATGCAAAAGGTATAAATCTTGCGCGGAAAACCGGTATCGACGACATGCCCGGCAAAAAAAGCGCATGAAATCGCCGGCAGCGCTTCGGCAAGTCCGGTCAGGCCCAGCAGAAAAGGGTCCTTCGTCAGCGAATAAACCTGCCACCCGACGATCACCGCCTGAGCCTGCAACGCCATGGTGACAAACAAGCGGGTGAGCATCAGCAAACGAAAATCACGGATTTTAAGGACGGAAAGGGATAGTTTTTTCGTCATCGGGGTATCGTAGCGGATTTCCCCCGGTTTTTTAAACTCTTTTCTTCACTGCCGCCACCGTCGCCTCGGCGGTGATGCCGAAGTGCTGGTAAAGCTCCTGATAGGGCGCCGATTCGCCGAAGCCTTGCATGCCGATGAAAATCCCGTCCCAGCCGATGTAATGATCCCAGCCCCAGCGCAGGCCCGCCTCGATGGCGACATTCACCTTGCTGGGGGCAAAGAGAGTTTTTATATATTTGTCGTCCTGCGCCCTGAGCAGCTCAAGGGATGGCGCGGAAATAACACGCGTGCCGATTTTTTCCGCTTGCAGCAGGTCGCGGGCTTTCAGCGCGATCTCGACTTCGGAACCCGTCGCCCAGATCGTCGCCTCACAATTTCCTTCCGCTTCCGCAAGAACATAAGCGCCGCGTTTTGCCAGGTTTTCATCCGACGTTTCCTTGCGCACCAGCGGCAGCGCCTGCCGCGTCAGCACAAGAATGCTGGGGCCGGTCATGTGATCGAGCGCGATCTGCCAGCATTCCGCCGTTTCGATGACGTCGGCGGGACGCAGCACCAGCACGTTCGGAATGGCGCGCAACGCCGAGAGATGCTCGACCGGCTGGTGCGTCGGGCCGTCTTCGCCAAGGCCGATGGAGTCGTGCGTCATCACGTAAATCACGCGCTGCTTCATCAGCGCCGACAGGCGGATGGCGGGACGGCAATAATCGGTGAAACTCAAGAACGTGCCGCTGTAAGGGATCAACCCGCGGTGCAGCGCCATGCCGTTCATGATCGCCGCCATGCCGTGCTCGCGCACGCCGTAATAAATATACCGCCCGGCATAGTTGTTTTTGGCAACGCCCCCCATGTCCTTGACAAGCGTCAGGTTGGAACCGGTCAGGTCCGCCGAGCCGCCGATCAGCTCATGTATCGCCGGAACCAGCATCTCCAGCACTTTTCCCGATGCCTGCCGCGTCGCTATTTTCGGCGCTTCCTGCTTCATTTTGGCTTTAAACAGCGCGATGATCTGCGCCGTTTGCTTGGAAACATCGCCGCGCTGCGCCCGGTCGAAAGCCTCGCGCTTTCCTGCTTCCATCTGGTCGTGCCGCGCCTGCCAGTTTTTACGGTCTTTCTGGCCGAGCGTGCCAATGGCGCGCCAGCTGTCTAAAATGGAAGCCGGAATCTCGAAAGGCGCCGCCGACCAGTTCAGATTCCTGCGCGCGCCCGCGATTTCATCATCACCGAGCGGGGAGCCGTGGCTGGAGGCCGACCCCTGCTTGGTTGGCGCGCCGAAACCAATTTTGGTTTTGCAGCAAATAAGGCTCGGCTTGCCCTGATCAAGCTGCGCCGCCGTGATAGCCCGGGCGATCTGCTCCGGGTCGTGGCCGTCGATGTCGAAAGTTTCCCAGCCGTAGGCTTCAAACCGTTTCCTTGTGTCATCGGTAAAAGACAAAGACGTGGGGCCGTCGATGGAAATGCTGTTGTCATCATACAGCACGATCAGACGGCCAAGACCCAGATGCCCGGCAAGCGAGCAAGACTCATGGCTGATGCCTTCCATCAGGTCGCCATCGCTGGCAATAACATAGGTGTAATGGTTGATGAGTTCATTGCCGAAGCGGGCTGCCAGCATCTGCTCCGCCAGCGCGAAGCCGACGGCGTTGGAAATGCCCTGACCCAGCGGGCCGGTGGTGGTTTCGATACCGGCATCCGGCATGACTTCCGGGTGCCCCGGCGTCAGGCTGTGGAGCTGGCGGAAATTTTTCAGCTGCTCAAGCGTCATCTTCTCGTAACCCGTCAGGTAGAGGGCGGCGTAGAGCAGCATCGAGCCATGGCCCGCCGAAAGAATAAAACGGTCCCGGTCCGGCCAGGTTGGCATCGCGGGGTCGAACTTCAGGAATTTGGTGAACAGCACGGTCGCCACATCCGCCATTCCCATCGGCATGCCGGGATGGCCGGAATTGGCTTTCTGCACCGCATCCATGGCCAGCGCCCGAATGGCGTTCGCCATGTCGGCGTGGGTCGCGGGTTGAGGAAGGTGGCTCGTCGCTGCTTTGACAGACATATGCATTTCTCCGTGAGTGACTTTTCCGACCCCAACATGCCTTGTCCTGACACTCTGCGTCAACCGGTGAAAGGCTATGCGCCGGATAAGGGTTATAAGTATTTGATTATGATTAGTTAAAAATATTTTATTTGACATATTATATCTAATCTGTCAGTATAGTCTCACCGACATTGACAGAAATTTATAAAAACAGGAGTTGCGCTATGACAATACTAATAAGACTTGCCGAGAAGTTATGTAGTAAATTCAACCTTGCCCACAGGCTTATTTCTTTGCGCCAGGAACCAGAAGACATCCAGAAAGGAATACTTGGTGAAACGGTTATTTCCTATAGGGCAGGAAAAGATAACTACGAAATATCCATAGGGTCTTATGACCCAAACTTTTTTGCCAAAGTGGTGCAACTGGCCAAAAGCACAAATAAAAAAGGCGAAGAGCTTGTCGCGGCACTACTTGTCCAACCAGAACACTCCATCAAAAACATCCAGCGTGAGACGAACAAAGGCAGACATAACGGTCCGGGTGACGAACCAGCGGCGCAAAGCTTTCGTAAACTAGGCAGCTTGTCTGAAGTCTACCATTGTAAGACGCTCACACCATATATCGATATGGATGCCAGCGTAGGGGTGATACAAAGATTCAATCACAAGGGCAGTTTAACTGAGGTATACCACTTCCGGAACGGTCTGCACCACGATCTCAATAAAGATGAACCGGCGGTTCAAAGTTTTGATCCCCACGGCAGGTTGGTCGAAGCATTTCACTATCAGAACGATAAAGTGACCAGCCGACTATCCGACGCTGAGATAAAGACTTGGCACGCAGCAAGAGAGGAGAGGAAGAAAAAAACGGAAGTTGTCAACAGCCCTCCCAAAAAGAAACGGGAATTCATCCTCTGAGTTCTGACTCTCACTACGCCGCCTTGTTAAAAAGTTTTCTATGCGCGGCAACGATAGTCTCGACAATCACTGGATCTGCCAAAGTGGACGTATCCCCCAGCTGGTCGAAAGAATTTTCCGCGATCTTGCGCAAGATGCGGCGCATGATTTTGCCGGAGCGGGTTTTTGGCAAGCCGGGCGCGAATAAAATCGCCTCCGGCGTGGCAATCGGGCCGATGACTTTGCGCACATGCTGGACCAGATCCCGCCGCAGCTCTTCGGAGGCGCTTTCGCCGCCCATCAGCACGACGTAGGCATAAATCCCCTCGCCCTTGATGGCATGCGGATAGCCAACGACGGCGGACTCAGCCACCTTGGGATGGGCATTCAGCGCGTCTTCGACTTCCGCCGTGCCGATGCGGTGGCCGGAGACTTTGATAATGTCGTCCATGCGCCCGGTGATGCGGTAATAACCGTCCTTGTCGCGTTTCGCGCCGTCTCCGGTGGTGAACATGCCGGGGAAGGCGGTGAAATAAGTTTCTACAAAACGCTGGTGGTTTTTATAAACGGTGCGCATCTGCCCCGGCCAGCTGTCAAGAATGACCAGGCTGCCTTCGCACGCGCCGTCAAGGATTTTTCCGGCGCCATCGACAATCGCGAGCTTCACGCCAAAAAACGGAAACGACGCATGTGCTGGCTTCAGCGCATGGGCGCCCGGCAGCGGGGTGATAAGGATGCCGCCGGTTTCCGTCTGCCACCAGGTATCGACGATCGGGCAGCGGCTGTCGCCAACAGTTTCGTGATACCAGAGCCAGGCTTCTTCATTGATCGGCTCGCCCACCGAACCGAGAATGCGGAGCGACGTGCGGCTGGATTTTTTGACCCAGCTGTCGCCCTCGCGCAGCAGCGACCGGATGGCCGTCGGCGCGGTATAGAAAATATTCACCTGATGCTTGTCAACCACCTGCCAGAACCGCCCGAAGTCGGGATAGTTCGGCACGCCCTCAAAAACAAGCGTCGTCGCGCCATTGGCCAGCGGCCCGTAAACGATATAGCTGTGCCCCGTCACCCAGCCGACGTCGGCCGTGCACCAGTAAACATCGCCGTCATGGTAATCAAACACATGTTCGTGCGTCATCGCCGCATAGACCATGTAACCGCCGGTGGTGTGCAGCACGCCCTTGGGCTTGCCGGTCGAGCCGGAGGTATAAAGGATGAACAGCGGATCTTCGGCGTTCATTTCTTCGGGCTTGCACTCCGTCGATTGCCGGGCGCAGATGTCCTGATACCAGACGTCGCGCTTATCGTTCCATTCAACTTTGCCGCCGGTACGCTTGTACGCAATAACGGTGTGCACATCCGGGCAGTCTTTCAACGCCTCGTCGGTATTGGCCTTGAGCGGAATTTTTTTGGCGCCGCGCACGCCTTCGTCCGCCGTGATGACGACTTTTGACTCGCAGCCCTGAATCCGGTCTTTCAGCGCGGTCGGCGAAAAGCCGCCGAACACAACCGAATGCACCGCGCCGATGCGGGCGCAGGCGAGCATGGCGTAAACCGCTTCCGGAATCATCGGCATGTAGACGGTGACGCGGTCGCCTTTTTTCACCCCGCGCTCTTTCAGCGCGTTGGCGAGTTTGCAGACTTCGTCTTTTAACTGGGCATAGGTGATGTTGGAAGAATCGTTCGGATCGTCGCCCTCGCGGATCAGCGCCACCTGGTTGGCGCGCCCCGGCAGATGGCGGTCGATGCAGTTCACCGACGCATTCAACGTGCCGTCGTAAAACCAGCGGATACGGGCGTTGTCCTTGAAATCGACATCCTTGACCTGGGTATAGGGCTTGAACCAGGTGATGCGCTTGCCTTGCTCCGCCCAGAACTTGACCGGATCGGCGATGGAGTCCCGATACATTGTCGCATAGCTTTCGGCCGTGATTGTCGCCGTTTTGGCGAGTGACGCCGGCACCGGAAAAGTCTCGGGGTGCATGAAATGGGTTTCATGTTCGGTCATGATACTACCTCCTTAAAAATGCGCTAAAGCGCAAGAATACCAAGGATTGGAGCGCTGACAATGGGGCTTTTGCGGTTCTATTTCATAAGGTTGACGGAAAAATAAAAAAGATTATCATCTGCAAGATTGATTCTTTTGAAGGAGCGAAGCAATGACACCTAAAGAAAAAAACGGTTTGAGCGAGCAGTTCACCCAAGCATGGCAGGTCAAGACACTGCTGGATCAACTATCAGGGTTGGAAAGGCAATTTAGACTCGCCTCGGCACAAAACATGTCCACCAAAGCATTTCGCGTGCGCGGCGATATTCAGCAAGAACAGCTACATTTAATTTCCATAGCCATTGAAATCGTAGAATACCAAAACTTTCAAGATAAAAAAATCGCCCTCCTCGAAGCCCGCCTCGCGAAACTCGAAGACGAAGACCGCGTCCACACGCTGGAAGGCAAAAAACCGATGGCCAGCCCTTCTTCTCTGACCGGGCCAAAATAAAACCCGCGCATTCTTTCGCCGTGCCGGTTTGTCAAAGCCCTCATTTTTTATCATCCATTCTTTTAAAATCCCCCTCAATCGTTTTTACGCCGCCGGGTTTGCCTTCCTCGTGATACCAGGACGTAAACCCCTGGGTGTTTTTGCCGAGGCTGTCGAGCATGCTGCTGTGGCGGGATTTGAGGAAGCGGAAAGCGCCGCGCCGCAAGGGTCCGGTCAGCAGCGGCAGCGCCAGAAAATCGCTGATAAAACCCGGAAAGATCAGCAGCAAAGCGCCTGCCAGAATGCAGAAACCTTCGAACATTTCCTCGAACGGATAAATGTCGGCGGCAACGGATTGTTTGGCTTTTTGCAGGGTTTGTCCGCCCATGGTCGCCAAAAACCAGAACCCTGCCATCGTCGCGGCAATGACCCAGAGCAACGCCCACCCGACGCCAATCTCGCCGCCGATAACGATAAACCCGGCGATTTCCAAAAGCGGCAGCATTAAAAAAAGAATAAACATTTCAGTATATTAACTCTATACAGGGTTTCTTTACACTTTATCCAATATAGTACTTGTGTGGCGGGATTTTTAAATCTTTAATATAGGTATAAAGGAGTGACTGTCCCTGGACATTCTGATTTTCGGCATCATCGCAGCTTTTTTGATTTATCGCCTGAACGCCGTGCTCGGCACGCGGCGGGATGAAGGACAGCCGCGCCGTAATCCTTTCGCGCCCCATGAGATCGCGCAGCGGACAGCCGCGTCGGTAAAACCGCTCATCAATCCTCTGCCGGCCCGCAAAAACATCGGCTTTAACCTGCTGATCGACGCGGCATCCAACAAGGACGGACAGATCGACCGCGGACTTGAAGAAATAGCCGCCGCCGATCCGCAGTTTGATGTCGCCGGTTTCATGGAAGGCGCCAGACACGCTTTCGGGGCCGTTGTCCGGGCTTACAACGACGGCGACCGCAACAGCCTGCGCGCTTTGCTGAGCCCCAAGCTCTATGCCGATTTCGACGCCGGCATCAAGGCGCGGGAAGACTCCGGCCACGTCGCCACAACCGATATCCACCGCATCAAGGCCGCCCATATCGTCGAAGCGCATCTCGGCGGTACAATGGCCTATATCACCGTCGACTACGACGTCGAGCAGACCACCGTCACCCGCGACAAGGCAGGCGCCGCCATCGAAGCCACGCCGCATATTACGAATGTAGAAGATATCTGGACCTTCACCCGCGACATCCGCTCCGACGATCCCAACTGGACCCTGATCGAGACGCGCGCGGCGGAAAAATAATGCGTCTTCCGGCTGTCATCGTCGCGTTCGCCCTCTGCCTGCCGCTGGCGGGATGTATCACGGTGACCTGGAATTCTTCTAAAAAAACGGACGACGCGCTGACGCTGCAAGAGACGTCATTCGAGAAATTGCCGGGGTGGGAGAGCGACAGGCTGGCGGATGCCGTCGCCCCGCTGCAAAAATCCTGCGCCCGGATACTCAAAAAAGATGCAACGGCGGATTTCGGGGCTGGCGGCTTTGCCGGCACCGCCGCAGCATGGCAAGAACTCTGCGGAAAGTTGCCGGAAGCCAAGAGCGTCAATCCCGACGCCGCCCGCGCGTTCTTTGAAGAAAACTTCACGCCCTATGAAATTCACGGCAAAAAAGGCCGCGAAGGATTATTCACCGGTTATTACGAACCTGTCCTCAACGGTTCCCGCAAAAAGCGCGGTGCTTATAAAATCCCCCTCTATGGCCGCCCCGACGACCTGATCAAGGTGAACCTTGGCGATTTCAGGCCCGGCCTTAAAGGCGAAACCATTATGGGCCGGGTGCAAGACAAAAACCTCATCCCCTATCACACGCGCGCCGAGATTGAAAAAGGCGCGCTGAAAAAAAAGCGCAAGGAAATCATCTGGGTTGATAGCGCCGTTGATGCCTTTTTCCTGCACATCCAGGGGTCGGGGCAGGTACGCCTCAAAGACGGCAGCATCGTCCGCGTCGGCTATGCCGCGGAAAACGGCCAGCCCTATGTCGCCATTGGCCGGGAGCTGATTAAAAGGGGCGCTCTCACGAAAGACACCGTTTCCATGCAATCCATCCGCGACTGGCTGGGAAAAAATCCCGCCCAGGCCGCGGAAGTGATGAACCTCAACACCTCTTATATTTTCTTTCACAAGCTGACGGGCAAAGAAGGGCCTCTGGGTGCCGAGGGCGTGCCGCTGACACCAAAGCGCAGTCTGGCCGTTGACCGCAAAAAAATACCTTATGGCGTTCCTGTCTGGCTGGATATCAAAGATCCCGCCCTGCAACAATTAATGATCGCGCAGGATACCGGCGGCGCCATCACCGGCGCAGTGCGCGGCGATTTCTTCTGGGGGGCGGGTCACGAAGCGGCGGAAAAAGCCGGGGAGATGAAAAGCCCCGGCCGCGCCTGGCTGCTGCTGCCCAAAACCGTCACGCCGCCGTCGGAAAAACTGCGGAAAAAATGGTGGTTTTTTTAAGAATCGGTCCGTAAAATTTTCTTATATACAGGATGTCACGTATCCTTCCCCAGATAAATTCCCATCACCTTGTCAAGCATCGCCAGCGCTTGCGCGCGCGGGCGCTGAAAGCTGTTGCGGCCGATGATCGAGCCGTTGCCGCCCCCCTCGTAAATGGCGCGGGCGTCTTCGAACACGCTATCCTCACCCTTCGTGGCGCCGCCGGAGAAAACCACCATGCGGCGGCCGTTGAAAGAAGATTTCATGATATGGCGAACGCGCTCGGACATGGTCTTGATCGGGATTTTCTTTTCTTCATACACTTTTTTGGCTTCGGCCAACTCAAGATGCGCGGTGGGCAGCTTCACCTTGATGATATGCGCGCCCAGCAAGGCCGCCATATGCGCGCCGTAAGCGACGGTATCGATCGCCGTTTCGCCGTCTTTTGAAACCGTGCCTCCGCGAATATAAGACCAGATGACCGTGGCGATGCCGTATTCCTTGGCTTCTTCGGACAGCTGGGTGATTTCCTCCTGCATATTGAGCATTTCATCGGAGCCGGGGTAAATCGTGAAGCCGATGGCGGAACAGCCAAGGCGCAGCGCGTCGCGGACGGACCCCGTGATCGACTGGTCTTTCGCCGAAACGAGGCTGTTGGAGCTGTTAATCTTTAAAATCGTCGGAATGGCGCCCGCGAAACTATCCGCCCCCGCTTCCAATGCGCCAAGGGGCGCTGCGTAAGCATTGCACCCGGCATCAATCGCCAGCTGATAGTGATAATGCGGATCGTAAGCTTCCGGGTTGGCTTCAAAACTCCGCGCCGGGCCATGCTCGAATCCCTGATCAACGGGCAGGATGACCATTTTGCCGGTGCCGGCGAGCTTGCCGTGCATCAGGATGCGGCAAAGATTGGCCTTGGTGCCGGGGGTGTCGCTCTCGTAGCTGGCGAGGATTTTTTTGACGCTGGCTGTAACATGCATGGGCATTCTCCTTATGTAAGTTGCCGCATACTATACCGAATAAACCCCGAAAAACTATAAAAATCTGGACAGTACCCCCTTTTTGCTGTCATTTAAAAAGGCAGAAATGGAGAAAACAATCATGGCAATGGCACAACCGAAATCACCCGCTTCCGGCGACTTTAAAATCAAGGACATGGCGCTCGCCGAATGGGGGCGCAAGGAAATCGCCATCGCCGAAACGGAGATGCCGGGGCTGATGGCGCTGCGGCAGGAATTTAAAGGCAAGCACCCCTTAAAAGGCGCGCGGATTGTCGGCAGCCTGCACATGACCATCCAGACCGCCGTGTTGATCGAAACGCTGATTGACCTTGGCGCGGAACTGCGCTGGTCGTCATGCAATATTTTCTCGACCCAGGATCATGCGGCGGCGGCCATCGCCGCAAAAGGCATTCCGGTTTTTGCCTGGAAAGGCATGAGCGAGGAAGAATTCTGGTGGTGCATCGAAAAAACCATTCAAGGCCCCGATGGCTGGGTCCCGAATATGATCCTCGACGATGGCGGCGATGTCACCAAACTGATGCACGACAAATACCCGGAAATACTGAAAAACGTCAAAGGCC
>CAYGGT010000060.1:0-10780 GCA_964349475.1 uncultured Rhodospirillaceae bacterium
GAATACATCGTCAAGGACGGCGACCTGATGCTGTTCAGGTTTAATGTGTAAGCATGAAAACGCACACCGTCAAAGCCGAAAAGAAAAGCGGCGACCTGAAAAAAGAAGACCAGCTGGCGTGGAAAATCGCGGCGCTGGCGGCGGCGGCGCAGGACGGCGACCTGACCGCTGACGCCGTGGACATGATCAAGAACCGCATCATCGACAATGCGGCGATTGCGCTGGCGGCGGTGAACGAGCAGGCGGTGGCGGTGGCGCGGGAAAAAGCGCTGGCGTCGAAGGGCATGGGCAAAGCGACAATTTACGGACTCTCTCAAAAAGAAACTTTCGGCCCGCGGGAGGCAGCCTTCGTCAACGCGGTCGCCGTGCGTTTTCGCGACCAGGACGACACTTACCTTGCCGCCGAATATTCCCACCCCGATGACAACATTTCTCCGCTGCTGGCGGTGGCACAACAAATGGGCGCGTCCGGCAAAGATCTGATCCGCGGCATCGGCGTCGCCTACGAAGTGCATGTCGCGCTGGTCGGCACGGGCGGCGGCACCGGCATCTGCCTGCACAAGCACAAGGTCGACCATATGACCCATATCGCGGCGGCATCGGCGGCGGGCATCGGCGCGATGCTGAAACTGCCGGTCGAGCAGATTTACCACGCGGTCAATTTTGCGGTTCATAACGCGATTTCCTCCCGCCAGTCGCGCAAGGGCGACATCGGCGCGCAGAAGGAATTCGTGCCGGGATTTTCGGCGGAAATTTCCATCGACGCCGTCAACTTCGCCATGCACGGCCTGAAAGGCCCAAACCCCGTTTATGAAGGCGAGGACAGCATCATCCGCCGTTTCCTCGACGGCAAGAACAATCCGGACGCGGAATATAAAATCGACCTTGCAGAACCCGGCAAAGACAAGCTGCAAAACATCATGATGACCTATCCCAAGGAACATGCTTTTGAATACCAGGGGCAGGCAATCATCGACATGGCGCTGGAAATGGCCGGCAAGCTCGACCGGCGCCAGATTAAAAGCATCCTGCTGGTCACCAGCCACCACACCGACCACGTCATCGGCACCGGCGCCAACGATCCGCAGAAAATCGACCCCGACAGCCCGCGCGGCACGCTTGACCACAGCATCATGTTCGCGATCGCGCGCGCCATGCAGCTCGGCCGCTGGGATGAAAGCGTCTACGACATCCGGCCGGAAGAAAAAGAAGAGTTGCGTCAGGCCATGGCAAAAATCCGCACGCAGCAGGACGCCGCGTGGGAGCGCCGCTACCATTCGACCGACCCGAAAGAGCAATCTTTCGGCGGCACGCTGATCATCACCTTGAACGACGGCACGGTGGTGCAGGATTCCAAAGCCTGCGCCAACGCGCATCCTTTCGGCAAAACGCCGTGGAAACGCGCCGACTATGTCCGGAAGCTTGAAACCCTGACAAAAAACATGATCAGCGACGCGGAACGCGCGCGCTTTCTGGCCGTGGCGGACGCGCTTGAAAAATCTTCCCCCGCGCAACTCGCCGGCCTGACGCCGGCGCTCGATATGGCGCCGCTGGCCAAAACCACGACACGCGGAATTTACTGACCGGTCACATGCGCGCTGACAAACCAGTGCAGCTTGTCAAGGCCGCGGGTGATTTCAGTCAGTATATCGGCCGTCACCATGTCCCCGGCGCCGGTCACCGTTTCAATCGCCTGACGGTTGCTGTTGGCAAGAGCGCCAATCGCGTCGCTCAGAGCCTTCGCATGATCACGGCCGCTCTGAATGCCCGCCGGGTAAGGGGAAAGACTGGTTTGGCCGGCGACCGCCGACAGCGTTCCCTGCGCGCCGCCGCCAAGCTGCGCGACGCGTTCCGCCAACAGGTCCGCGTATTCGTCGATTTCACGGCTCGCCTTGTCGAAGAGTTCGTGGAGAGCGATAAAATTTTCACCCCTGACGTTCCAATGCGCTTGCTTGGCGGATAACTTGCAGTCGATGGCGCTTGCCAGCAACTGGTTGACCAGGACAATCAGCGTGTCGGTCTGCATTTTTTCCTTCACTTTATACATGAAAGCCATCCTTGTTCTCCTTTTCAGCTGTTGCATCGCCAGTAGACGTTAAAAGAACCAATGTTCCGTTGATTTCCGTCAAGAAAGAGTTTATTTAAATTGCATGACAATTTTAAAAGCGGAAGTGCGGCGGATGATGCTGGAGCAGCGGATGCAAATTCCGCTGGACTCCGCCCTGCGCGCCGCCGCCGCCGTCTGTGATTTTTTTTTCAAGCACGTCACCGTGCCCGACGGCGCGGTCGTCGCGGGATACGCGCCCATTCGCGGGGAACTGGATGACATGCCCATTCTGCGGACGCTGACGCGCCGGGGGAAAATTTGCGCCTTGCCTCATATGGCTTCAGAGGAAGCGCCGCTCGCATTTCGCTTCTGGAATGAAATCACCCCGATGACGACCGGAAAATATGGCATCACGGAGCCGGCCCCCGACCGGCGGCTATCCCCCGATATTGTGCTTGTGCCGCTGGCGGCCTTTGATATAAACCGTCACCGGCTTGGCTATGGCGCGGGCTGCTACGACAGGACGCTGGCGGCGCTGGCAAAAACCAAACCCGTCCTTTCCATCGGGCTTGGCTACGAAACGCAGCTTTGCGACGAAATTCCGGCGGAAGAAACCGATATCAGGATGGACATGATTATAACAGACGGGAAGGTTTATCAGTGAGAGTGCTTTTTCTGGGCGATGTGGTCGGGCGCAACGCGCGGGATGAAATCATCGCGCGGCTGCCGGACTTGCGAAAAAACTACAAGCTGGACGCCGTCATCGTCAACGCTGAAAACGCCGCGAACGGCTTTGGCATTACGGCGCAAATCTGCACCGACCTTTATAAAGCGGGTGTGGATTGCATCACCACCGGGAATCATATCTGGGACCAGCGGGAAATTATCCCCTATATCAACAACGACCCGAAACTGCTGCGCCCGCTCAACTTTCCCGAAGGGACGCCGGGAAAGGGCGCGTATATGATCCAGACCGCGCACGGCCATAAAATACTGGTCACGAATGTCATGGCGCGGCTGTTCATGGATGCGCTGGACGACCCGTTTGCCGCGATGAACAAACTGTGCAACGCGCACCGTCTTGGCAAAGAGGTGCACGCGATCATCATCGACGTGCACGGCGAAGCCTGCAGCGAAAAAATGGCCATGGCCTATTATTGCGACGGCCGGGCCTCGCTCGTCGTCGGCACGCACACGCATATCCCCACCGCCGACGCGCAGATTTTGCCGCAGGGAACCGGCTATCAGTCCGATGCCGGCATGTGCGGCAGTTATAACAGCGTCATCGGCATGGATGTAACGCTCGCCGTCAACCGCTTCGTGCGCAAGGTTCCGGGCGAAAAACTGCGCCCGGCGGAAGGGCCGGTGACGCTCTGCGGCACAATGGTGGACATCAGCCCGGCGACAGGGCTTTGCACGCGGATCGAACCTTTTCGCCTCGGCGGAAAACTATCCCAGGCTTTGCCGGAGATGCCATGAAACGCTTAAAACTCGTGGCAGGGGCTGCCGCCTTGATGCTGCTGGGGGTTTCCTGCTTCGTTGTCGCGGCGCAGGACGGCCCTCGGCTTGAAACGCTGGTCATCAGCAGTAAAAACGGCCAGCATCGCTTTGAGGTCGAAATCGCCGCGACCCCGGTCGCGCTCGAAATCGGCCTGATGCTCCGTGAAAAGATGGAAGAAAACCACGGCATGCTGTTTCAGCTGGGCCGGACGGATGTCACGCGGTTCTGGATGAAAAACACGCTGATCCCGCTCGACATGCTGTTCATCGCCCCCGACGGCACGATCAAAAAAATACACGGCAGCGCCGCGCCGAAATCCCTGGAGAGCATCAGCTCGGAAGTGCCGGTCAGCGCCGTGCTCGAAATCAACGGCGGCCGGTCGCTGGCGCTCGGCATTGCGGCGGGGGACAAGGTGGTTCATCCTTATTTCGAAAACGCCGACGCGGATACCCCTTAAGCCAGTTTATCCAGTATCTTCTGCGCCTTTCGGGCGTATGACGTGCCGAACAACCGGGTATGAACAAGCAGCGGATACAGGCTGTAAATTTCCGCGCGTTCCTCAAAAAACCCCGGCTGGATCGGCGTGATTTCGTGATACCGCGAAAAGAAAGTGCCGGTGAAGGTGTTCAAAAGCAAGATGAAGGCAAGCTCGATCTCCGGGTCGGCGTAATAAATAGCGGGATCGAGAAACGCGACGATTTTTCCACGGGTTGACAAGATATTCCCGCCCCAGACATCGCCGTGGATAAGGGACGGCGGGTTCGGGTTTTTGATATAGCCGGACATCTTGCCGGCGAGTTTCTCCACCTGCTTCATGAACTTCTTATCGATCTTGTTTTCCTTCAGGGCTTCGCCCGCCGTATGAAGCAGGCGCTGTTCGGTGAAGAACCGCACCCAATCCTTGTCCTGCTTGTTCGGCTGATTCAGGGACCCGATCAGCGTGTCCTGTTCCAGCCCGTAGCTGTCGGCACGATTCTGATGCAGCGCCGCCAGCAACTCCGCCGCGTGGCGCTGGCCCGCGTCATCTATTCCGTGGTTGGAATCGATGAATTCCATGATGATGACATGCTCATTGCTGTAGTAGACCGCCGGCACAGGAAGTTTCGACTTCGTACGCAGGAAATTCAGCATGAAGGCTTCCGTATCCAGGCCGCGCTCAGCCACCTTGGTGACGCAGGAAGCGCCGCTTTCCATTTTCACGCGATAAATTTGCGCGTTATTGGCGGCGGATAAAGGCGCGACGGTAGCGATTCTCTGTTTCAGCTGGCGCTCGATTTCGGCCCGCAGGGCGGTTGTGATCATCCGCTTTGTTCCTCTTTTTTATTTTTTATGATTTAATGCAGCATCGGAGAATTCATTTTGACACTGAAACCCGCCCGTTTGCAATGGTCTGATGAAGGGTCTTTGCGCAGTCTTGATTACGGCGACATCTTTTTCCAGCCCGGGCTGGGGCCGGAAGAGTCGCGCCATGTGTTCCTGGAGAAAAACCGTTTGCCGGCGCGGTTTTCGGCGCCGCCGGAAAATCGTTTTCGTATTGCGGAGCTGGGCTTCGGCACCGGGCTCAACTTTTTGCTGACGGCCGCGTTGTGGTCGAAAACTGCCCCGAAGTCAGCGCAGCTCACCTATGTCAGCATCGAAAAACATCCTCTGCAGGTCGCTGATTTGCGACAAGTGTATAAAGCCTGGCCGGAGCTGAAAGCCCACGCTGCGCCTTTGCTTGCCCAGTACCCGCCGCTGATTGCGGGATTTCATACGCTGTTCTTCCTGCATGAAAGAATCCGCCTGTTGCTGCTGTTTGGGGATGTCGCCGACGTCCTGCCGCAACTGACGGGTCGTTTTGATGCCTGGTATCTCGATGGGTTCTCGCCTGCAAAAAACCCGGCGATGTGGGAGGAGAAGGTTCTTTCTCTTATCGCCGCGCGCACGGAAAAAGAAGGAACGCTCTCCACATTTTCCTCAGCGGGCGCTGTGCGGCGCGGGCTGCAATCAGCCGGATTTACGGTTGAAAAAACCGGCGGCTTTGGCGCCAAACGCGACATGACGGTGGCGACCTTGCTCACTCCCCCGCCGCCGTCATGCCAAAAAAAGAAAAACGTCGCCGTGCTGGGTGCCGGCATCGCCGGGGCGTCTGTCGCTTTTGCACTGGCGCAAAAAGGCTTTGACGTCACGGTGATCGACCGGCAGCAACAGGCGGCGGCGGAAACGTCGGGCAACCCGCTGGGCGTTGTTTATCCACGGCTGACCATCGACCCTTCGCCGCATGGCGCTTTTTACCAGCACGGGTTCTGCTTCACCCGCACCCTCGCGGCCGCGTTGCACCTGCCGTCGTGGAACCCCTGCAGCGTCGTGCACCTGGATATAAACGACGAAGAAACCCGCCGACACCGCATTCTCGGCGCGCAGGGTTACCCGGCGGATTACCTTCATTATAAGTCAGGCTTGCACCAGTCCCTGGCCGGATGCCTGTCACCGCCGGAATTCTGCCGCATGCTTTTGGACCACCCAAAAATTACCACGTGTTACGCGACACCGGTCGCGGCGCTCGATGCGCTGGACGCCTACGACGCGGTCGTCGTGGCACTTGGCAGCGGCTGCAAAACATTTCTGCCAACCGCGCAGTTGCCGCTGCAAAGCCTGCGCGGGCAGATCACCTATCTGAAGGCGACGCCGCTGTCGGAAAAAATAACGCAGGTCTTTTGTTACGACGGCTTTATCGCTCCCGCCATCGACGGCCTGCATACCATCGGCGCGACTTTTCAGCGGGAGGAACCGGCGACGCCCGACCTGCGCGACGCTGACCAGCGCGACAACCTTCAAAAACTTGATCAAAATTTTCCGGGACTGGGTTTTGCCCCGTCCGATATTGCCGGCGGCCGCGCCGGCTACCGAATCACCACCCCGGACAAGTTGCCGGTTATCGGTGCCGACTCGGACCGGGTTTATATTTCAACCGCTTTCGGCGCCCACGGCCTGACGGCAGCGCCTTTGGCCGGTGAAATCATCGCCTGCCTGATGAGCGGCGACCCCCTCCCCGTTCCGCAGAATCTGATGAAATACTTGGTACCTAAACGTTTTTCATAAATTAACGATTTATTCACAAACTATCTTGACATCATTTCCGTAATATGATTTAATAATAACATAAGATGTAACAAAAATTAAGGAGAGTAGAGTGGCCCGCATCCTGATCGTAGAACATAACGAAGCCGTCGCCAGATACCTCAAAACAGCTTTGAAAACGGGCAATACCGTCG
The DNA here is from genome assembly GCA_964349475.1 of uncultured Rhodospirillaceae bacterium. Classification (GTDB taxonomy): domain Bacteria; phylum Pseudomonadota; class Alphaproteobacteria; order Micavibrionales; family UBA2020; genus PALSA-926. Next base: position 6,803 of record CAYGGT010000060.1, read on the forward strand.
CTGTGGCAGACAACTTCATCAATACCTGGGAAGCGACGTCGCGCGGGAATTTTGATATTCTGATGATAGACGCCGCCATGCCAGAGCTGAAAGGCGTCGCCGTGGTGCAAAAAGCATTACAGGAAAACTTACTGCTGCATGTTATTTTTATAAAGGGCCTCAGCGGCGCCGTGATGAATAAACAAGCCACCGGCCCTTACGCTGAAGTTGCCATCACCGATCCTCCTTTTCACCTCCGTGAAATTATGGCGTGTGTCCGTTACCTGACCGGCCAAAGCGACCTGCCTTTGAAAGCGACGCGAACGGGCTTGAATAATAATATTGTTCACCTCGACACAACGCGCAAAAAGAGACAGCAGCAACTATCGATGTCGTAGACACCGAACACCGATCTACCCCCCCTCGCCCAGGTTGCTCCCCCGCAACCTGGGCATTTTAACATATCCAGACTTGTACTTTACCCTGCTCAGACACCCCATGCGTCGCCCTGAGCGCAGAGTTATAACTGGTTCGCCTTGCGGAACTCCGCTAAAACAGGGGATGCAGCAAACGATCCTGAAAACAGAGGCACCGCCCGCGCGTCGCCTTCTTATTCCAAGCGCCTCCGTGCTGATCATGGACGGGCACCGGCTGTTCTGCCTGACGCTGGACGGGGAGCTGAAAAATCTTGAGACGGAACAAGCGCGGGAGATGGTGCGGCAGCACAAGCCCATTGTCTGCAACGGCCCGCAACTGGCGGCACGGCTGGGGGTGCCGCTGTTTCCGGCCTACGACGTGCTGGAGCTGTTCGCGTTTATCCGCCCCGGCGAATTTTGCGTGCCGACGCCGCGCGGCCTGGCAAAAACGCTCAACCTGCTTGAACCTGAAATGCCGGAAGACGCCTGCCTCAGCCTGCGCGACAGCATCCGTCACTTGCTGGTCGATATGACGGCGGCGGGCCGCGTCGAGAAAAGCGACCCGGCGGCGATTGCCGCCATGATGGGCGCATGGTCGTGGACAGCCACCATTCTTGGCGCGCTTGACCGTCACCCGACACCGGGCGAAATAAAAGCCGCGATAAAAATCTGGGACAAGCTGCCCGAATGGTCGATCCACGCGCCGGAAGCAGCGCCCGGTCACCATGGTGTCGATGGAAAAGAAATAACCGACCGCCTGCACAAGCTTTTAGAAAAGCAGCACACGGAAGAGCGCCCCGAGCAGCATCAGTATGCGCAAGCCCTGGCGGCGGCTTTTGCGCCGCGCAACGCAGCAGACATGCCCAATACCGTGCTTGCCGAAGCCGGCACCGGCACCGGCAAAACACTGGGATACCTGGCCGCCGCCACCCTCTGGGCGGAAAAGAACGGCGGCCCTGTCTGGATCTCCACCTTCACCCGCAACTTGCAGCGCCAGGTGGCGGGCGAGCTTGACCGGCTCTACGACGATCCCGTCACCAAAAGCCGCAAGGTGGTGACGCGCAAGGGTCGCGAGAATTATTTATGCTTGCTCAATCTGGAGGATGCCCCGCCTGAAACCGCCCTCGGCCTTATGCTGCGCTGGGCGGCGGTGACGGAAGACGGTGACTTTGCCGGAAAAGATTTTCCCGGCTGGCTGACCGGTCTGCTTGGCCGCGGCAAAGTGCAGGGCTTTGCCGACCGTCGGGGCGAATGCGTTTATTCCGCCTGCGCGCATTTTCACAAATGCTTCATCGAAAAAAGCGTCCGCAAGTCAAAACGCGCCGATATCGTCATCGCCAACCACGCCTTGGTCATGCACCAGATCGTGACAAACGACGCGCTTCCCGGCCGGTACATCTTCGACGAGGGCCACCATCTGTTCGAAGCCGCCGACAGCGCTTTTGATTTTCAGCTCAACGGCGCATGGACAGCCGACCTGCGCCGCTGGATCCTGGGCATTGAAGGCGGAACCCGCAGCCGCCTGCGCGGCATCAAGCGCCGCCTGGAAGATATCGTCGCGGACAACGAAGACGCCCTGAAAGACCTGGAAGCGGTGATGGAAGCGGCACGCGCCCTGCCAGCCCCCGGCTGGCGCGAGAGGCTTGGCGGGGATGCGCCAAAAGGCGCGGTCGAAGCATTTCTTGCCCTTTGCCGCAAGCAGGTGCTGGCGCGAAGCGGGGGCGGAAACAAATTTTACTCTCTCGAAACCGGCGTGCAGCCCGCTCTTCCGGGGTTGCTGGAAGCGGCCCACGCCTTGCATCTTCGCCTTGGCGACCTGCGGCGCCCGATGGCGTCGCTCATCCAGCATCTGCGCGATAAACTTTCCGATGACGCCGCCACGCTCGATACCGACGCGCGGGAGCGCATTCACTTTCTGGTCAACAGCCTGACTTTCCGCGCCAGCGATATTGTCGGCGGCTGGATGGATATGCTGGAAACGCTGAAAACAAAACCCCCCGCTGAATTCGCCGACTGGCTGGAAATCACCCGCATCGAGGGACAGGAGCGCGATGTCGGTTTTTACCGCTTTTACATCGACCCCGCCAAGGTTTTCGCCGAACGCCTGAAGCCGCAGGCGCACGGCGTCGTCGTCACCTCCGCCACGCTGCGCGACCCTTCGGCGGAAGACCCGGCGGGCTGGGCGGGGGCGCTGTCACGGACGGGGGCCAGACATTTGTCGGACCCCGGGCTCTTTCACGTCTCCTCCCCCTTCGACTATAAAAACCAGACGCGGGTGCTGGTCGTCACGGACGTCAAAAAAAACGACGCGGACGAAGTGGCTGCTGCCTACCGCGCGCTTTTTCTTGCCGCGGGCGGCGGGGCGCTGGGTATTTTCACGGCGGTGCGGCAGCTGAAGGCGGTGCATGAAAAACTTCTGCCGGCGCTGGAAAAAAACGGTCTTCACCTGTATGCCCAGCATGTCGATCCGCTCGATATTTCGACGCTGATCGACATTTTCCGCGAGGAAGAAAACGCCTGCCTGCTTGGCACGGACGCGACGCGCGACGGCATTGACGTTCCCGGCCGGGCGCTGCGCCTCGTCGTTTACGACCGCGTGCCGTGGCCGAAGCCAAGCATTTTACACAAGGCGCGCCGCGCTTACTTCGGCAAGGGCTACGACGACATGCTGACGCGGTTCAAGCTCAAGCAGGCTTACGGCCGGCTCATCCGCCGCGCTTCCGACAAAGGCGTCTTCGTGATGCTGGACGGCGCCTTGCCCACCAGGCTTTCCGCCGCGTTTCCCGCGGGGGTCGATGTGCAGCGCGTCGGCCTGGCGGAAGCCGTCGGCATCACAAAAACATTTTCCCAACAGACGGAGTGAAATCATGAAAAAAAATAAAGTAACACGGCCGGAAGCGGAAAAAGCCGTGCGCACCCTGATCGAATGGATGGGGGAAAACCCCGCGCGCGAAGGCCTGCGCGAAACCCCCAGGCGCGTCGTGAAGGCTTTTGAAGAATACTGTTCCGGCTATCACCTGCGCCCTGAAGACGTCCTTGCCAAGACCTTCACGGACGTCGGCCGTTATGACGGCCCGGTGATCGTCAAGGGCATCTCCCTCGAATCGCGGTGCGAGCATCACCTCGCCCCTTTCATCGGCCATGTGCACATCGCCTATATCCCCCATGGAAAAGTCGTGGGACTGTCGAAAATCGCGCGGCTCGTCCACCTGTACGCCGCCCGGCTGCAAACGCAGGAACGCCTCACGTCCGAAATCGCCGAAGCGCTGCAAAAGCACCTTAAACCCAAGGGCGTCGCCATCGTCGTCGAAGCCGAGCATTTCTGCATGAAACTGCGCGGCGTCCGCGAAGACCATGCCCTGACCGTCACCACGCGGTTCCTCGGCGCTTATAAAAAAGACGATGACCTGCGGGAAGAGTTTCTGGACCTGCTGCGGCTGCGATAGATTTTTCTAGAGCCGGCGCTGCAGCACATAGCGGGCAAGATCTTTCAGAAGATCGACCCGGCCTTCGTCAAAAACGCGCAGGTGCATGATCGCCTGTTCGACCAGCATTTCGGCGCGCTGTTTCGCCTGCTCGCGGC
>CAYGGT010000061.1:0-5204 GCA_964349475.1 uncultured Rhodospirillaceae bacterium
CAAACCAACAGATACGCTTGCTAAACTTCGCGGTCTGAACTCGTAATACCGATGCCCGGGTGCGGCTCTTCATAAGCGCCGCACCCGGACACTCTGCGGAAGATAAACAAAGAAAATAGAAAAAAGGATGGAAATCGAGATGGCCACGGACAAATCAGCAGCTTCCACCGTTACTGCCGGCGACTTTCTGATCCGGGGCAGCGAGTACCTGGCGCAGCATCCGGGGTTCAAGCTGGCGGGGCGGCAGGCGGAATTGACGGCCGTTTCGGATGTCCTGATGAGGAAAGACAATAACAACCTGCTCCTGTACGGACAGAACGGGGTTGGTCTGACGTCTATCATTCTGGGCCTGCAGGCCAGCAAGGATGATCTGAACACGCCGTTCGATATCGTCGGCAAAAGGTTTTACTATCTTGATGCCGACGCCCTCTTTTCTTCCGGCGATACGGCCAAGATCAATGCCGGCTTTCAAGCAGCCATGGCTACCCTGACGCGTGCGCCGGATACGGTGCTGGTGATCGAGGATACCAAGGATTTTCTGGACGGTATCAGGAACTACGGCATGTCCAACCTGATGAACCAGTTGATGCGCGAAACCAGAAAGAACAGCCGTTTTCAGGTTATTTTCGAAGCACGCGACGAAACCCTGCCCGATCTTTTCAAAAGCCATTCGGACATCGCCGAGATCTTTACCCCGATAGAAGTGCGCGAGCCGAACAAGGAAGAGTTGCGCGGCATTCTCCAGGGCGCCGTGGAAGGTCTTGAGGAGTTTCACGGCGTGCATATCGCGGCGGAGGCCATTGATTCCGTCGTGGAACTGACCATGAAATACCCCGGCATGACACTTGGCGCCGCGCAGCCAAAACGTTCGGCAATCGTGTTGGAGGGCGCTTTGACCGCCTACCGCCGCAAAGCCCATGCCAGCCCCATGGAACTTGAAAAGCTGGAAGAAGAGCTGCAGGCGGTCACGGCAGCTCTGCAATCCGGCAAGCCCGGCGGCGCTCTGGCAGGAAAATCGCCGCAGGAACTGGAGACGATCCAGCTGGAAACGACGCAAGAGATTGCCGCTGTGAAAGCGAACTGGGACGTGCTTCAGAAGAAGATCCGCAGCGCTTATGCCGATCAGCGCACCGGCGAGGAAAATATCTTCTCTCTGGACGAACAGATTGCGGAGCTGGCGGCAAAGGAAAGTTTCGCCAAGGAGAAACGCGAAGAATGCAAGGCGGCCCCTGATGAAGAGACCAAAGCGCGCGCTCTGAAGGAGTATTTCGATAGATACGGCGAGACCCTGAATATCGCTGACGAAAAAAAGGCCAGCACGGGTTTTGCGGCCAAACTGGGCAAGGCTGGTTTTGAAACGGTCGAGATGAGGACCTTGAAAGACGAACGCGACAAGTGGAGCAAGCTCGTCACTGACAATGCGGTGCAATACAAGGAGTTGACCAGGAGCCTGAATCAGGGGCTGGTTTTGACGGAAAGCCATATTCTGGCCGAATTCAGCCGCTTGTCCGGCCTGTCTCTCAGCAAACTGAACGAAGATGCGACCGCAAAGCTGGCGAATATTGACGCCGAAGTCAAAAAGCGCGTGTTCGGTCAGGATCAGGTCGTCACCGCCGTCACCGACTACATTAAGTTCGGCACGCTTGGACTGAAGGACGAGAACAAGCCTATCGGCAACTTCCTTTTTATCGGCCCGACGGGTACAGGCAAGACCGAACTCGTGAAGGCGCTGGCTGAACAGCTTTTCGGCGACGAAAGAGCCATGACCCGTTTCGACATGGGCGGCTTTCAGGAAAAAAACACCGTTTCCACCCTTGTCGGTGCGCCGCGTGGATACGAAGGCTATGCGGAAGGCGGATTGCTGACGAACGCCGTGCGTAAAAAGCCGAACTCTGTCGTTCTCTACGACGAAGTGGAAAAGGCGCATAAGGACGTGTTCGACTTGCTGCTGCCCGTTTTCGATGAAGGCGTGCTTGCCGATACGCGCGGCATGGTCGCGACCTTTGGCGGTGTCCTGAACGTCATGACGTCCAATATCGGCGCCAAACACTTCATGAATCCGGATTTGACCTACGAACAGGCCAAAGAACTGGCGATGAAAGACCTGCACAACCAGAACAAGGATGAGGGCGGAAGCGGCTTTCGTCCGGAATTTCTGGCCCGTCTGGACGGCATCTATTACTTCAAGAGTCTTGAAGTTCCGCAGATCATCCTGATCGCCGTAAAAGAGTTGAAGAAACTGGCCAAATATCTTGAGAAAAAAGAAATCGTGCCCGTTATGGCGCCCGCGGATATCGCCGCGATGTGCGAAGATCATAACGACAAGGCGATCGGCGGTCGCGGCATCAGAAGGTATATCAACAATACTATCAAGGCAGAAACCGCCAGCATCATGCTAGAGAACCGCGCCCAGCCTGGCACGGTTACCATTACTTACAACAAGGCGGCGAAAAAAGCAGAGATGGCTTTCACGCCCGCTGCTGTAAAGGACAAAGCATCTGTGATAATGACGCAACCGGCTTTCAAGAACGGGTAACATCATGACGCATGAGAACAAAACCGCGGATGAGCTTCTGAAACAGGCGCAGATTCTCCAGAAGGGTTTGGAGCAGGGGGCGGCCAAGGCGCAGGCGGTGAAGGACAGAGGCGGCGACACGCTGCTGGGGCAGGTCGTGCAGGAACTGAGCAGTTTTAATCGCACGATGCGCGGCATTGGGGAGAAATATACGACAGCGAAGAACGCCTGCATGGCAATTTACGACAAGTTTCTTCAGCCGATCGGGCATGCCATCGGCGCTGTCGTGGGGCCGGCTTATCGCGGCTGCATGTGGCTGCACGCAAAAACGGATCAGCAGGCTTATGATAAAAAATGGCAAAAACGCGCCGCCAAAGTCGGCCGCGTGATTTTGCTGGCCGTGGCGATCAGCATGGGCATCCAGGCTATTCCGGCTTCGCTTGGCGGGGACCTGGTCCGGACTTACACGACGGAAGTGGCCCATGACGCTGGCAGAATGGCGCTTTTTTATAACGCTAAAGAAACCGTTTTCCTCGATTTCAAGCAGGAAATTGACCCGCAGAATGATGAATGGTCCGTGAGCGGCTGTACCAAGGCGACAGCCGTCTGCGAGACGAAAGATGCCGTTTATTTCCTGGTCAAGCCGAGCATTGTGCATTCTTTCTGGAGTCTGTTCAACAAAGGGATCAAAGAGCCCTTCTTTATCCCCGATCATGTGGTGGCCCCGATCTCGCATAGCGGCAGCAAATGTGAAGTCACTTCATATGGCGCGCGCTGGAGGATATCGACCATATTACAGGCTTATCCTTATCTGCTGAATGCAAAATGCACCTCGGTTAATTTCAGAGAGATGTTTGAGGGCGCTGCTTCAAAAGCGGAAATGCCGGCGCCGACCGTTCAGCAGCAAGCCTCGGTGCAAGCACCTGCAGGCCCGCAATCGTAGAAGCAGAAATTGGGAGGATAAAAATGACAGCAGAGTTTAATAAAGAGGCCAGAACACCTGCCCGGGTAGAGATGGAAAGGAATTTTTTTGAAGCCGTCCGGAACGGTTACACAGATGCGGTGGATGACATGATCCGCATAGAGCCGTCCGTGGTTCATTGGCATGATGACGATGGTTTAACGGCTCTTATGATTGCCGCTACAAATGGCAATGTTGATCTTGTGGAAGTACTCTTAGATCAACAGGCTGATGCGAATGTTGTCAATAAGAACCGTTCGACCGCCCTGATGTTTGCGGCCTATCATGGTCATCGCCGGATCGTTGACCTGCTGATACAGCACGGCGCCGATGTCAATGCGCTCAATGTTAATGGATCCACGGCGCTGATGTCTGCGGCCTGGCAGGGTCATGGCGCTGTTGTCGTGCAACTCATGGATGCCTACGCGGATCCTGACATAAAGGATGCGGAAGGCATCACGGCCGCTGGCCATGCCAAAGCGCAGAAGCATCCTGAGCTGACGCAACTTCTCCTCGTCAGACCCGCAGCAGAAAAACGTCCCCAGCCAGCGGTGAAGGCCCCCGACGTTGTCCAGGAAACAGCAGAAGTGCCGGTGGAAACGCCAGCGGAGGCTGAAGAAAAATCCCGCCAAGTGGCGGCCAGCAAGAAGAAGATGGCGGATTTCACCGAGAGGTTGAAAAAGGGCGGTCTGATCTGACTCTACCCTGATCCCGCGCTGACGACGATGATGATAATGTAAGCCAGATGCGTCAGGTTATGCGCTTCCTGATCAAGGCCGAAGGCCCACCAATAGGCGTCATCCTTGTATGTCCATCCCATTTTGCCGTTGATCATCGCTTTGGTCTTGTCGATCAGGGCATGGATGCAGAAATCCGCCACCCCCAGCCACCAGAACTGCGGCGCGAAAATCATGACGATCAGGAAAGTGAAGCACGCGTGAATCCCGGCGTGTATAAAAAGCGCTTTGGCGCCGCCCGCGCTGAAGGGCTGGCTTTTGACAAGCGCCATCCAGGCGGATTGCAGGAAAAAATCGCAAATCACCTGCTTTGCCCGGAAGGCGAGATACAGAACGAGTATGGCGGTAAGAGTCATGAGCACCCCACGCTCAGTCTGGCAAAATCACTTTAATATTTCATGAATGTGATTCCCGTAACGCAGTTAACGCTTTCTTCAAGGGCTGCGGGCTATGATACGTCAGAAGTTACGGCCAACGGTAATGACAGATTCATGACGGACTCCACGAAAAAAATATTTAAAAAAGGCGATTTGCTTATTCGCGAAGGCGAACGGGGCGAATGCGCCTATCTTCTTGAAACGGGCGATGTTGAAATTCTGGTTCGCCGCGAAAGCCGGCTGATTCAGATCGGCACGCGGGGCGCTGGTTCAATCGTCGGTGAAATGGCGATGATTGACGACAAGCCGAGGACGGCGACCGTGCGCGCGCTGGAAGACTGCCAGGTCATGGAAATTTCCCGCGAAGATTTTTCTCGCCGTCTGGAGGACGCCGATCCGATTTTGCAAATGACGATGCGCATGATCATGACCCGCTATCGCGACATGATCGGCCGCTCGCAATTTCTTCAGACCCTGCCGCCTTCGATATCGGCGGAAGATGCAGAAAATAACGACAAGCTGCGCGATGTTGCCGTCAGCACCATCAAGATCCATAGCGAGCTGAAATCCGCGCTGGAAAAAAACCAGCTGCTGCTGCATTACCAGCCCATCAT
>CAYGGT010000061.1:5214-10546 GCA_964349475.1 uncultured Rhodospirillaceae bacterium
CTAGGAACGGAGTACGCCTGATGAAGAAGTTCACCATCATCGACTTGCAGAACATGAAAATTGCGGGGTTCGAGGCGCTGATGCGCTGGAAACACCCTGATAAAGGCATGATTTCTCCCGGCATTTTTATTCCGGTCGCGGAAACCAGCGGGCTGATTGTGGAACTGTCGCGCTGGGCGCTCGGCGTTGCCTGCGACGCCATCAATGACCTGCGCGCGGCATCCAACCCGCAGCTGCGCGGCGCCAATCCGCTGTTTATCAGCGTGAACTTTTCCGTCAAGGACTTTTCCGACGGCGGATTTTTTGATCAGGTTAAAAATACCCTCCGCAACAAGGCAACCGACCCTGCCCAGATCCACCTGGAAATCACCGAGAGTCTGTTGATGGAGGCGCCCGGCGCTTCCAAGGAAGCGCTTGAAAAATGCCGCGGGCACGGCATCATGGTGGCGATTGACGATTTTGGCACGGGCTATTCGTCTTTAAGCTATCTGCATTCATTTCCCATCGACACGCTGAAAATCGACCAGAGCTTTATTCGCTCGATCAATTCAAATCCTTCCAGTCTTGCGCTGGTGAAGTCCATCATCGCTCTGGCGCGTAATCTCGGCATGAAATTGATCGCCGAGGGAATCGAAACCGAACAGGAAGCCGCCATCATCCGCACGCTCGGGTGTGAGGAATGCCAGGGCTTCTGGTTTTCCAGGCCGCTGCCGCTGCACGACGCCCTGGAATTCGTGAAAAGCTGGGTGCCGCCCAGAATTTCATAGCCATGCGCTCAGCATTGCGCATTGAGCAAGTAAAACAATCGCTTACCACACGCCGCGTGTTATTCATAACATATTAATTGTTTGCTTCTAGAATAGTATGATGAGCGGTTATAATTGTTTTGGGTAGCTTCTGGGGAGAGAACATGCCGAAAAATATAATCATTGATGCCGACGGTCAATTTGTCGCGACAGCCGATATGACGCGCCAGGGGATGGATTTGCATCTGACCGCGCCGGACGGGAAGAGCGTCGTGATCGAAGGATATTTTTCGCAAGACCCGCCCCCTGATCTGATCACGCATGACGGCGCGCGCCTGTCGCCGCAACTGGTGGATTCTTTTCTGCCGCCGGAGCATGTGGGTCAGTACGCCGCATCCGGCCAGACCGTCACAGATGAAAGCCCTGCCGGAAAAATCATCGAGGTGGTCGGTGACGCCCACATCGTCCGCGCCGACGGCACGAAGGTCCCTGCGACAATGGGCACGCCCGTTTATCAGGGTGATGTCATCGAAACGTCAAAAACCGGCGCCGTCAATATTCTGTTTGCAGACAACACCACATTCGCTGTCAGCGAAAGCGCCCGCCTGTCGGTTGATAAATTCGTCTATGATTCTGAACAGCAATCCGGCAGCTCGTTTTTCTCCATGCTGCAGGGCGTTTTCGTTTATACGAGCGGACTGATTGGAAAAACGGATCCGGGCAACGTCAATATCGAGACGCCCGTCGGCTCGATCGGTATTCGCGGCACGGTCGTCGCGGGCCAGATCAACCCTGCCGGCGGGGAAGACAGCAAAATCACCATCCTCGACGGCGCCGTCACTTTCACCAACGGCAGCGGCACGCAGGAGCTGAGCAACGGCTTCGATACGCTCTCCCTCAACGGTTACCAGGACAGCCCGGACATGGGCAAGATGGACGGCAATATTTTCAAGGCGACGTACGGTTCTTTGTCAGGCGTGGCGGATGATACGATGGGCCGTTTTAACGACGTGGCGCCCCAGTCTGATGACGCGTCTGCCGCAGAAAAAGGCGAAGGGACAGGCCCGGCGGAGGGGAGCGTCGATGGTGAAGGCGTAGCGCCTGCCCCTGCCAATGATGCAGCGCCGCCGCCGGCGGACGGTTCCTCCGTGCCTCCGGCAGAGGGTGTGGGCCCACAACCCGGTTCTGCGGCGCCTGAGGGCCCCGCTCCGGATGGTCAGATGATGATGCCGCCTCCCGGCGCTGTGCCGGAGGGTCAGATGCCTGGTACGTATGGCAGGATGCCGGATGGCACAATGATGCCCGATGGCGCGATGATGCCGCCTCCCGGCACTGTACCGGGGGCTCAGATGCCCGGTGCGTACGGCACGATGCCGTATGGCGCGATGATGATGCCGCCTCCTGGCGGTGTGCCGGGAATGCAGGTTCCAGGTATGGGCGATGGTACGACGTTTGGCGCAATGCCGGGGATGTACGGCGGCTTTCCCAATCAGGGATTTGCCCCGATGATGTCTGGCGCCTATGGCGGCACGGCGTCATACTATGGCGGTGATGGGACGGGTGTGTATGCTCCGCCACCGCCAGTGTATACGACCGGGCCATTGCCAGGCTCGATAACAACAGGCACGTCAACATCGCCGTCCTTCTATCTCGATTTTATGTTCTCACCACATTATCTTAATCGCACGCCCAGCAACACGACCGACGACGGCCTTCGGGAGTTTGCGTCGGCCGGCACCATCGTGGGCAAGATCGAGCCCCGCAATGCGTTTGGCGCTGTCACATATACAATGACGGTCAGCGGGGGGAATGCTCTGGATCCTTCGATGGGGATCATTCCTGACAGCGTGGGTGCGGGTAACTATACCACGACAACCCTGACAGCCGCTGAACTGAACGCGGTCTTCCTGATAGATGCTGCCGGATTTATTCGGGTGAATAACCCCTTGGCGCTTTCGCACTTCGTCAACCAATCGGGCTTTGACATCAGGATTACTGCGACCGATGGTGCGGGCGCGACGCACATCACCGAGAGACATATCGGCATACAAGATTTCATGCCGGGCTTGAGTCCGCGTGTGGCCAATGATGTCGCCATAGCCGATGTGAACGGTGCGGGCGCAGATTTTCTGGTGAGTACCGGCACTGCTGGTATATCGCTGACCAGCAACGGCGGCGCGGACGTCCTGATCGGTAACGCTGGCGATAACCAGATCAATATCTTTGACGACCAGTTCCGGTTTATCGACGGCGGAGCGGGGGACGACACGATCCGCATTGGCGCCAGCACCAGCACGCGGATCATGTTAAACACCAACTCCACCGACCATTCAGGAGATGTCGTTAACATTGAAAAGATTGACCTCGGCACGTCGGTGGGCAGTCTTGGCAATCAGCTGAATTTTGACCTCAGAAGTGTTTTTGAAATGACGGACTCGCGCCGCACGCTGGAAATTGTAGCGGACGGGGGCGCGCTTGGCAGCGCCGTCAACGTGATTATCGGGGCAAATCAGTTTAATCTTTTTTCCGGCACCCTCGGGTCCGGCATTCTGGAGTATCGTGGTTATACGCCTGACAACCAGCTGGTCACTCTTAAAATTTCTCAAGGAGCAGTCCCAACGGCAGCGGGCGGGATTGCCGTGACACAGACGGTCGTTATGACGCCGATGAGCTTCACGCCGGTCCCCGGAGGGGTCGGGGAATTCGCGGCGGCGGGAACGGTCGTGGGCCATGTCGTCGCAAGCGGTGCGCACCACTATCAAATAGCTGTTAACGGGGCGAATAATCCGCAACACATTGTGTCTGACAATGATGCTGACGGCAGCTATACGACCTCTTCCTTTAATTTTGCCACGGCTTTTTCCATTAATGCGGCGGGCGAGATTACCGTGAATGACTCCATGGTTCTTTCGCACTTTTTGAATCCGGGCGGTCTGCGGCTTACCGTGACTGCCTATGATGGGGTAGGCGACGCCATCGGAGTCTTCGAACCGCTGGTGCAGATGCGGGATTATAACGGCACGGATGCGGATATACTGCCGAAGGTATTTGGCACTTATACAGGCACGGTATCCGGAAGCCCTGGCGCTGATTTTATGGTCGGTAACAACACCGGCCTGGAAGGCGGCGGCGGAGCTGACGTTATCATCGGCGGCGCCGGCGATAATATCATCCAGATCAGCGATGCGGGCTTTAAGTTTGTCGACGGCGGGGCAGGGTTCGACACGCTGAAATTACAAAACGTCAGCAGCGGGTTCATGCTGGATTTCACATCCCTTCCGTCCGACATCGTCAGAAACATAGAAAAGATTGATCTTGGTCTGTCCGGCAGCCAGGGGAGCGATATTACACTGAATATCCAGGATGTGTTTGAAATGACCGATGCAAGTCACGCGCTGACCATCACGGCAAATTCCAGCGCCAGCAACAGCATCGTCTATGTCTCTGGCTTCACAATGATGAACGGCGGTGTCGTCCCTGGCGGCCCTGTGGGAGCTCTGGGCGGAGCAATATCTAATACTTTGACTTATACTGGGGTGTATAACGGCAATAACGTAACGTTGATCATCAATCAGAACAACGGTATCACGGGAAGTACAGGCGATATTACCGTCACCAATGTGTAAAAACTTATTTTTCCTTCGCCACCCACACGCCGCGCCAGTTGGAGCCGGGGGAGTGGGTGCCTGATTTGAAATCGGCAATGCGCTGACGGTAGAGTGCGTACAAGGCTTGCAAGTCTGGCTGCAAGCGCTGGCACTGCTCTGTCATGGCAATCGCCTCATCCCATTTCTGCGCACGATAGGCCGCCAGCATTTGATCGTGCAGCGTTTTAAACTGCTGGAATGCGGGTGATTTTTCCATCGTCGCATCGCCGAGCAGCGTGTAGATTCTCTCCGGCGCCGCCCGTCCCTTGACGGTCAGCAGGTCGATCTCGATAGCGGCGAACGCCAGCGCTTGCTGGCGGGTTTCTTCGGAAATCATGATGGAAATGCCGTAGCTTTTGGTCTGGCCTTCCAGCCGCGAGGCGAGATTGACGGTATCGCCCAGCGCCGAATAGGCGAAGCGCTGCTTTGACCCCATGTTGCCAACAGACGCCCTGCCGGTGTGGATGCCGATCCCCGCTTTCAGCTCCTTGAACGATGTTTTTTCCGGATGGGCGTCGCGAAAGGTCTTGTTGACCAGCGCCAGCGCCTCGCCCATTTGCAACGCCGCCGTGCAGGCATGGCGGGCATGCTCTGCGTCGTCGAGCGGCGCGTTCCAGAAAGCCATCATCGCATCGCCCATGTATTTATCGACCGTGCCACGGTTATCCAGCACGCAGGACGTCATCGGGGTCAGGAAGTCGTTCATCATTTTGATGAGTGCCGCCGGATCCATCGCTTCGGAAATCGTTGTGAAATTGCGGATGTCGGTGAACATCACCGACAGCTCCCGCACTTCGCCGCCCAGCTTCAGCCGGTCGGGGTCGCCGCTCAGCTCCTCCATCAGCGCCGGAGAAATATAATGGCTGAAAGCATTCCTGACCGCCCGCCGCTCCATCTCCGTCCGCAGGTTGGTCAGGATGGAGGAGAGGATGAAGATGA
>CAYGGT010000062.1:0-10436 GCA_964349475.1 uncultured Rhodospirillaceae bacterium
ATCCACAAGCGCGGCAAGGTCGGCATCGTGTCGCGCTCCGGCACGCTCACCTACGAAGCGGTGGCGCAGACAACGGCAAACGGCCTTGGCCAGACGACGTGCATCGGCATCGGCGGCGACCCGGTGAACGGCACTCATTTTATAGACGCGCTGAAACTTTTCCTCGACGACCCGGAAACCGAAAGCATCCTGATGATCGGCGAAATCGGCGGCACGGGCGAAGAGGACGCGGCTGAATTCATCCGGCACTATAAAATAAAAAAACCGGTGGCCGGATTCATCGCCGGGGTGACGGCGCCGCCGGGACGGCGCATGGGTCACGCGGGCGCGATCATTGCCGGCGGCAAGGGCGCGGCCAAAGACAAAATCGCCGCGCTCAAGGCGGCAGGCGTGGTGGTGGCCGACAGCCCGGCCTTGCTGGGCGACGCCGTGATGAAAGCGATGAAAGCGGCCTAGGAGCAAAAAAGAAAAATGTCACAACGCGATACACTCAGTTTTCTCTCCGCCGCCAACCCGGATTATATCGCCGGGATCTACGCGAAGTATGTGCAGAACAAAGATTCAGTGGACGCCAGCTGGGCGGCTTTATTCGGCGGGCTGGGGGATGACGCCAAATTAATGCTGGCGGAGTTGCAGGGGGCAAGCTGGAAGCCGTCGGCGGAAAAACTCGCTGCGGTGTTGTCCGCCCCGGCGAATGCCGATGAAGCAAGGCCCGCGGCCAAAAAAGAAACAAAAGTCCCCGCCGCCGCAGATGACTTTCTGGCGCGGGCGCATGATTTTATCAACGCGCACCGCTGCCACGGGCATTTTCAGGCCACGCTCGACCCGCTCGGCCTCGCGGAGAAAAAACGGCATCCAAAACTGGCCGCTGAATATTATTCTTTCGCGGCAGCGGACATGGCGCGCGAAATTCCTGCCGGCGGGGCTTTCGGCTTGCAGAAAGCGACGCTGGCTGACCTGCACCGCCTGTGCCGCGAAACATATTGCGGCAGCATTGGCGTCGAATACATGCATATCGACGATGCGGCGCAGGTTCAATGGCTGATGGCGCGCCTTGAGCGCAAGGAACACGCCCTGGCTTTCACGGCCGAAGAGAAAAAACATTTTCTGCACCGGCTGACGGCGGCGGAAGGTTTCGAAACTTTCGCGCACATGAAATACACCGGCACCAAGCGTTTCGGCGTTGACGGAGCCGAAGCGGTCATTCCCGCCATCGAAGAAGTGATCGCGCGCGCTTCGGCGCTGGGCGTGAGGGAAGTCGTGCTCGGCATGGCGCACCGCGGGCGGCTGAACGTGCTGACCAACGTGCTCGGCAAATCTTTCACGGCGATGTTCGCCGAATTTCAGGGCACGTCTGCGAAACCGGACGACGTGCAGGGGTCGGGCGACGTCAAATACCACATGGGCGCTTCCGGCGACCGCGATTTCGGCGGCAGGACGGTGCATCTGTCGCTGACGCCAAACCCGTCGCACCTTGAATTCGTCGATGCGGTCGTGGTCGGCAAGACCCGCGCCAAGCAGGCGATCCTGAAAGATGACGACCGCGCCCGGGTGATGGCGCTGCTGGTGCACGGCGACGCGGCGCTGGCCGGTCAGGGGATCGTGCCGGAGCTGCTGATGATGTCGGAACTGCCGGGGTACAAAGTCGGCGGCACGGTGCATGTGGTGATCAACAACCAGATCGGCTTTACGACGGCGCCCTGTTACGGCCGCTCCGGCAATTACTGCACCGATGTGGCGAAAATCGTGCAGGCGCCCGTCTTCCACGTCAACGGCGACGACGTCGAGGCGGTGATGCACGTCTCGCGTCTTGCGGCGGAGTTCCGCCAGCAGTTCAAAAAAGACGTGTTCATCGACATCGTCTGCTACCGCCGCCACGGCCACAACGAATCCGACGAACCCGCTTTCACCCAGCCGCTGATGTATAAAACCATTCACGACAAAAAAACCACGCGTGACGTATATGCGGAAAAACTGGTTGGCGAAGGCATCCTGACGCAGGGGGACGCCGACGGGATGTACAAAGACTGGCACGCCCATCTTGAAAAAGAATTCGCCGCCGCGAAGGGATACAAACCCAACCGCGCCGACATGCTGGAAGGCCAGTGGGACGGGCTTAAGATTGCGGCACCCGGCGACTGGCGCGGAGACACGGGCATCACGCCCGATGCCGCGCAAAAAATCGGCCGGGCGCTGACGGCGGTTCCGGCAGGCTTCGACCTCAACCCGAAAATCGCGCGGCAGCTGGACGCCAAAAAGAAAATGTTTGACAGCGGCGAAGGCTTCGACTGGGCGACGGCCGAAGCGCTCGCCTTCGGGTCACTGGCGCTGGAAGGTTTTCCCGTCAGGCTTTCCGGCCAGGACTGCGGCCGCGGCACGTTTTCCAACCGCCACGCGGCGCTCACCGACCAGACGACGGAAAAAAAATATATCCCGCTCGACAATATCGACTCAAAGCAGGCGCGGTTCGAAGTGCACGACAGCCCGCTGTCCGAAGTGGCGGTGCTGGGCTTCGAATACGGTTTTTCAACCGCGGACCCAAAAGCGCTGGTGCTGTGGGAGGGTCAATTCGGCGACTTCGTCAACGGCGCGCAGGTGATCATCGACCAGTTTATCGCCTCGGGCGAAACCAAGTGGCTGCGCATGTCGGGGCTGGTGCTGCTGCTGCCGCATGCCTTCGAAGGCCAGGGGCCGGAGCATTCCTCCGCCAGGCTGGAGCGGTTTTTGCAACTGGCCGCCGAAGACAACTGGCAGGTGGCGAACTGCTCCACCCCCGCCAACTATTTCCATGCCCTGCGCCGCCAGATGTGCCGCAATTTCAGAAAACCGCTGATCGTCATGACGCCGAAATCCCTGCTGCGCCACAAGCTTTGCGTGTCGCCGCTGAAAATGATGACCGGCAAGGAAACTTTCCGCCCTGTCCTGCCGGAAGAAGCGAAACTAAAAGACGTCAAGCGCGTGGTGCTGTGCAGCGGCAAGCTTTACTACGATCTGCTGGAAGCGCGCGAGAAAACGGGCATTCAAGATATTGCGCTGGTGCGGCTGGAACAATTTTATCCCTTCCCGGACAAAGCGCTGGCCGATGAGCTGAAAAACTATCCCGCCGCCGATGTTGTCTGGTGTCAGGAAGAGCCGCAAAATCAGGGCGCCTGGAGCTTTGTTGACCGGCGGCTTGAAGGCGTCTTGACCTCCATCAGGCATAAATCGCCGCGCCCCGTTTATATAGGCCGGAAGGATGCCGCCGCGACCGCCACCGGCTCCCACAAAGAACACACCAGGGAACAGGAAATTTTGATCAACCAGGCATTAACACGATAGAGGAAAAAACATGGCAACAGAAATCGTCGTTCCGGCATTGGGCGAGTCGGTCAAGGAAGCGACCGTCGCCAAATGGCTCAAGAAAATCGGCGACGCCGTGGCGGTCGACGATCCGCTGGTTGAACTGGAAACGGATAAAGTGACGCTGGAAGTGAACGCCTCTTCCGCCGGCGTGCTGAAAGAAATCAAGGTGCAGACCGGCACGAATGTTTCGGTGGGCGCGGTGCTGGGATCCATCGGCTCCGGCAGCGGCGCTGCGGCCGCGAAAACAGAACCGCCCAAAGCCGTTCAGGCGGCGGCAAAACCCATCAGTAATGATTCTTTTCTCTCCCCCGCCGTGCGGAAGCTGGTGGACGACAATAAAATGAACCCCGCGCAGATTTCAGGCAGCGGCAAGGACGGCCGCTTGACCAAGGGCGATGTGCTGGAAGCGCTGAACGCGCCGCCCGCCGCCCCGGCCCTGAAAACCCCCGCGCAACCTTCTGGCCCGCGCAACAACGCCGCCCGCGAAGAACGGGTGAAAATGACCCGGCTGCGCCTGCGGATCGCCGAGCGCCTCAAGGAAGCGCAAAACACCGCCGCGATGCTCACCACCTTCAATGAAGTGGACATGAGCCATGTCATGGCGCTGCGCACGCAATATAAAGACAGTTTCGAAAAAAAGCACGGCGTGAAGCTGGGCTTCATGTCGTTCTTCGTCAAGGCGGCGCTGCAGGCGCTGAAGGATTTTCCGTCGGTGAACGCCGAGATCGACGGGCAAGATATCGTCTATAAAAACTATTACGATATCGGCGTGGCCGTTTCGACGCCGACCGGGCTTGTGGTGCCGGTGGTGCGCGACGCCGACAAAAAAGGTTTTGCCGCGGTCGAAAAGGAAATCGGCGACCTTGGCCTGCGCGCCCGCGACGGCAAGCTGAGCCTTGAAGAACTGACCGGCGGCACTTTCACGATCACCAACGGCGGCACTTTCGGCTCTCTGATGTCAACGCCGATTATCAATCCGCCGCAGTCGGGGATCCTCGGCATGCACAAAATCCAGGAACGCCCGGTGGTGCTGAACGGACAAGTTGTCGTGCGGCCGATGATGTATCTGGCGATGTCATACGATCACCGCATCATCGACGGCAAGGAAGCGGTCTCGTTCCTCGTCCGCGTCAAGGACATGATCGAAGACCCGCAAAGGCTGCTGCTCGATGTTTAACGAGGAACTCAAAAAACACCTGTCGCCGGCGCAATGCGATGTCCTGTGCGGGGAAGGAACGGAGCGGCCTTTCACCAGCCCCCTGAACGGCGAGCGCCGCAAGGGCAGCTACCTCTGCGCCGCCTGCGGAGAAAATCTTTTCGACTCCGACATGAAATACAACAGCGGCACCGGCTGGCCGAGTTTTTTCGACGTCGTGCCAGGTCATGTGCAAACCAAAGCGGACGATAAATTATCGGCACCGCGCACGGAATACCACTGCGCCCGCTGCGGCGGGCATCAGGGGCATGTTTTTAACGACGGGCCTCAGCCGACAGGGCTGCGGTACTGCAACAACGGCCTGGCTTTGACGTTCGTGCCTGACTGATTTCCTTAATCATAGGGTTCTATAATTAAAAGGTTGCGCCAGCGCGGCCTTTTTCCTATGAATGGAACTCGTATAACTCAGGCGGGCGTGGCGGAATTGGCAGACGCAACGGTTTTAGGTACCGTCGCCGCAAGGCGTGGGGGTTCAAGTCCCTCCGCCCGCACCACGCTTCGCACTGACGGGCTTCGCACGGCTGCGCCACGCGAAGCCGTAGAAAAATGTTTTGGTATTTATTTGAAAAAAGAAAGAAAGTTTTACCCATGCAGATCACACAGACCAAAAAAGAAGACCTGAAGCGCGAATTCACCGTCATCCTGACGGCGGCGGAGATCGACGCGAAGATCAACGAAAAACTGGGCGAGATCGGCAAGACGGTCAATATGCCGGGGTTCAGGCCGGGAAAAATTCCGCTCAAGCTGCTGAAATCGAAATACGGCAAGGCCGTCATGGGCGAAGTGCTGGAAAGCGCCGTCAACGACAGCACGCTGAAGGCCATCAACGAAAACAGCCTGCGCCCGGCGATGCGCCCGAAAATCGAAGTGAAGACCTTCGATGAAAAAACCGGCCTTGAATATACGATGGCGATCGAGCTGCTGCCGGAAATCAAGATGATGGACTTTTCCACCCTCAAGCTGGAAAAACTGAGCGCGAAGCCCGACCCCAAGGCCATCAAGGAAACGCTGGAACGCATTGCGGGCAGCAATAAAACCTCGGAAAAGGTCGAAGAAAAACGCGCCGCCAAAAAAGGCGACATCGTTGTCATCGACTTTGACGGCACCGTCAACGGCGAAGCTTTTCCCGGCATGAAAGGCAACGACTTCCCCCTTGAGCTCGGGACGAAAAGTTTCATCGATACGTTTGAAGACCAGCTGGTCGGCGCCAAAGCCGGCGACCACAAAACCGTGAAAGTGACTTTTCCCGACAACTACGCCCAGGAAAAACTGCAAGGCGTTCACGCGGTTTTCGAAGTCGATGTCAAGGAACTCCGCGCCCCGGTGATGCCGGCGCTGGACGAAGCCTTCGCCAAAACGATGGGCTTTGACAGCATTGCCACCATCGAAAGCGCCATCGAAAAACAAATGCAGACGGAATACGACCAGGTCGCGCGCATGTGCATCAAGCGCACGCTGCTGGACGCGCTGGACGCCGCGCATGAATTCGCCGTGCCGCCCGGCATGGTGGACGCCGAATTTTACGGCATCTGGCAACAGCTGAAAGGCCAGGCGCATCAGGACGACCCGGGCCATACGCATGGCGCCGAGTGCGCCCACGACGCAGGCACCCCGGAGGAAAAAGAAGAATACCAGGGCATCGCCCTGCGCCGCGTCAAGCTGGGACTGGTCCTGGCCGAAGCAGGGCGAATCAATAAAGTGGAAGTTACGGGTCAGGAACTGCAGCAGGCCGTCGTCAACGAAGCCCGCCGCTACCCCGGAAAAGAGCGTCAGGTGTTTGAATTTTATCAGAAAAATACGCAAGCGCTGGAAGGACTGAAGGCGCCGATCTACGAAGATAAAGTCATTGACTTCATTCTGGGGATGTCTACCATAAACATTCGTCACGTGCCGATCGAAGAACTGACCAAAGCGGCTGAGCAGGAAACGGCTCCGTCGCCAAAGAAAGATCTGAAAAAAAAGAAATAGAATCGCCCCTGTGTACCGGCCAACGCAACAAGTTAGAAAGGTGCCTTAAGAATGAAAGACCAGTTCAATCCTACTGCCAATAATACCGCCGAAAACAACAGGTATGACCCAGTTTCCCTCATGTTCAAGGAACGGGTCATCATGGTGGCGGGCGAAGTGAACACTCAAATGGCATATAACGTCATTGCCCAGCTGAAAAAGCTCGAACTGCTTGATCAGGATGCACCGATCAAGATGCTGATCAACTCTCCCGGCGGCTCGGTGATCGACGGCATGGCCATTCTGGATGTGATGCGTCAGGTGAAGTGCAAAATCGAAACCATCGGTAACGGCATGCAGGCATCCATGGGCTCGATCCTGCTGGCCGGGGGCGACACGCGCAGCATGACAAAAAACTCCATGCTCCTCGTGCACCAGATCATGGGCGGCGCCAAAGGCGGCACGCAGCACTCCGACTTTGAAATTTCCGGCGCGTTTATGGCCCAGTTGCATGAAAAACTGAAAAGCGTGTATGTCGAATTTACCGGACTAAACCATAAATTCTGGGACATCGTCGGAGAACGCGATTCCTGGCTGACGGCGGAACAGGCTTTCAGGATCGGCTACATCAGCGGCGTTGTTGAACCCGGCAAAGAGGGCGGAAGATATGCCGCCGACGCCGTCCGCGCGGACAAAGAGGGTCTGCAGGCGGCTTTGGACAAAACCACCAAGGCGTATATTGCACAAATGTCGGCGGATGAAATTGCCAGAGCAATCAACAGCGGCAACGCTGCCGGCGGCGTTTATTCCCGCATCCGCGGCGAATTGATCGTGAAACTGGCCTCTTTCCCTGAATTCTGGACGGAAACAAAAAAGAAAGAAATGGCCCTTCAATCAGCCGTTCCGGCTGTTGCGAACGATGATCATAAAGCGCCTCAGGCCAGAACCAAAAGAAAAGCGGCCGGTAGCGATCCCTCCGGGCTTTAAAAAAACCTCTTAAACGAATCTTTCAATCTTGCTAAGATAGGATGGCTGGTCAGAAATGGCCGGCCATCTTTTTTTAACTGAAGGGAAATTCGTCATGACGTACATTCCGGAGCAAATGAGCAATCTGATACCGATGGTGATCGAGCAGACCGCGCGGGGCGAGCGTTCTTACGATATTTTTTCCCGCTTGCTGAAAGAGCGGATCATTTTCCTCTCCGGCCAGGTGGACGACCATGTATCGACCCTGGTCTGCGCACAGCTGCTGTTTTTGGAATCGGAAAATCCAAAGCGCGACATTTACATTTACATCAATTCGCCCGGCGGCGTCGTCACCTCCGGCCTTGCGATGTACGACACCATGCAGTACATCAAGCCCGATGTGGCGACGGTCTGCATCGGTCAGGCTTGCTCGATGGGGTCGCTGCTGCTGGCGGCGGGCGCTGCCGGCAAACGCTACAGCCTGCCGAATTCCCGCATCATGGTGCACCAGCCTTCCGGCGGCACGCAGGGCCAGGCGACGGACATTGAAATTCAGGCCAAGGAGATCCTCAGCCTTCGCCAGCGGCTGAACGATATCTACGTCAAGCACACCGGCCAGAAACTGAAAGCGATCGAAGAAGCGCTGGAACGCGACCGCTTCATGTCGGCCGCCGACGCCAAGACCTTCGGCATCATCGACCAGATCGTCGAACGTCAGCCTTTTGATACAGGCGAAAAAAAAGCGGCTTAACGGTGCGATAAGCCAAATCTGGTTACGGAGAAATCCCGCGTCGCTATACTCTTTTCGGATGATGGGAGGCTCGCCCTTGCCCTCGGGGAACGACCCCGGTCACTTGCTATTGGCCCAGTGAACCCTAGTTGATTTTTTAACCCCGCGAGGGGGGAGAATAGTGTTTCGTAAAACATTTCTTTGCGAATTGTAAACGAATCAAAGCGCATAATTTCAGGAGAGGCACAACCATATGAAGGGAAAAATAATGTCAGAAACCACCGTAACGGCAGGCGTAAAATACCCGGTTCTCCCGCTGCGGGATATCGTCGTGTTTCCGCACATGATCGTGCCGTTGTTTGTGGGCCGCGAAAAATCGGTGCGCGCGCTGGAAAGCGCGATGCTCAACGGCAAACAGATTTTACTGGTGACGCAAAAATCGGCTCAGCAGGACGACCCGACGCCGGGCGACCTGTTTGACGTCGGGGTGATGGGCAGCGTTCTTCAGCTGCTGAAACTGCCCGATGGCACTGTCAAAGTGTTGGTCGAAGGCCGGAGCCGCGTCAGGATCGTTTCTTATACCGACCGGGCGGAATATTTTGAAGGCACCGCAGAAGCCCTCTCTGCCGCCCCCGTCGCCAGCGAGGCCGGGATGGCGCTGATGCGCGCCTGCGTTACGCAATTCGACATGTACGTGAAGCTCAACAAGAAAATCCCGCCGGAAATCACGGCCTCCCTCAGTCAGATCACCGACCCGGAAAAACTGGCCGATACCGTGGCCTCGCATCTTTTGCTGCGAATCCCCGATCGTCAGAAACTGCTGGAAATGGTCAATATCGCGGAGCGGCTGGAGCAGATCTTCGCCTTCATGGAAAATGAAATCAGCGTCCTGGAAGTTGAAAAACGCGTCCGCGGGCGCGTCAAGAACCAAATGGAAAAAACCCAGCGCGAGTATTACCTGAACGAGCAGATGAAGGCCATTCAGAAAGAGCTCAACGAAGGCGACGACGGCGTTGACGAACTGGGCGAGCTGGAAAAGAAAATCAAGAAAACCCGCATGAGCAAGGAAGCCCGCCTGAAATGCGAAACCGAGCTGAAAAAGCTCAAGCAAATGGGGCCGATGTCGGCGGAAGCAACGGTCGTGCGCAACTACCTTGACTGGATGGTATCGCTGCCCTGGAGCAAGCGCTCCAAAGTCCTGAAAGATTTGAAATACGCGGAACAGGTGCTGGAAAAAGACCACTACGGCCTGGAAAAGGTCAAGGAGCGCATCCTTGAATATCTGGCGGTGCAGTTGCGCGCCAACAAAGTGAAAGGCCCTATTCTCTGCCTCGTCGGGCCTCCTGGCGTGGGGAAAACCTCGCTCGGCAAATCCATCGCCAGGGCGACCAACCGCAATTTCGTGCGGATGTCGCTGGGCGGCGTGCGCGACGAATCCGAAATTCGCGGCCACCGCAAAACCTACATCGGCTCCATGCCGGGCAAGATCATCCACAGCATAAAAAAAGCCAAAACGGCCAATCCGCTGTTCCTGCTCGACGAAGTGGACAAGATGGGCCAGGACTGGCGCGGCGATCCGTCTTCCGCCTTGCTGGAAGTTCTGGATCCGGAGCAAAACAACACCTTCAACGACCACTATCTTGAAGTCGATTACGACTTGTCGGATGTGATGTTCATCTGCACCGCCAACACGCTTGACCTGCCGCGGCCCCTGCTCGACCGGATGGAAATCATCCGCATCTCCGGCTATACCGAAGATGAAAAAGTCGAAATCGCCAAACGCCACCTGCTGAACAAGCAGCTGGATGCGAACGGGCTGAAGAAAAGCGAATTCTCGATCAACGACCTGGCGATGCGCAACCTCATTCGCTATTACACCCGCGAAGCGGGCGTGCGCAGCCTGGAGCGTGAAATCTCCAACCTCGCGCGCAAGGCGATCAAGGAGATCATGCTCGGCAAAAAACAGACCATCGCTATAACGCCGCGCAACCTTGAAAAATACGCCGGCGTGCCGCGCTATCGCTACGGCCAGGCGGAAGACATTGACCGCGTCGGCTGCGTGACCGGGCTTGCCTGGACGGAAGTTGGCGGCGAGCTGTTGCAGATTGAAGCCGTGACGGTTCCGACCGGCTCCAAAGGCGGCGGGCGCGTCACCATGACCGGCAAGCTGGGCGATGTCATGAAAGAATCGATACAGGTGGCCGAAATGCTGGTCAAATCCCGCGCCAACGCGCT
>CAYGGT010000063.1:0-10333 GCA_964349475.1 uncultured Rhodospirillaceae bacterium
CCTGAAAATCGCCGCAGTTCGAACAGCTGGAAATCTCCCGATAGGTATTCTGAGCCGGCAGCCAGACTTCGATATCGTACGTCTTCCGCGCTGAAAAGCCCATGTCGCCGGTGCACAGCACCATCGTGCGGTAAGACAAACCAAGCTTTTGAAGGATTTTTTCGGCGCAAGCTGTCATGCGCTCATGCTCGTCATTTGAATTTTCCGCCGTGGTGATGCTGACCAGTTCCACCTTGTAAAACTGGTGCTGGCGGATCATGCCGCGGGTGTCCTTCCCCGCCGCCCCCGCTTCCGAACGGAAGCACGGCGACAGGGATGTCATGCGCAAAGGCAGGTCGTCGATATCGACGATGGAATCCATGACGGTGTTGGTGAGCGAAATTTCCGACGTCGAGACTAGGTAATGCCCCGAGGTCGTCTTGAACATATCTTCCTCAAACTTCGGCAATTGCCCCGTGCCGTAGAGCGCCTGCGGGCGCACCAGCAAAGGCGCCGACATCTCCGTATACCCATGCTCCTGCGTGTGCGTATCCAGCATGAATTGCGCCAGCGCGCGTTCCATCCGCGCCACGCCGCTTTTCAGCAGGACAAAACGCGATCCCGACATTTTCGCCGCCGTCTCGAAATCCATGCCGCCAAGACCCGCGCCGATATCGGCGTGGTCTTTGGCGTTATTGAGGCGGTTCGGTTCGCCCATTCTGCGAATTTCTTTGTTGCCTTTTTCATCGGCGCCGTCCGGCACGGAGGCATCCGGGATATTCGGCAGCAGGCTGAGACAGTCATGCAGCCTTGCCCGCGCCTCTTTCTCCTGCTCTTCATGACTGGCAATGCCATCCTTGCATCGCGCCACTTCCGACATGAGATCGTCGATATTCTCGCCCTTTGATTTTTTCTGGCCGATTTGCTTTGAAAGCGCGTTCAATTGCGCCTTGAATTCTTCCATGCTGGTCAGGTGCGAACGGTGGTTTTTATCCAGCTCAAGTATCGTCGGCGTCTGCGGCGGCAGGCCACGGCGTTTCCAGCTGGAATCAAAAATTTCGGGTTTTTCCCGAATGAGATGCAAATCGAACATTGGAAGGCTTCCCCAAACCCAGACAAACTAGAGTGTACGCTTTTTCTCCGACAGTTTCACCAGAAAAACAGAAACTTCATACAGCAGCAGCAGAGGCACCGCCAGCATGATCTGGCTTAAAACATCCGGCGGCGTCAGAATGGCGGCCAGGATAAAAATGCCCACGATTGCGTAGCGGCGCTTTTCACGCAAAGTCGCGGCGCTCACCATGCCCGCCCGGGCCAGCAGCATCAGCAAAACAGGCAGCTGAAAACAAAAGCCGAAGGCAAAAATAAGCGTCATGATCAGCGACAGATACTCCCCCACCCGGGCTTCCAGCTGGATTGGCAGGGCGTCGTTGGTTTCAAACCCGGCAAAAAACTGCCAGGCCACGGGGATGACGAAATAGTAAACGAAAGCAGCGCCGGTCAAAAACAACGCTGGCGTCGCCACCAGAAAAGGCAAAAAAGCCTTTTTTTCGTTTTTATAAAGTCCTGGTGCGATGAACATCCAGACCTGCACGGCAATCATCGGGAAAGCCAGAAAACCGCCGGCAAACAAAGCCAGCTTCATATAAGTGAAGAACGCTTCAGTCAGGCCGGTATAAATCAGGCGTCGATTTTCTCCTTGAAGAACTTCGGCCAATGGCCTGACAAGAAAAGCGTAAATTTCTCCCGCAAACTGGTAAGCGAACAAGCTGGCCAGTACAAAAGCGACCAGCGCATAAATCAGGCGGCGGCGGAGTTCGAGCAGGTGGGCGACAAGTGGCATTTGGCTTTCAGCTGTCATTTCAACCAGCTATCTCTTTTTTCTTATTTTCTTTCTGAAGCTGCCGCTCGACTTCCGCCTGGAGATTTTCACCGCCGGGCTTGTTGGCGTCGCGGATGATGGCGTCGAGATCGCCTTCCTCCATCATGCCATCAAGCGATCTGCGAATATCGAGCGAGAACGCTTTGAATTTTCGAGAAAATTTTCCGGCTGCATAAAGCGCACGTGGCAGGTCTTTGGGCCCGATGACAACGACGGCCACGGCCACGATGACCAGAAATTCGGGCCAGCCGATGCCAAACAAAATTAATCCGCCTTGTCTTTTTTGTCGTGATTGTCAGTATTTTTATCGTCACCCATACCCTTCAGGCCATCCTTAAAATTACGCAGGCCCTTGCCAAGATCGCCCATCACACCCGGCAGTTTCCCGGCGCCGAACAGCACCAGGACGACAACCAGCACAAGAAGAATATGTCCGAAACTAAGCCCCATCATCTGTCTCCATTACCGTATCATCTTCCGTGCCGCCCAGCAGGTCTTCATCGGTCACGGCGTTGGGATCGAATTCTGCCCGCTCGTCAAACAAGTCAGAGGAGGTCGGCATCGCCTCGACCGCCGGCCGTTTGTCGAGCAGCCCGGCGGCCTTCAGCTCATCCATCCCCGGCAGGTCGCTGAGACGTTCCAACCCGAAGTGATCCAGAAACATTTGCGTCGAAAGCCAGGTCACAGGGCGCCCCGGCACTTCGCGACGCTTACCGGGTTTGATCCAACCGGCTTCCATCAGAGTGTCGAGCGCGCCGGGGCTGGTCGCCACGCCGCGGATATTCTCGATTTCAGCGCGGGTCACCGGCTGGTGATAGGCGATGATCGCCATGGTTTCCATCGCGCTGCGGGTGAATTTGCGGGGTTGCTCTTTTTCCAGCTTCATCTGCTCCCCAAGATCGGTCGCGGTGCGGAGCGCCCAGCGGCGGTCGCGTTGCACCAGATTGACGCCCCGCCCCGCATATTGCGCACGCAGGTGTTCCAGCACATCGGGGATCAAGACGGCGCGATCGGCGGGAAAGCGTTCGGCAATCACGCGTTCATCCACGGCCGAGGCCGACGCAAACAAGATGGCTTCCACGAGGCGGATATCGTCCTGCGTCATTTCCGGCTTGACGACGTCCTCTGTAGTTATTTCTTCCTGCATTGCTTTTGCCATTATTCAATCCCTTCCTTTTTGTCCGATGGACGCCGGATATAAATCGGCGCAT
The DNA here is from genome assembly GCA_964349475.1 of uncultured Rhodospirillaceae bacterium. Classification (GTDB taxonomy): domain Bacteria; phylum Pseudomonadota; class Alphaproteobacteria; order Micavibrionales; family UBA2020; genus PALSA-926. The sequence continues at coordinate 3,073 of CAYGGT010000063.1, forward strand.
AATTTTTTTCCTGCTGCAGTTCGATCAGGCCGCGCTTGGCCATTTCGAGCGCGCCACCAAAGGTGGAAGCGACGGCGGAACGCTTGACGATTTTTTCCTGAATGCCGCCGGGCAGAAACATGAACAGCGACACCCATTCCTGCGGAATTTTGCCGAGCATGGTTTCAAGCCGTGCAATCGCTTCTTCCAGCGAAAACAGCTTCACCGGCGCAAGCTTGTAAACGGAATTTTGCTGGCGCTGCTCGATATCGCCATATGCCTTCAACAGGTCATAGAGCGTCATTTCATATTTTGAAATATAAGACGTATGCAGCCCTTCCGGCTCCCCGCGACCAAAGACGTTATAGCCAAGGCGCGGCAGGCGGAACAGGTCATTGGCGAGTTTGCGCATGGCTTCCAGCCGGCGGAGCTGGAATTGCAGCGCTTCCGCCAGTTCCTGCGCCGAAGGTTCGGCCTGTTTCAGCTCTTCCTCCGGGATCAGCAGGCGGGATTTCAGATACGCGAGCCACGCCGCCATCACCAGATAATCGGCGGCGATCTCCAGGCGCAACTCCCGCGCCTTCTCGATAAAATCGATATACTGGTTGGCAAGGGCGAGGATGGAAATTTTGGCCAGATCGACCTTCTGATCACGCGCCAGCGACAGCAGCATGTCAATCGGCCCGTCAAAATCGCCGAGACGCAGCAAAAGCTGCTCGCCCGCGCTGCGTTCCTTGATCAGGTCCTCTTCAAACTGCAGCGCTTCGCTCGTCATGTTGCTTCCCAATGTTTAAAACCCTTTGCCGTTCAGCATCCTCAATCCGTTTTGCCGCAGCAGCCGTCACTTGCGGCGTCACCGACAAAGCCAGAACGCGATCCGCGAAAGAGGCGTTGCACAGCATCGTCAGATCCATCCCGGCCGCCAGCGTATTTCTGACGCGGCTTTCGAGCGTTCCGCCGAGCGCCTTCATCGAAATATCGTCGGCCAGCAGGACGCCGTTAAACCCGATTTCTTTCCGCACCACGTCATCGGTGATGCGTCTGGACAAGGTCGCGGCAGAATCAGGATCCAGGTCCGAGTATACAACATGGGCGGCCATTGCCCAAAGCGCTGTTTTCATATCCGACAATGATAGGTGTTTGAAAGGCATAAAATCCGTCGCGGATAGCTCCCGGTGGCATGCATCGACAACGGGCAGCGCCAGGTGGCTGTCCACCCGGGCGCGGCCATGACCGGGCATGTGCTTGATGACCGGCGTCACGCCGCCGTCGAGCAGCCCCCGGCAGACAGCTTCGCCCAGAAAGCCAACAACTTCTGGATCTTCGCAATAGGTGCGGCTGGCAGATAAAAACGCATGACAATCCGGCGCCGGAACATCCACGACCGGCGCGCAATTCACGGTGATGCCCATCTCGGCCAGGTCGCAGGCCATCTGGAATGAATTCAGACGAGCCGCGCGCGCGGCATCATCCAGAGAACCGACTCTGACTTGTGCGACACTGGCCATGTCGCCAAAAGTCTTGGCCGACGGATATTCTTTCCATTCCGGCGCTTTCAGCCGCGCGACCGATCCGCCTTCCTGATCGATCAGCACGGGAATATCGGCACGCCCGGCGCAGGCACGCATGGCCGCGACCAGGTCCGTCACTTGCTGCCGCGTCACGCAATTGCGCTTGAACAGGATGAATCCCGCCGGCTTTTCGGCTTTGAACAGCGCTTCTTCCTGACGCGTCAGCGTGGTGCTTTCAGCATCGACAATGATGGCTTTCAGATCGGTGAAAGCGGGCATGGCTGCGCTATTTGACAACAATGCATCCCCCGCCGCCGTTTTTCAGCGCCGCGCATGTTTCATCCGCGCGCGCCTTGCTTTGCTTGCCCGCTTGCAAACGGTAATAAACGCCCTTGCCCGGCAAATCCACCCGCACGGTTTTCATCTCCAGCTTGGCAAGCCATTCCGGATATTTTTTCTTCAGCTTCTTCCACTCCGCCTTGACGGCCGACGTGTCACGAAAAGACCCAAGCTGGATATAGGTATTGCCGCTTGCGGGTACAGGGGGCTTTTTGATTGCCACGGCGGGAACAATCGCCTTCTCCGTGATTTCGGTCATTTTTTTTTCCGTCATTTTCGGCGCGAGATCAAGCTTTGGCGCGATAATGGCTTCGGGCGGCAGCTTGTTGCCCTCCGGCGGCTGCAAAGCCTGCTCCTTGTCCATCGGTTCCTCGGCGGCGGGAAGCAGTCTTTCGACTTGCCCGGAAGGCTCCTTCTCCAAAGGATCAAAAACCGTGCTGTCCTGATACGGCACTTCCATGCCGCCCGGATCTACCGGCGGCACTTTCAGCAGCGTCGCATCGGCTTTCACCACCGGCACGTCCAGATCCGTATATTTTTCTTCGCCGAGCGGATAGGCGTACCAGACAATCACCGCGAAAGAGAACAGCGCAAGCCCGGTCAGCAGTCCCGCCGGCAAAAACCTTTTCGGATGCTGCAGATTGCGCGTGCGTCCCATGTAAAAAGATCCCAGATTTTCATCTTCCTTGCTATCCATGCATTTCCTCCGCCGGTTGAACGCCCATCACGGCAAGGCCGGAAGCGACGACCGTTGCCACGGCCTTGACAAGTGCCAGCCTTGCCAGGCTCAAATCCTTATCCTGCTCGATCAGAAAACGCAGAGCAGCGTCATCCCGCCCCCTGTTCCAGAAAGCGTGAAATTCGGAAGCCAGATCATGCAGATATATGGCGACGCGATGCGGCTCATGCGCCTCCGCCGCCGATTCAACCTGGCGCGGCCAGCCCGCCATCAGCCGCACCAGTTTTAATTCTTCTTCGGTATGGAGGCGTTTTAAATCCGCTTGCATCAAGGCCGCGGCCGACGTATCGAGCCCAGGCCATATTTCCTGCGCATTTCTTAGTACCGAACAGCACCGCGCATGGGCGTATTGCACATAGAACACGGGATTGTCCTTGGATTGCTCCACCGCCTTGGTGAAATCAAATTCAAGCTCTGAATCCGGCGTCCGCGACATCATGAAGAAACGCACCGCGTCGGCGCCCACTTCCTCCACCATCTCGCGCAGGGTGATAATATTGCCGGAGCGCTTGGAAAGCTTTACCGGCACCCCGTCCTTCAAAATTTTCACCATGCCGCAAAACATCACGTCGATCTTCGCCTGGCCGTCGCTGAGCGCCGCCACCGCCGGGCGCATCTTGTCGAGGTAATTGCCGTGATCCTTGCCCAGCACGTCGATCATCCACGTATATCCGCGCCGGACTTTGTCGTAGTGATAGGCGATGTCCGGCATAATATAGGCCCAGGTGCCGTCGCGCTTTTTCAGGGGTCGGTCGGATGAATCGCCGAATTTGGAGGAACGGAACAGCGTCAGCTCCGCCGGCTCCCAGTCTTCCATCTCCTTGCCTTTGGGCGGCGGCAATGTGCCCTGATAGATCAGATCCATGCCTTGCAGCGCCTTGAAAACCTTGTCAAGCGTGCCGTTTTCGACGATCTCGCGCTCGTTCGAGAACACCTCATGCGTGATTCCGATCAGCGCCAGATCCTGCTTGATCATATCCATCATCGCCCGGACGGAAAAATCGCGAATGGGAACCAGCCACTCCTTTTCTTCTTTGCCAAGCCACTGCCGGTCATCGCGTTTCACCAGCGCCTGGCCCACATCTTTCATGTAGTCGCCGGGATATAATCCCTCTGGCACGTCGTTGATCACCTCGCCCAGCGCCTCGCGATAACGCAGGTGCGCAGTACGGGCCAGCACATCGACTTGAGTCCCTGCGTCGTTGAAATAATATTCGCGCGTCACATCGTATCCGGCTTTCTCCAGCACGTTCGCCAACGTATCGCCGATAACGGCGCCGCGCACATGTCCCGCATGCATCGGCCCCGTCGGATTGACGGAGACGTATTCGACGTTCACTTTCTCGGCCTTGCCCATTTTACTGGCGCCATACTGAATACCAGAAGTCAAAATGTCAGCAATGACGGAAGTCCATTCCGTATCGACCAGGCGGAAATTCACAAACCCCGGTCCTGCAACCGATACGGCCTGCATGCCGGGCATCTTTTTCATTTTTTCGGCCAGCAAGTCGCCGATCTGGCGCGGATTTTTTCCGGCGGGCTTGGCAAGCACCATCGCCGCATTGGTCGCCATATCGCCATGCGCGGCCTCACGCGGTGGCTCGACCTTTACGCGGGAAAGGTCGAGGCCGGCAGGCAGCTCGCCCCCGGCGATCATGCCTTCCAGCAACCGGACGACACCTTCCTGATAGCGATGGAAAATATTCATCGGATAACCTGATGCGCATCAAACAGTTCCTTGTGCTCCAGCAGCGCCAGCCTGTCGGTCATGCTGGCGATATAATCAGCGACGGAGCGGGCGTGCCAAACCTGGGCGTCCCAGCCTTTGGGCGTATTTTCAACCTGCCTCAGCCATTCCGGCGGCAGGCAGCGGGGATTTGCCATGAATGCCTCGAACAAGTCCTGCACCACGCGGAACACTTTCAGGCGCACGCGGCTGACATGGGTGTGCAGGTAAAAATGCGCCCAGAGAAAGTCGCGCAGCTCCTTGTCGCGCTTTTTCATCAGGCCGGACATGGCGGCTGTCATGCTGCCGGCATACCGCACATCATCCGCACAGACCGGTTTCAACGCGCCCAGGCGCCGGCGGGTTTCTTCCAGCACATCGAGAATATAGGTGCCCATCACGTCACGGATGGTTTCCTGCGCGAGAATTTTTTCGTCGATGCCCGGATATTCCTTGCGCTTGCCGTGCATGATGGCCGCCACCCATTCGACTTCCTCCAGATCACGCAGGGTAAAGAGCCCGGCGGAAAGGCCGTCATCCAGATCATGGCTGTTATAGGCGATATCGTCGGCAAGACCCGCGATCTGGGCTTCAAGCGACGCATAGGTCCCAAGCATCAGATCCATCTCGTCCTTCAGCGCGTTCAGGGTGATTTCCAGTTTGGGTTTTTTTCCCTTCTTGAGAACCGGGCCGTTATGTTTCACCAGCCCTTCAAGGCTCTCCCAGCTCAGGTTCAGGCCGTCAAAATGCGGGTATTTCTTTTCCAGCAGCGTCACGACGCGGAGCGTCTGGTCGTTGTGGTCGAAACTGCCGTAAGGCTCCATGCATTCTTTCAGCGCATCTTCCCCCACATGGGCGAAGGGCGTATGGCCAAGATCATGCGCCAGCGCGCAAGTCTCCGCGAGATCTTCATTGATTTTCAAAAGACGCGCCAGCGAACGCGCCACCTGCGCCACTTCGATGCTGTGCGACAGGCGGGTGCGGTAATGATCGCCCTCGTGATAGACAAAGACCTGCGTCTTGAATTTGAGCCGGCGGAAAGCCACAGAGTGGATAATCCGGTCCCGGTCGCGCTCGAAATCGCCCCGGGTCTTGCTCGGCAGCTCCGGATAAAACCGCCCCCGGCTTTCATGCGGCCGCGACGCATAAACCTCCAGACCGTCCGTTATTGCGCTCATTTTAGGTATAGATTTCAGTTTGTTCGCCTTCGGACTGCGCGTGGTCATGAAAACACCTTTAATATTCTTGATTTACAAGGATTTTAAACCATATTATCAGTCTATCATAAAGGAAAATTATAATGAATATGACAATATCAGAGAGCGCCGCCAAACGTATCGTCGCCATGCGTGAAAAACACGGCAACCCGCAACTGATGCTGCGGGTGACGGTGCTGGGCGGCGGGTGTTCGGGGTTTCAGTATGAGCTGGCTTTTGATGACCGGGCCAACCCCGACGACGTGGCGGTCGGCGACGTGGCGGTCACGGACGCGCAGTCCCTGCCCTACTTGCAAAACGCCGTTGTGGACTACGAGCAAAGCCTGATGAGTTCCGCCTTCAAAATCAGAAACCCCAACGCGGCCTCAGGCTGCGGCTGCGGGAAATCTTTCTCGGTCAAGATGTAAGCGTTTACTTCGGTTTCGCCGCCGGATCGAATTGCTGCGCGCGCGGTTTTGGCGCGGCGATCGCGAGTGCCTGGCCGACCAGTTCCTTGATGCCGCTGTCCAGATTGGGTGTCGCCATGACGCGTTCCAATTGTGTCAGCATCAACCTCTGCCGGTCTTCGTCATAGCGTTTAAACTGGATCAGGCGTTTCACAAGGTTGGCGCCGGTTTTCGGGTTGACGGTATTCAGCTCTATCACTGTGTCGGCTAAAAATTGATACCCGGAGCCGTCTTTTTTGTGAAACACAGTCGGGTTGGCGCCGGCAAGCCCGCCGATGACGGCATAGACTTTGTTCGGATTGGTCATGTCGAACGCTTCATGCTGCATCAAATCCTTCACGCGCCCCAGCACATCCCCCGTCGGGATACCCGCCTGCAAGCCCAGCCAGGTATTGACCAGGTTACTGTTGCCCTTATAGCGCTGATAGAAATCGTCCAGCGCCCCTGCCCCCGCCGCGCCGCCCATGCGGGACAGGACAGCCAGGCCACGCAGTTTTTCCGTCATGTTCGCGGACAGCTGATATTGCGCTTCGGCCATGGCCGCAACCTCCGGCGTTTCCAGCCTGCCGAGGAAAGAAAGACTGGTGTTGTGCAGCTCGCGCCGCCCGACCTGCGCGGGCACGACGTCGTAGGCTTCCCCCGCAGGCGCGGCGGTTGCCTGATACAGCCGTTCGAATTCGCTTTGAAAAACCTCCGCCAGCGTGACGCGCATGAAATCCAGCACATCCTGCACGGCATCGGGATCGACGGTTTGCAGGCTCTGGATAATAAGATTATCGGTTGGCAGCTGCAGCACCAAAGCGGCAAAAGACATATCCCCGCTGGTCGCATCCGCCAGATTGACGGCATAGGCATCCAGAAAATCCTGGCGCAGAGTCATCGGCAACTCATCATTGTAATCCTGAATGAGGCCGTGGATGGTTTTCAGCATCAGGCGCTCGGTCGCTTCGTATTTGTTGAAGGGATCAGAATCATGCGCCATGCGGAAGATCAGCTCGTCATCCGACGGCTGCGAGGTGATTTTAACCGGCGCTGAAAACCCGCGCAGGACGGACGGCACAACGGGGCCGGGGATGTTCTGAAACACGAAAGTTTCCGTTTTCTGCGTCAGGTGCAGCAGGCGTTCAGCCACATCCTTGCCGCTCTGGCCGATCAGGCCGACGGCGACGGGGATGTGCAGCGCTTGTTTCAAAAGCTGCGGCTGGTCGGCGGTCGCGGGCGTATGCTGCGTCAACGTCAGGGTATAGGTTTTCGCCGCTGCGTCGTAATGGCCGTCATAAGAAATTTCCGGTGTGCCGGACTGG
>CAYGGT010000064.1:0-10249 GCA_964349475.1 uncultured Rhodospirillaceae bacterium
GTTTTTAATTAATGATTTCCCAACGGCGTCGATATTCTTATCAATTTTTTCAATGCCCGGCGTTTCCCTGACGCTCATTTTTGCCTGGGCGTAGCTCTGGCTCAGGCGTTTTCCGATTGGCGGCTCTGCCGCTGCTTTGACGGCGGGACCGCGCTGACCCAGAATGCGGGACGGCACGGCGCGGAGGGTATTGCCCTGCTCCACGGCGGTTTTTGCGGTCGAAAGCGAGAAATCCTTGTGCCGCTGGTGACCCATGTCACGCTGCATCGACATGCCGTGACTGTCATCCATCTGCATCTGCACCCGCGAAAGAAGCTTCAGCGTCGCGCCGCTCAGGCGCTCGAATTTCCCCAGCCGCCCCAGCTTTTTCACGGGCGCGTAGCGCCATGGATTTTTGCCCCCGGCATCCGGCGGCGCCACGACCGTAAAAGGATAGATGCGCTGCGGCGTGACGCTGACGTGCGTGAAATAGCTTTCCCCCAGCTGGCATATTTGATCCGCCGGCACGTGAAACTTGTCGGCGACAAAGCGTTTGGCATCGTCCATCGTCCTGACATCTTTGGGCAGGACAAAACTTGGCGCGTTCAGCATCGCGCCGTCACCGCCCAGGCGATTGGGAACCGGCATGATTTTAGGGTCCAGCGCCACCAGCAGATTGTCGTCCCAGTCCCGGGTCAGGGGCAGGACGATGGCGATATTCTCCACGCCGTCGTCGGTGACGATGAATTCCACGTCCTGCGCCGACAGCCCGCGTGTCGTGCGCCCGGACTTGCCCTCTTCGACAAACACGGCCTTGACCGGCTTCAGGTGAACAGGGCCGGTTTTTGCTTCTTCGAATTCCGCGTGCTCTGCTTCTTGCAGCAATTCTTCCGGATCGTGACTTTTGACGGGCTGGCGCGATACCTTCGGCGCGGCATCGCCAATCCAGCGCGGCGACGGGATGCCGTGGCGCGTCATGAGGGCGAAGACGTGCATTTCCAGCCGCGGCTCCGGCAACAAGCCGACCTGGGAGGCAAGAATAATGTCGGCGGCGTCCAGCTCGGTGATCGAGCCCAGCTCGGTGAAAGACAGATCCTTGTCAGACTTGATCGCCCAGGATGTGTTGTGCGGGTTTTCCACTTCAACGAACACCGGCTCGATCGCTTCGTCAATGCGGTCGGGGGAGGGGAAATAAGTATCGCCGACGTGCCAGCTTTCCTCCGTTTTCGGACGCAGGCCCGCATAGCCGCGCACATGGCCAAAAATCATCCGGCGGTTGCCTTCAACGTCTTCGGTCATGGCGCCCGTGTTCAGGGTAATCGGCTCGATCAGGTGGCCGGACCATTTTTTGCCGTCAAGGTTGGAACTGCCGCGCGAGACCGCATTCACGATGGGGCGCGGGTATCCGCTCCGGACAAAGACGACCAGCCGGTTTTCGGACGTCACGCGGTAAGGGATGACGTCGCAATATTCCCCCGGACGCCTGACCAATTCGTGCACCGTTCCGCTTTTCTTGTCGCGCACCACCATGATCTGCAAGTCGCCGACGGCGTTTTGCGACGGGCGGCGCTCTTCCAGCAGCAAACTCTGCCCGTCGGACACCTTCTGCGCCACGATGAAGTTATTGGTGGCGGGGTAGTCGAGCAACTTGTTGTCTTCCGTGTACAGCTGGAAGCGCCCCTTGAAGCAGTTGTTGATCACCCAGGGATTCCAGTGCGGCGCCGAAAACACCATCCGCATGCCGATTTTGGCGAAGGCGCGGCGGTAGTCCTGCCAGGTAAAGAACGTATACTCCTCGCGGATTTCCTTATGCCATTTGGCGCGGTAATTCTTGCGGTGAACGAATTCCACCGACCATTTGTGCGGCAGGCGGAACAGCCGCGTGCCTTCGCGTTTGGGCATCTGCTCTTCGATAAAGAATCCTTCACAGCCGCCGGCTTTTAAGGGCCGCGCCGACTGAGAAAACAGCACCAGCAGGTCCGCGTCCGACAAATTCACCACATCCCGCCCGATACTCGGCGTATTGGGCAGTTCCATCAGCACGAATTCGTCTTCCGGCGGCATGATGTAATCGCGGATCAGCATCGTGCCGCCGGGCTTCAGCTTGGCGATTTGTTTTTCCAGCAGCAAGGTGACATCGTCCGCGTTATACCCGGCGGCGGAATAAACGCCGTGCAGAATATTGGAATTGATAATGCCGTCCAGCTGCTCATCCTCGAAATCGGGGAGGGAGATATCCGTCTGGCGAAAAGACAAATTCGGCAGCTTGTAGGTCTTGCGGGCGAATTCGATGGCGGCGGGATCACGGTCGATGCCAATCACTTCGGCGCGCGGGTTGAGCAGCGCCAGCACATAAGTCACCTCCCCCGTCTCGCACCCCATATCGGCGAGGCGGGCGCCCGAAGACAAAAGAAAGTGCGCGGAAATCAGCGCCGCTTTCTGCTGAATAAACGCCGGCATCTCGATCACAGAGCGCTGCCGCGACGTGTCATCTTTCGCCAGCAGCGAAAAATTCCGGATGCTGGCGGCGATTTGCTCGCTGATCTCTGTTTTGTCGATTTTCGACATTCACGCTTCTCTGGGTCTTCGCCTGTTTACAGCCACATACTCTATAGACTATTTTAATACGGAAAACAAGAATTTTCTTACATATTGATATATATAGCATTTTCAGGCACTTTCTCTACTATGCAATCCATCCTGAAGAAACAAAATGCTTTTTCCGGCCTTTGGGAATCGGTGCTGGACACATTGCTGCCTCCCCGCTGCCTGGCGACGGGGGAAATTGTCGATGCGCCGGGGATGGTCAGCGGAGGGTTCTGGCCGCAGCTGCAATTCATCGAAAAGCCTTTTTGCAGCACCTGCGGCATTCTGCTGGCTTTTGAAACCGGGGGCACCGATACGCTCTGCGCCGCCTGCATGGAACGGGAACCCGTTTTCGATGCCGCGCGTTCCGCCGTCGTCTATAATGACGCCAGCCGAAAACTGGTGCTGGAATTCAAATACGGCGACCGGCTGCACGCCGTTCACACTTTCGTGCCGTGGATGATTCGCGCGGGCCAGGATTTGATCGACCGGGCGGATATCATCCTTCCTGTGCCGCTGCACCAGCGCCGGTTGCGGGAACGGCGGTTCAACCAGTCCGCCTTGCTGGCGCAGGAAATCGCCCGGAGAACGGAAAAGAAATATATGGCGGATGCTCTGCTCCGTACCCGCCACACCCTGCCGCAAAAGGGCCTGAGCGCGAAAGAACGCAGCAACAATGTGCGTGGCGCTTTTGCGGTGAATAAAAACGTAAAAGGCAAAAACATCCTGCTGGTCGATGACGTCTTCACCAGCGGCGCGACGCTCAACGAATGCGCGCGGGTTTTGAAAGCGGCGGACGTGTCAGGCATCAACGTCCTGACGATTGCGCGGGTGACGAAGGAAGAGCTCTAAATGCGCATCCAGAGGAACCTGAGGCTGATTGATGCTTATACGATCGGCATGAACATGCTGTTCGTGCTGCCGGTCATCATGCTTTACTACCGCGACCAGATCGGCATCGGGTTCCGGGAATTTATGATCGGGCAAGCCGCCTTCGCCGCCACCATCGTGCTGCTGGAAGTGCCGACCGGATGGCTGTCCGACATCTGGCAGCGGAAACATACGCTGGCACTGGGGTTTCTCTTCGACATTCTCGGCTATGCCTGCCTGCTGGTCGCCGACAGTTTTTTTATGGCCGTGCTGTCGCAGATACTGGTCGGCGTCGGCATCAGCCTTTGTTCCGGCACGAACACCGCCATCCTTTACGACTCCCTGCTTTCCGCCGGGCGGGAGAAAGAGTACCGCAAGCGCGAAGGGCGGCGCATGGCCTTCGGGTTCTATACGGTGGCGATATCGAGCGTCGTCGGCGGCCTGGTTTACCCGCTGCATCACCAGCTGCCGCTGGTCCTGATGCTGGCGGTGATGCTGGCCGCGCTGGTCGCCGTCTGCCTGCTGGACGAACCGGAGCGGCACAAAAAACGCCCGGCGCATCACCCGCTGAAAGACATGGCGATGACCCTGCGCTACGCCTTGCACGGACACAAAGAAATCGCCTTTATCATCCTGTTTTCGGCAGCGCTCTTTTGCAGCACCAAGATCATCCTGTGGGCGCAGCAGCCTTACTACATGGCGCTGCGCGTGCCGGAATCCTGGTATGGCGTCCTGACTGCCATCGGATTTATGCTCGGCGGCGCGTCGAGCCACTTCGGGCATCTGCTTGACGGCCGCATCAGCCCCCACCGCGCCATGGCTTTTTTCTGGGCGCTGGCCTTTGGCGTTTGCGTCGTTGCCGGGTTTTACCTGAACTGGATCGGCGTTGCCTTGCTGATGCTGGCCGGCACGTGCCTTTTTGGCGCCGCTTCGCCGCTGGTGAACGACGTCATCAACAGCCACGTCGGCTCCGAACGGCGGGCGACGATCCTTTCAACCCAGAACCTGATAACCTCGCTGCTGTTCATCCCCGTGAGCATGGCGATCGGGCATGTTTCCACGCTCCGGGGTATCCAGGCATCCTTGCTGGGCACCGCCCTGTGGCTTTCTTTTGCGGGGGTGTGCCTTGCGGTTTTTCTGCTTTACCGGCGTAAAACTCAGCTTCCGCCGTAACTCTGCACCAGACTCCCGGCAATCAGGTACCAGCCGTCCACGAGCACGAAGAAGATGATTTTAAACGGCAGCGCAATCATGACGGGGGGAAGCATCATCATCCCCATCGACATGAGGATCGAGGCCGTCACCATGTCAATGATCAGGAACGGCAGGAAAATCAGGAAGCCGATTTCAAAAGCGCGCCGCAGTTCTGAAATCATGAAAGCCGGGATAACGACCTGCAGCGGCGTCGCCAGCGGATCGTCCACCTTTGGCGTCTTGCTCAGGTTCATGAACAGCGTCAGGTCTTTTTCCCGGGCGTGCTTCAGCATGAATATCTTGAACGGCGTCACGGCTTTTTGCAGCGCCTCCATTTCATCCATCTCGCCGCTGATCATCGGCTTGAGGCCCTGTTCATAGGACGCCTGGATCGTCGGCGTCATGATAAAGAACGTCAGGAACAGCGCCAGACTCAGCAGCACGGTGTTCGGCGGCGTCTGCTGCGTGCCAAGCGCGGTGCGCAGGAACGACAGCACCACCACGATCCGCGTAAAAGACGTCATCATCATCAAAATCGACGGCGCCAGCGAAAGGACGGTCATTAAAACAACCATCTGCACAACGCGCCCGGCAACCGACGTGGCGCCCGCGTCATCCGCGCCTTTCGCGCCAAGGTCGATCGTCAGGCTTTGCGAGAAGACGTCGGTGGGGAGAAGAAAGAGCACGAGGAAAAACAGAAGAGCAGTTCCTGCACTTGCCCAGCGCCGTGGCGTTTCAATCTTATGCATTCTTCTGATCCTTTAAAAGCCCGACGACCGTTTCACTGCCCGCCCCCAGCAGTAAAAGATACTCCTTGTCGTCGCACTGCACCAGCACCAGGCGGCGGCGGTGATCGACGGGCAGGAATTCGACGATTTTCAGGCGGCGGGCGGCGGCTGAAGTCACCAGCGGGCCCGAAAGACCCATGCGTTTTAAGAGCCACGAGAACAGCAGCATCAGGGCGATGACAAAAACAAAGGCGCTGAAGAATTTCAGGAGCAGAATCATGTCCATGGATTATCTACCCAATTCCTGTTCCTTGATCGTGGTGGCCAGGGTTTCGAGGGATTCAATGAGCTGGCTCATTTGCCGTTCCAGCACCTGCGCTTCTTTTTCCGGCAGTTCGGCGATTTCGTCGCAAAGTTCGATCACGTTTTCATCGAGCCCCTGCAGGTCCATCAGCTCGCCTTTGCTGACCCGCGCCTGACAGTCACGCACGTAATCGACAATCGCTTTCAGTTTTTGAGCCGTTTCATGCATCTGTTTCATCTTTCGCAGCTTGATAGGTTCCGTTGGCTTTGTAAACATAGGCGAGAATCTCGGCAATGGCGACCAGGGCTTCGGTTGGAATATCGCTGTCGAGCGTGATCACCGCCAGCATCTGGGCGAGGTCTTTGTCCTCCCGCACCTTGACGCCGTTATCGAAAGCCCGCTGGATAATCTCCTCCGCCAGTTTGCCGTAACCGGCAGCGACGATTTTTGGAATAGCGCCGTCATTCACGCCGAATTTCTTCAACGCGACGGCTGCTTTTCTGTCTTCGGGGGAATTATATAAAATGTCTGTCATACGGCCCTTCCGCACAAGTGTAGCAAAAGTTTACGGGATGTTAACGACAATAATGTCACAATCAATATATGTGCTATAGTTAAGTCGGGGAGTTGCCAATGACAACACAAAAACTGACGCTGATGCAAGCGGCCGTCCAGAAGATGCAATGGCACGAAGAACGCCAGAAAGTGCTGGCGCAGAACATCGCCAACGCGGATACGCCGGGCTTCAAGCCGCAGGACCTGACGCCGCTGGATTTCAAGGCCATGCTCGAAAGCACGTCCAGCAAGCGGGCGCTGTCGGCGAACCAGAAGAACCCTTACGAAACCTCGCCGTCCGGCAATGCCGTCATCCTTGAAGAGCAGCTCTTGAAGATGAACCAGAACTATACCGACCACCGGCTGACGACGACCATCTATCAGAAAAATATCGACATGCTGAAAAACTCGATCCGGTCGCAGTAAAGGAAGTAACACATGGATTTGCTTGATGCCATGGCGCAGGCGGCGAAGGGGATGAAAGCGCAGGGCGTGCGCATGCGCGTCATCTCGGAAAACCTTGCCAATGCCGACACGGCCGCGCAAACCCAAAACGGGTTGCCGTACCAGCGCAAGACCGTGACGTTTAAAAACGTCCTCGACAAAGCCAGCGGCCAGCGCGAAGTCGCTGTCGACAAGATCACGCAGGACCGCTCCGACTTTATTCTGAAATACGATCCCAACCATCCGGCGGCGGACAAGAACGGCTATATCAAGATGCCCAACGTCAATCCGCTGATCGAAATGATGGACATGCGCGAAGCGCAAAGATCTTACGAAGCCAATCTCGGCGTCATCGAAATGGCCAAGGGCATGCTGATGCGCACCCTTGACCTTCTCAGCAGGTAACAGGAGTTAAAACAATGGCTAATATTACCGATGCAACCAGCGCCTATGCCAATACCCTGAACCAGCTGAAAAAAGCCGGGGGTGAAAACGGCGAGGGCGGCGGCGCCGCTTTCGGCGACCTGCTGAAACAGTCCCTGCACGCGGCGATCGACGCGCAGCATAAAAGCGAAAAAATTTCAGGCGCGGCGCTCGCCGGCAAGGCCGACATGACCGACGTTCTCCAGGCCGTCACCGACGCGGAAATAGCCCTCAACACCGTCCTTGCCGTCCGCGACAAAGTCGTGCAAGCTTACGAGTCAGTGATGCGCACACCGATATAAGGCCGCTATGGACGAAACTGAAATCATCGACTTCACCCGCGAAATGATCATGCTGACGATCAAAATCTCGACGCCGGTGATGCTGGTCGGCCTGGTTGTCGGCGTCATCATCTCGCTCGTGCAGGCGCTGACGCAGATCCAGGAAATGACGCTGACCTTTGTGCCGAAAATCGTGGCGATTTTCGCCGCCATCTTCATCATGTTCCCGATGATGACCGCGCTGCTGTCCGCCTTCATGGAAAAAATCGCCGATAAAATCGTCGGCATGAGTTAGGCTTTTCTCAAAAGCCTTCAGCCCGACTGACTATTTCTTTTTATCGCGCTTGGCTTGTTTTTTCTGCGCCGGCGTTTTAAGAGCGGGTTTTTTGGTGGATTTTTTAGCGTCGTGTGATTTTGACATGTCGTTTATCTCCTGACGGTCGTTTCTAGCGATAATTTGACTATAACAACCGCAGGAAGCAGCGGGAAGCAAAAACTTCCGGCGACAGAAAACCTCACTTGGCCCCTTCCTGCTCCAGCTCCTCTCGGTGCCTTCTATAAAAATCATCAATTTCATTTTGCGGCAGTTTTGACATGCACTCTTTCAGGTTGATTCTCTGTCGCTTCAGGCTGGCTCTGTATATCGCGTTTTCGGCCACGAGCGCCGCCAGCGCTATAGATACTTCATCGGTTAAATCCGGCAGGTAGCCCGCTATTTCCGATATCTCGGGCGGGGAGCGTTTCAGGCTTTTAATTCTCTTGTAAACGATATAGTTCTGGTAAGAAAGCGCGCCGACAATCAGTATCAAAAGCGCAATACAGATCATCCGGATCAACGAACGCGGGGGCTTGCCGGACATTTCTCATTTTTCCTTCCGTTCTGTTTTGTACTTACCAGGAACCAGTTGAGCCGCCTCCGCCGCTCGATCCGCCGTCAAACCCCCCGGAAGATCCTGATCCTTTTATACGAAATAAGTAGGAGCCTCCAATAAGGGCGATCAGGCCCCAGGCCCATCCTGATTTCCCGTTTTTGAACAGGCTGAAGATGAGTGCGGCAAGGAATATCCCCTCCACGATAAGGGTTGGAAAAAACCATGCCGGGAGAGCAGCTTTCGGCAACTGTAGTCCCCTTGCCATGGCATCAAGCCCGCGCGCGCCATCAACGATCCCTGTCGAAAAATTCCCCTTCCTGAATGCAGGCACAATCAGCGACTGCATGATATCGTCTGTTTGCTTGTCGTACTTATTATCAAACCCTTTTCCAAGCTCTATGCGCGCTTTACGGTCACCCGCTGAGATAAGGAGAAGAATGCCATAGTTTCTTTCTTGCGTGCCAATTCCCCAGTGATCAAATAATTCTTGGCTATAGCGCTCTACGCCAAGCCCTGTCGCCTGCTGAGCGGAAAGAGATGCGATTGTAACGATAAACAACGGGATTGCTTCTTCCGTCAGCAGGGCATTTGCAAGCGCATTGATGCTTTTTTTATCAGCATCGGCGATGAGTCCTGCCTGATCGACAAAGTAATCCTGAGACGAAGGCTTATCCGGAAATGTGGCTGCTTGAGCCGAAGAGCAAGACATCAAAAAGAAAGATAAAATTATCGCTACGAAATACCGCATACAAAACACCCCAATGATCAAAGACTAACTCTATCGAGAGTATTAGACGGTCAATCTGAAAACAAGACTTTTATAGATTAGCGCAGACAACCCCGCGATCACGGCTCTTCCGGGTTAAACTCGGAAATGCTGCTCTTTGATTATATCGACTATTTTCTCCAGATAGTGTTTGTCGATGTCATCAAAGCTGTTCAACTGATCACTGTCGACATCAAGAACAAGGCGTGTTTCGTTTTCATGCACCAGAGGCACCACGATTTCCGATCTCGTCAGGCCGCTGCAGGCAATATGCCCGGGGAAAGCATGCACATCGGGCACAACCACCGTTCTTTTTTCTCGGGCGGCCGCGCCGCAAACTCCCTTGCTGAACGGAATCGTCACGCAGGCCAGCGGACCCTGAAACGGCCCGAGAATGAGCGTTTGAGGCTTATCCGCCCGGTAAAACCCTACCCAGAGAAAGTTGAAGGCCTCTTTTAAAATGGCGGCGATATTTGCGAGATTGGCGATCAGGTCGTCTGTACCGCTGATGACACTGACAATCTGGGGAATGAGCGCCCGGTATAATTCATCCTTGCTTGCCCCCTGGGGCAGATTTAGATTTTCTGTCATCGTTGAATACCCCAGAGAAGTGACGAAGAAATTGGTGGCGGGAACAGTCTATCAATAAAAAATCCGCCGGACAATGCGGCGCGCAGACGCTGGCTTCGCAGGGCATGGCGCGGCCCTGGTTAGCGCCGGTCGTCAAACCAGCCGTCGCCGTAGGATGTGCAGATTTCGGTGTTTTTAGGGATGTTCCGCCGCGCCCGCAGGGTGTAGTACAGCATCCCGCCCCGATCCTCCCAAAGAATTTCAGCATTGGGGTCTTCATCATGGTTGCAAAAAGAAGCGACCCCCATGATCACGACACAGGCCTGGTCCATGCGCCTGATGCGGGCACGGTCGCGCAGGCGCTTTGAAGGCTTGCCAAGCTCGAATGTATAATTGACCAGAATGGTTTTATCCACATGCCCCGTCGCGGCTTCATTCAGGACGACGGAAGGGCTGATCTCCAGCACCGCCCCCTTCTTGATATCCTGCGTGCAAAACACGCCGTGGCCCTTGGTGCTGACGTCTTTCAGGTAAAGGCCTTCCCGCCGGCCGAGCTTGATTTTTTTCCTGGTCATTGCTGAATATGGCAGCCTTCGATATATAAAACTATCTTCGTCCGCATTCTTGCGCTCATTCTTCAAATCTGAGAGTTACGGTTGTCCTCTAATCGTTTAGCC
>CAYGGT010000065.1:0-241 GCA_964349475.1 uncultured Rhodospirillaceae bacterium
CCCCCGCCCCCGGCACATTGTGGATTTGCAAGTAATTCGCAAACACCAGATTGCCGACGAGATAAGAGATGATGCCAAAACAGGCGGCGGCGATCATGATGGCGCCGATGGCAAGCCCGTCCAGCCCGTCGGTCAGGTTCACGGCATTGGCAGCACCAACAATAACCAGCAAGCCAAACGGCGCGAAGAACCATCCCAGGCTGAACAGAACATTTTTAAAGAACGGTACGGCAAGGCTGCT
>CAYGGT010000065.1:251-10237 GCA_964349475.1 uncultured Rhodospirillaceae bacterium
CTGCCAAGCGGCGGCGGCGTCAGGGAGAGCACCGCAACGACGGCGGCCAGTGCAATCGCGCATTCAAGCAACAAGCGCAGTTTTCCGGGAACGCCCTTGTGGCTGCTTTTGGTCAGCTTGGCGTAATCGTCGGCGAAACCGATCGCGCCGTAGCCCAGGAAGACCCACAGCACGATCCACATGTAAAGATTGCTCACATCCACCCACAGCAAGGTCGAAAGCGTGACGGAGAAAATAATCATCAGCCCGCCCATCGTCGGCGTGCCTTGTTTTTTGAAATGCGTCTCGGGACCGTCGGAGCGGATCGGCTGGCCCTTGCCCTGCTTTGTCTTCAGCCAGCGAATAACGGCAGGGCCGATCATGAAGCTGATCACCATCGCCGTCAGCATCGCGCCCCCGGCGCGAAACGTCAGGTATTTGAACAGGTTGAAAGGCTGAAAATATTCCGCCAGCGGATACAGCAGATTATACAGCATGACGGGCCTCTTTCGCGTTGATGGATTGCAGCGCCTGCACGATATAAGACATCTTGCTGCCGGCGGAGCCTTTGACGAGCACGATGTCGCCGGGACGGACGGCTGCCGCGACATGCGCGGCAAGTTCCTGGCTGTCCTTGGCGTGGGCGCCGCGCCAGCCGGGCGGCAAAAGCTGGTACATCGCGTCCATCTGCAGCCCGCAGCAGAAAACCAGATCGGCTTTCGCCTTCAGCAGCGGGTTGGCAAGATCGGCATGCAGGCGCGGGCCGTCGCGGCCAAGCTCCAGCATATCGCCCAGCACGGCAATGCGCCGCCCGCCCGGCGGCGGGGTCGCCAGCCCGAACACCTGAAACGCCGCCAGCATCGAAGCCGGGTTGGCGTTATAGCTTTCGTTGATGATGGTGAGCGGCGGCTGGCCTTCAGCCAGCACGACTTGAATGCGGTTGCCGCGCCCTTCCACCGGCTCTGAATTTTCGAGCGCCTTGACAGCGGCGTGCAGATTGCCCCCCGCTGCTTTCACAACCGTCAGAACGCCCAAAGAATTTTCGGCGATATGCCTGCCGGGAATGTTCAGCTTGTATTTGACCCGCTCGCCCCCGATCTCGGCGGTGATCCGCGTGCTGTCGGCATGCAGCGCGCAGTCGATCAGCCGGGCGTACGCGTCTTCGTCCTCGCCGAAAGAAAGAATTTTTTTTATGCCGCATTTTTCCGCATGGTTTTTGAGCCTTGTGTAATGCGGATTGTCGATGTTGAGGATGGCAAAGCCGTTTTTATCCAGGCCGGTGAAAATTTCCGCCTTGGCGTCGGCAATCGCCTCAACATTTTTGAAATGCTCGATATGCGCCGGTTCAATGGTGGTGATCAGAACGATATGCGGCTTCACCTGTTCCGTCAGCCGCGTCATCTCGCCCGCGTGGTTCATGCCCAGCTCGAAAATGCCATAGGCCGCGTCCTTCGGCATATTGGCCAGCGACAGCGGCACACCCCAGTGATTATTAAAGCTTTTCTTGCTGGCGTGGGTTTTTCCCAAAGCGTTCAGGACGATGAACAGCATTTCCTTGCTGCCGGTTTTGCCGACAGACCCGGTCACAGCGGTGATCTTCGCCGTCGAACGCGACCGGGCGGCGGCGCCAAGTTTTTCAAGCGCCTCCATGGTGTCGTCGGCATGAACAAGCGGCAGGGATTTTGAAAGAAAATCCCTTTTTACAAGCGCCGCAACCGCCCCCGCCTTAAAAGCGGCGTCCACATAATCATGCCCGTCGAACTGCTCGCCTTTGAGCGCGAGGTATATTTCGCCCGATTTTAACGTCCGGCTGTCGATGGAAACGCCGCTGGCTTCAAAATCTGCGGTGGCTTTCCCGCCGGTCGCCCGTTCAATTTCTTTTGATGTCCAGAGCGTCATTGACTGACCTCCAGCACCGCCACCCGCACTTCGGAGACATCGTCAAAAGGCAGGATCTCGGTGCCGACGATCTGCCCCTGCTCATGACCTTTCCCGGCGATGACCAGGACGTCGCCTTGCTTTAAATGGCGGATGGCGGCACGAATGGCTTCGCGACGGCCTGCAATTTCGGTTGCGCCCGCAGCACCCTTCATGATTTCACCGCGGACGGCGGCCGCGTCTTCGGTGCGCGGATTATCGTCGGTGACGATCACCTTGTCGGCCAGGCGCAGGGCGACCTCACCCATCATCGGACGCTTGCCGCGATCGCGGTCGCCGCCACACCCGAAGACGACATGAAGCTGTTTTGACGTGTGCGGGCGCAGCGCCTTCAGCATGGTTTCAAGCCCATCGGGCGTGTGGGCGTAATCGACATAGATGCTGGCGCCATTCGGGTGCCGCGCCGCAAATTCCAGCCGCCCGCGCACGCTTTGCAGGCGTTCGAGCACATAGATGGATTGCATGTGCAGCAGCCGGTTGTCGGGGTCGGCGGCAATAACAAGGCCCAGCGCACAAAGAGCGTTGGATGCCTGAAAGTCGCCGACCAACGGCAATTCCAGCTCGTACCGCTCGCCCATCACCATCAGTTCGAGGAACTGGCCATCCGCCAGGGGCTTGTGTTTGACAAGACGAATGTCGCGGGCCTTGACGCCGAAGTCGATCACGCGCAAGCCCCGTTTTTTGCACACGGCGCGCAGCGCGTCGGCATCAGGCATGTCGCTGTTGATGACGGCAACGCCCCCATCCATCAGAACTTCGCTGAACAGGCGCAGCTTGGCGGCAAGATAGTTTTCCATCGTGCCGTGGTAATCGAGATGATCGCGGGTGAGGTTGGTGAAACCGGCGGCCGTGACGCGCACGCCGTCAAGGCGGTACTGATCAAGGCCCTGGCTGGAGGCTTCAAGCGCCAGATGCGTCACCCCCGACGCTTCCAGCTCGGCGATTTCGCCGTGCAGCGTGACGGGATCAGGCGTGGTCAGCGAGCCCGGGCGATGAATGCCGGGCGCGATAATGCCCAGCGTGCCAAGACAGGCGGCGGCGTGTTCCATCGACTGCCACATCTGGCGGCAGAAGTTGACGGTGGAGCTTTTCCCGTTGGTGCCGGTAACAGCGACGATGACATCCATCTGCTTGCCAAAAAAAGCGGCCGCCATGCGGGCGAAGCAGCGGCGCGGGTTTTTATCTTCCAGCAGGACAACGGTTTTTGAATTTATGACCGTTCCTTCGGGCGCAAGAACAGCCACTGCGCCTTTTTTAATCGCGTCTTCGATAAATTTCCGGCCGTCCTGTTTCGTGCCGGGAAAGGCGGCGAAAAGATATCCCGCCCGTATCTCCCGCGAGTCGGACGTTAACCCGGTGATATCCAGCGCGGCGGCCTTGATTTTATCGCTGACTTTTAAATCATCCGCATCAATTGTCAGTTCCAAGAGACGCAAGTGAATTTCCTTCCTTCAGTTCTTTCAGGTAAACGCCCATTTCTTTTTCAATGTCTTTGCGGGTGCGCGTCAAATCCGGCGCGATGCCGTAAAGCGGCCCCATCTGTTCAATCACCCGCGCCACGACCGGTGCGGCGGTCCAGCCGCCGGTCGCAAAACCGTGCGTGTCTTGCCTGCCCTGCGGCTCATCCAGCATCACCAGCACGGCATAGCGCGGGTTTTTCATGGGGAATACGCCAAGAAAGGACGACAGCAGGGCGTTACGCTGATAGCCGCCGCGCAGATTTTTTTCGGCCGTCCCGGTTTTGCCGCCGACATTGTATCCTTCGACGAAGGCATTGGCGCCCGTGCCGCTGGCGACCGCCAGCTCCAGCAACTGCCGCACCCGGCGGGAGGCATCGGCATTCACGACACGTTTACCGGGAAGGCTGTTTTTTTTCTCCGCCTTCACGAGCGTTGATTGCGGCATGATCCCGCCATTGACCAGGCCTGAGGCGGCGCGGATCAGGTGCAGCGGGCTGACGGCGATGCCGTGACCGAAAGAAGCGGTGAGCGTCGTGATATCGCGCCACGGCGACGGGTAGAGGGGAGCGGCCCTTTCCGACAGTTCCAGCGGCGCCGGCACGGCAAAGCCCAGCGCTTTGTAAAAATCCTGCAATCGAATGCGCCCGATGGCAGCCGCCATTTTGGCGGTGCCGATGTTGGACGAATAGATGAAAATTTCCGGCACAGTCAGCGGACGGCGCTTCGGATGGGTGTCGGAGATGGTGAAACGACCCTGTTTGATCGGGTCGGTGGCGTCAAACGTATCGGAAAAATTCACCAGCCCGCTGTCAAGCGCCGCCGCCGTTGAAAAAATCTTGAAGGTCGAACCCATTTCAAACACGCCGAGCGTGGCGCGGTTGAACTTTTGAATATCCGTGGCATCGCCCGCATGGTTGGGATCAAAATCCGGCAAGGAAACCATGGCGATAACCTCGCCGGTATGAACATCCATGACCATGCCGATCCCGGCCTTGGCGCGGAATTTCACGACGGCCTGGCCAAGCTCCCGGTGCAGCGCATGCTGGATGCGCAGGTCGATCGACAGGTACAGAGGTTCTTTCTCCGCAAGGCTAAGAGCAGATGATTTTTCCATCCCGGCGATACCGTTCCCGTCCACATCCGTATAGCCGAGGACGTGCGCCGCCAGATTTCCTTGCGGATAGATGCGGCGGGCCTGGTCTTGAAAACCCAGCGCCGGATTGCCGAGCGCGTTGATGGCCTCTGTCTGCTTCGGGGTGATATTGCGCTGAATCCAGACGAACTCCTTGCCGGAAGAAAGCTTCCGGAGCAAGTCGTCGCCGTCTTGCCCCGGCAAAATCCGCACCAGCTGCGTCGCCAGCTCTTCCGGCGCATCGACCATCGTCGTGTTCGCGTAAACGGAAGCCATGGTCAGGGAAGCCGCCATCAGCGTGCCGTTGCGGTCCACAATGGCGCGGCGCAACACCTGCCCAGATGGCTTGATCCCCCGCGTTTCGACAACGACCGCCTGCTGCCGCAGCAAAGTAAGATCCGTCAGCCGCAACCCGACCGCCAGATAACCCATCATCAGAAACATCACCGCCCAGATCAGCCGCGTCCGCGCCTGGTCGAGCAGTTCCGCTTGCGCGCCCTGGATGATTTTATTTTTCATTCAACCCCAAGGCTTTTGAGGATATCGTTCATGCTGCGGCTGCGGGCAAGCTCTTTGGGGCGCGGCGCCTTCACCCCGGCCTTCTCCCGCGGCGCAGGAGAAGGAGAAAGAGAAGGCGCAGAAGACACGCCCACCCCCTCTGCCGCAAGCGGGAGCGGGTCAGCATGAGAGGGTTTCACCGGAATCTCCACCACCTGCGCAAACTGGCTGCCTTTCAAGGGAGAAAGGCCAAGATATTTCCGCGATAGTTTTTCAAGCCTGTCCGGCTCGTTCAGATAGCTCCATTCGGTTTGCAGGATACGCATCGATTCTTCTTCGCGGCTGATTTTTGCCTCAATCGCGGCAATTTTTTCGCGGCTGCCGTGAATTTTCTGGCTGACGTGAAAAAAGACGACGCCGCAGCACGCGGCCAGGGTCAGCCAGAGCAAGGTTGACTTACGCATAGCGCATCTCTTCCTGCCAGGCGGGGGCGGCCGTGCGTATGCCGCCGCGCAGCCGCGCCGAACGGGCGCGCGGGTTTGATGCAATCTCGGCATCCGAGGCTTTCAGCGCCTGCCCGTCCTGAATGGCAAAAGTGGGATCAGGCCCGGCATGCGCCGCCGGCAGGTGGCGGGAATTGCCGCCGCGCTTTCCGGCGCGTTCCTTCAAAAAGTGTTTCACACGCCAGTCTTCGAGGGAATGGAATGACACAACGACCAGCCGCCCTTCCGGCAGCAGCAGCCGTTCGGCGGCGTCCAGAACTTTTTCAAGCTCATGCAACTCGTCGTTGACGTGGATGCGCAGCGCCTGAAACGTCTTGGTGGCTGTATCGGTTTTCAATTTTGGATGCTGCGGCACGACGCTGTGCACGATGTCCGCCAGCTGCAAGGTCGTCTCGATTGGTGCGGCGGCGCGCGTCATGACGATTTTTTTGGCGATGCGGCGGGAGGCGCGTTCCTCCCCATAAGTGAAAATGATATCGGCGAGACGTTCTTCGCTGGCGGTATTGACGACGTCGGCGGCGCTCTCCCCCGCTTTGCTCATCCGCATGTCGAGGGGGCCTTCCGCCTGAAAAGAAAATCCGCGCCCCGGGGTGGACAGTTGCAGCGACGAAACGCCGATATCAAGCACCAGGCCGTGAATATGCTTGATCTGCGCGGCACCCAGCAGTTCCGCAAGACTGCCAAAACATCCGTGCAGCGGAATTAATCGACCCGGAAAATCCTTGGCCATGGCGACCGCGCGGGCATAGGCTTCCGGGTCCCGGTCAACGGCATAGACGGTGCACCCGGCGGATTCCAAAATCGCCCGCGTATACCCGCCGGCGCCAAAAGTGCCGTCAACGTATATTTTTCCATCCTGCGGCTGCAAAGCGCGCAAGACCTCGTCCAGCATGACCGGAATATGCACGGAACGTGAATATGAATTCATCTACGCAAAACCCCTGAAATAACCCCACTTTCAATTTACACACAGAAGGCAGGAGCGTCAACGCAAGGCTTTGACTCAGATGCAGAATATGGGGTTAAAAAACACTGTCGCCGCCGCCTGCCGGACCGCCCGGACGAGTCGGACGAAAGCCGGGATTGTTTGGCGGCGCCACGGTGCCTTTGATCATCTGCAACGCGCCGTCGGCGGCGACTTCCATCCTGCAGACGGACGCAACCGCTGCCGCGGTAAGGTTAAAAACCGCGACAAAGCGTTGATCCAGTTTCTTGTCGTTGCCCCACAGCAATTTGGCATTTTTAAAAAGTGCCTCCGCATGTTCCGGCGGAAACGCAATTTTTTGCATCGGATTGGCTTTCGCCATTTTATGAAAGAAACCAAGATCGGCGCAAACATTGGCCAAATAGATGCGTTTGGCATCGGAACCGGCATTTTTAAGAAGAGTGTCAGCTTCGCCCGGATAGACGACAAGGTGACAGCACTCAGCCACGAGCCCCCCGATGCCTTTGCCGAAAACAGTGATGACCTCTTCATAGTCGATCGGCGAGCGCACGGCATCGGACAACACGGCGGCGGCAAGCAAGGCCGGCGATGTTTTATCACTGTGCCGATGCAGCTCCAGCGCCGGCGTCAGGTGCTGCTTGGCGAATGTGTTGTTCAGATATGCCTCTACCGCGCGCGGCCCCCCTGCCAGCTGATCGGCGTGTTCCTGCGCGAGGGCGTTTTTTTCGCTGTTGTAAACGGCGTCGGTCATGGGAACGTTTGTCTGGGCGCTGGCCGCTCTATGCGCATCCAGCGCATGCAGTTGCTGCGCGTGTATCCGGTCGATTTGCAGCTTAAACTGCTTCAGCGTCTCATGCCGGAGCGCCATTGTTTTCGCATAACTGTAATTAAATGCCTCTTCGACGACCTTATCGTTCGGCAGTCCTGATTGGCTGAATTTCATCGGCTTTCCCTTCGCGTTTGAGAATCAATGAATATGATAAAAACATAGTTTTCCGGGAAACTCAATTCCCCTTCCGAAAAAATCTTCGGCGGCCCGCGACGGTCTATTCGCCGGTTTGCAGCAAGGTTCCCGCTTTACGCGCATTGTTGAAAGAAAGCTGTAATAAAAATATGGCAATTATCATATAAAAACAGTTAAGACCGAAAGCTGTCAGAATTTGCGCCATATCCGTCCGCCCTTCCTGCACCAGCGTGCGCAAGCCTTCAAAAACATGCGATGCCGGCAGCGCATAGGATACCCCCTGCAGCCAGTCCGGCAAGATTGCCACTGGATAATAAACCGCGCAAAAAGGCGCCAGCAGGAATGTCAGCGCCCAGGCGATGCTTTCCGCCCCCGGCCCCGCCTTGATCAGCATGGCGGTGATCATCAGGCCAAGCCACCAGCCCATCAGCATCAGGTTGAAGAACAGGAATAAAACCGGCAGCCCCAGGTCGAAAATGGAGAAGCCGTAGAATGGGATGGCGAGCAGCGCCGCCGGGATCAGGCCGATCAGCGTGCGAATGACGCTGTACAGCATCATTGAGATCCACCATTCATGCGGGCGCAGCGGGCTGACGAACAAATGCCCCAAATTGCGCGCCCAGATTTCCTCCAGGAAGGAAAGCGACACGCCAAGCTGCGAGCGAAACAGAAAGTCCCACAAAATAACCGCGCCCAGCAGCGTGCCGAGCGCATAACTGAGCGGCGCCATGTTCTGCTGCGCGAAAAACTGGCTGATGAAGCCCCACAGCACCATCTGGATCGTCGGCCAGTAAATCAGCTCGATCACCCGCGCCGGCGACCCGCGCAGAATATAAAAATGCCGCAGCAGCATGGCATAGACACGCTGAAATCTTTGTGTCATGCCGCCTCCCCTGCTCTTGCAATATCAAGGAAGACCTCTTCCATGCTCTGCCGGTCATAGCGCTTCATCAGATCCGCCGGCGTGCCGCGATCGACGATCTTTCCCCGGCGCATCATCAGCACGTTGTCGCACAGCCGCTCCACCTCCCGCATATTGTGGGAAGCCATCAGGATGGTGGTCCCGTTCTGCTTGCGATAGCTGTCCAGCATGCTGCGAATGCGGTCTGCGGTATCGGGGTCAAGAGAGGCGGTCGGCTCATCGAGCAGCAGCAGCTCCGGCGTGTTGATCAGCGCCTTGGACAGCGAAACACGGGTCTGCTGCCCGGCCGACAGCTTCCCCAGCTGCCGGTCGAGGAATTCTTCCAGCTCCAGCTCCGCCGCCAGTTTTTTGATCTGGCCGGTCAGGTTTTTAACGCCATAGAGCCTGCCGTAAATGGACAGGTTCTGGCGCACCGTCAGTTTTCGCGGCAGATCGACATAGGGTGACGAAAAGTTCATTTTCTGCAAGGCGGAAAAACGATTGTTCTGCATATCGTGGCCGAGGATGGTGATGGCGCCGCCGGTCGGCGTCAGGATGCCCAGCAGCATGGCGATGGTCGTGGTTTTACCGGCGCCATTGTTGCCGAGCAGCGCCGTGATTCCGCCCGCCGGGATATCGAAAGATATGTCATCGACGGCAAGGACGCTGCCGAATTTTTTGCTGAGCGATTGTACGGAGATGATGGGAGGCAAGCGGATCTAATCCTTGTCCTTCTTGTCCTTTTTATCCTTCTTGCGAAAGCTGTCGAGGGAAATGACTTCGCCTTTTTTCTTTTCCTTGTCGTTCTTGTCGACTTCCAGCTCTTCGGCTTCAAAGTGGATTTCATCGTCCTCGTCGTCTTCGGTGAGCGGCTGGAATTGCAGCGCAAAATTGACGGAAGGATCGGCAAAAATGGTGATGGCGGCCAGCGGGATCGTCAGGCGTTCCGGCACGTTGTTGAAACTCAGCATCACGGTAAACCTTTCGTCATCGACTTCCAGGTCGTAAAACTGGTGCTGCAGCACGATGGTCATCTCACCGGGATAGCGTTCCTTCAGGTAACTGGGCACTTTGACGCCGGGATGGTCGGTAAAAAATGTAATATAGAAATGATGGTCGTCAAGCACGCCTTCATCCACCACCTCCTGCAGCGCCTGTTTGACGACGCCGCGCAAGGCTTTTTCAACCATTTTATCGTAGCGGAAGGCTTCTTCAGTATCACGGGCCATTTTTCAACTCCATACTGGCCAGTCTAGTTAGACTTGCCCGCGCTGTCACTGAGTTTTATGGGTGGTATTATGTTGAAGGAAAAAAAGAATGGGGGCAGTTCTGTTGCTAGGCCTGCCCCCGCGCCCCACCTTCTCTATTGCTAGAAAAGGGATTGAGATGCTAACCGGTCAGGCTGCCTAAGCAGCGAGAGCCAGTTGTACCCTTGCGGGTGCGTTGTCGTTAGCATTTATAGTGTTTAGCCCGATAACGGCGGGTACCATACCGAACGAAAGCAACCACCTTTACTACGCACGTCGATCCTGTTTCGGCCCCATACCTGAAAGGTCAAACAGACCTTAAACTCAAGAAATGGTGGAGCCGCCGGGTACCGCCCCCGGGTCCGTATCGCCTATTCCGCAGCGCGTTTATCGTCATAGCCAGCCGAAGCTGACATCT
>CAYGGT010000066.1:0-10191 GCA_964349475.1 uncultured Rhodospirillaceae bacterium
ACTCCTAACCTTCTGATCCGTAGTCAGATGCTCTATCCAATTGAGCTACGGGCGCCAATGGTATGGTTCTTTTACTCAAACTGGGAGCATATGGCAAGTATTTTTATTTTGGTTCCATCTTTTAGTGAAATAATCATTAGTCTCATCATTATAATCTTGCTACTTTATTGACTTGATGAGATTCTATGGCTACATGAACTTGAATATTCATTTAAGACGGGGTTTTGCCTTGCTACATTTTCCACACACCGGGTTTGCTGTTTGCGCCGTCGCTTTGATATTGACCAGCTGCGTGAATGCTCCGTTTCCTGCGGCGCCGCCGGCACCTGCCAATTTTGAACAAGTGCAGAATATACCCGCCGCCATGCCGGCCGGGCGCGATTTACCGGCGCTGGTTGTCACCGATGAGGCCCCTCCGGCTGTGATTTACCGGCGCGGGTTCCATGATACCGTGCTGGCCCATAGCGATGCGACAAGCCCTTCGGGGTTTTCTCCCCTGAATACCGAGAATATTGAAACGGCGGTCACGCAGAAAGCCAAGGACCTGGCCCATGATCTGGAACAGCTGCAGGAAGACGCCGAAGGTTCCGTCAACCGGTTCCGGTCTTTGCAGGAAAAGAGCGATGCGGAAACATCCACCTATTACGCGATGGTAGCGGCCATTAACACCAGCCTGCAGGGGGGGACGACACCCGGCAACCCTATTCTGGTTGACCGCTGGAACACGGCGCAAGACAAGCTGAACAGCTTTTCGGGCGGGACAAACCTGCTGAATACGCTGGCGACGGACCTGACCAACCAGGCGTCGCGCGCCGCGTTTTTAATGGAGTCGATTCGGGCTGCTTTTGCGATTTCCGGCGCCGTTGACGAAGATCACAAAAAGCTGACCGTGCTCGAAGAATCCAGCAATCAGAATATCGGCGTCATCCACCGCCTGATGACCAAGGTCAGTGATGAGCTGGCGCGGCGCACGTCTTATATGCGGACGGAGCGCGCCAACTTGCAGTCTCTCTCCCTCAGCGTCGCCAACGGCGAGCTGTACGGCCAGAGCATGACCAACAATCTTTTCAAAAACGCGACGTCCGGCTCCACCCGCGCCACGGCGGTTCCGCCTTCCCGCCGCCCGCTGGTGATCATCCGCTTTGATCGCGCGAATGTGGACTACGACCAGCCTTTGTACAAAGCGGTCAGCCGGGCGCTGGAGAAATATCCTGCCGCGAAATTCGATCTGGTGGCCGTTAGCCCTTCCGAAGGCGACCCCGCCACGCTGGCGCTTGCCGCATCCGAAGCGCGCAAGAACGGCACGGCGGTCGTTCGGTCATTGACCCAGATGGGCCTGCCGGTTGAGCGTCTTAACCTGAGCGCGGCAAACAGCAAAACAGTGCTGAACAGCGAAATTCATATCTTCCTCCGCTAGGGGAATGACTTGGAAGCCCTCCACCTTGATCAACTGACAGCAATTGCGCTGGTGACCATGGCGGCGCTGCTTTGCGGGCTGCTGTTGATCCGGCTGCGTCAGCCGGCCATTGTCGGCTATATTCTGGCGGGCGTCGTTTTGGGCCCGACCGGGTTCGGGATTATTTCCAATACCGAAACCGTGCAGATTCTGGCTGAGCTTGGCGTGATCATGCTGCTGTTCCTGATTGGCATGGAGCTGTCGCTGCATAGCTTTAAAAGCGTTTACAAGACGGCGCTGGCGGCGGCGGCGCTGCAGATTCTGATGGCGGTCGGATTGTTCTGGGGCGTCGGCCAGTTTCTGGACTGGACCATCGAGCGCGTTCTGGTTTTCGGTTTTGCGACCGCCTTGTCCTCCACCGCCGTTGCCATTAAAATCCTTGAAGAAACGGACGATCTGCGCACCCCCGTTGGCCGGACGACGGTCTCCGTCCTGATCGCGCAGGATCTGGCCGTTATCCCGATCCTGCTGATTATCAGCGCCTTTGGCTCCGAAGCGCAGCCGGTGATGATGATCCTTTCCAAGCTTGCACTTTCCATCAGTTTTCTGTGTCTGCTCATCTGGTTTTTGCTGCGGCAGGATAAACTGGTTCTGCCGATGACGGACTGGATTATTTCCAAGCCTGAAATCATCCCGCTGGCGGCCATGGCTTTTTGTTTCACCTGGGCGGCGTTGTCGGGCATGCTGGGGCTGTCAACCGCCTATGGCGCGTTCGTGGCGGGGCTGATCATCGGCAATTCCAACATCCGCACGTCCCTGCACAGTGCGACGGAACCGATACAGGCCATCCTGCTCATGGTGTTTTTCCTTTCCATCGGGCTGCTGATCGACATCGACTTTATCATTGAAAACTGGAAGAACGTGCTGATCGTCCTGTCGGTCGTGACGGTCTTGAAAACCATCGTCAATGTGGCGATCCTGCATTTTCTGGGGGAGCCGTGGGACCGCGCTTTTCACAGCGGCGTCGTCATGGGGCAAATCGGGGAATTCTCGTTCATCGTGGTCGCGGTCGGTCTTGCCTCCCAGGTCATCAGCGCCGACGGGTACCGTTTGATGATCGCGGTGATTGCGCTCAGCCTGCTCATCAGCCCGATGTGGCTTGCCATCGCGCGGCACCTGCATGATATCGCCCTGGGCAAGAGGGCGTAGGGCTCTAATCCCCTAAGCAAATCCCCAAAGCCCTGGCGGTGCGCACCAGCGCGCCGTTCAGGTCCACGGCCTGATAGCTGGCGATGGCGTCTTCGATCGGCACGTCGATGACCCCCCGGTTCGACCAGGCGACCATGCGGTCGAATTTCCCGGCGGCGACCAGTTCCACCGCGTGCACGCCGAAGGCCGCGGCGATCACGCGGTCGCTATGGATGGGCGCGCAGCCACGCTGCACATGGCCCAGCACCGTGACCCGTGTTTCAAAGCCCGTTGTTTCCGCGATGCGCTCGCCCAGGTAATGGCCGATGCCGCCGTATCTTTTTTCGCCGCCGACGTGCTCGACTTTCAGCGCGTCTCCGTCCACCGTCCTGACGGCTTCGGACACGACGACGAGCGCGAAGTTGCGGCCCTCTTCCTCGCGCACGGAAATTATTTTTTGCGCTACTTTAGCGATACTGTAGGGGATTTCGGGGATCAGGATGACGTCGGCGCCTCCGGCGATGCCTGACGAGATCGCGATGTTGCCCGCGTCGCGCCCCATCACTTCCAGCACCATCACGCGGTCGTGGCTGGCGGCCGTCGGCTGCAAGCGATCCAGCGCTTCGGTGGCGACGAAAGCCGCTGTTTCAAATCCCACGGATCTTTCCGTCTTGCCCACGTCGTTGTCGATCGTTTTCGGGATGCAGACAAGATTGAACTTTCCTTGCTTCGTCAGGCGCTTGAGGATATCCATGCTGCCGTCGCCGCCAATACCGATCAGCGCTTCCAGCCCCAGTTCCTGGATGCCGGCGATAATCAGGTCTGAGCAATCCCTGACCGAGCCGTCTGGCATCGGCATCCTGAAGGGCGAGCCTTTGTTGGTCGTGCCGAGGATCGTGCCGCCCAGGCGCATGATGGTGGTGTCGAACATTTCGCGTGTTAAAAACTTGTAGCGCATCGGGCGGGTGAGCAGTCCCGCCGTGCCGTCTTCGATGCCGATCACTTCCCATCCCAGACGGATCGCAGCATACACGACGGCACGGAGCGCGGCGTTCAGCCCTGCGCAGTCCCCGCCGCTTGTTAGAATGCCGATCCGTTTTTTGCTGATCATGGTGACCAAAGTCTAGCCTTTGGCGGGTTACAAATAAAGCTTAAATTTAATGGTTTTTCCTGATATCATGCCTCTGGCCAAGGCGGTTTTAAAACATGATGCTGGAAGAGCAAAAGGACCTGCAGAAAATGCTTGAGGAGCTCAAGACGGAGCACCGCGACCTCGATGTCGTCATCCAGCAGCTTTCCGAATCCACACCCGTTGATTTTTTGAGGCTGCAGCGCATCAAGAAACGAAAACTGTTCCTGAAAGATTCTATTTCCAAAATAGAAAGCATGATGCTGCCGGACATTATCGCGTAAAAAATTGTGAAAGTAATGGGCATCGAGACCAGCTGCGATGAAACCGCTGTCGCTATCGTGACAGGGGAGCGGCAAATTCTTGCCAATCTGGTTTTGAGCCAGCAGGAACATGCGGCCTTCGGCGGCGTGGTCCCGGAGGTTGCGGCGCGGGCGCATCTTCATCATATCGACACAATGGTGGCGGAGGCGCTGCAGGTGGCGGGGCTGTCTTTTAAAGACCTTGACGCGGTGGCCGTCACCGCCGGTCCCGGCCTGATCGGCGGGGTGCTGGTAGGGGCGATGACGGCGAAGGCGATTGCCGCCGTGCACAATATTCCGCTCATCGCCGTCAACCACCTGGAAGGCCATGCGCTGACGGTGCGCCTGACGGATGATGTGCGTTTTCCTTACCTGCTGCTGCTGGTTTCGGGCGGGCATTGCCAGTTGCTGATCGCCGAAGCGGTGGGGAAGTACAAGCGTCTTGGCACCACGCTGGATGATGCGGTTGGCGAGGCATTCGATAAAACGGCCAAGCTGCTGGGTCTTGGCTTCCCGGGCGGGCCGGCGGTCGAAAAAATGGCGCTGGAATGCAATAACGGCGCCGCCGCGCTTGAAAAATTCCCTTTGCCGACGCCGCTGGTTGGCAAGGAAGGCTGCGATTTTTCTTTTTCGGGACTGAAGACCGCCATCCGGCGGATCGTTGACAGGCTGCCCGCCATTGTCGAGCGGCAGGACGCGGCGGATATTTGCCATTCTTTCCAGCACAGCGTTGCCGTTGTCCTGACCGACCGTACCGAAAGAGCGCTGCAAAAATACCTTGCGCTGCGCCCGGCTTGCCCCGCGCTGGTCGTGGCCGGCGGCGTGGCGTCCAACCGCATGCTGCGCGGCGCGCTGGAAGGGGTGTGCAAAAAGCACGGCGCGCGATTTATCGCCCCGCCGCTTGCGCTGTGCACGGACAATGCGGCGATGATCGCCTGGGCGGGGGTGGAACGGCTGCGGCTTGGCCTGACGGACCCGATTGATTTCCCGCTCTATCCGCGGTGGCCTTTGGACCCGGATGCGGTTAAGGTGAAGCGATGAACGGAAAACTTCCCTTGAACAACATTGCGATCATCGGCGCCGGGGCCTGGGGGACGGCGCTGGCGCAAGTGTTTGCGCAAGCAGGGCGGGCCGTGATTCTTTATGCCCGTGATCCTGGGCTTGCGGACTCTGTCCGGCAGAACCGGATGAATAATACGTACCTGCCGGGTTTTCTGCTCAATGAAGATTTGCGCGCCACGGCGGATCTTGCCGCTGCTGTGCAGAATGCCGAGATCGTGCTGCTGGCGACGCCGACGCAGTTTGTGCGCGATACGCTGACCGCGCTCAAGGCGCATCTTCCCAAAAATGTTCCCCTGATCAGTTGCGCCAAAGGCATCGAGGTTTCGAGCGGCAAGCTGCTGTCCGAGGTCGCGGCGGAAATCGCCCCCAACCATCCTTATGCCGTTTTATCCGGCCCGACTTTTGCCGCTGAGGTGGCGCAGGGCTTGCCGACCGCGGTGACGCTGGCGACACGTGCACCGGAAGAAACCGCGCAGATGTGGGCGCAGGCGCTGTCCAGCAAAACTTTTCGTCCTTACCTCTCGCACGATCCCGCCGGCGCGGAGATTTCCGGCGCGGTCAAGAACGTCATCGCCATCGCCTGCGGCATTGTTGAAGGCAAGGGGCTGGGGCAAAACGCCAAAGCCGCCATCATGACGCGCGGCATGGCGGAGATCAAACGCCTGGGGATGAAAAAAGGCGCTGTTACCGACAGTTTTCTGGGCCTGGCCGGTATCGGCGACCTGACGCTCACCTGCCATTCCATGAGTTCGCGCAACTATTCGCTGGGGTTCGAGCTTGGCTGCGGGCTGTCGCTGCAACAGGTTTTGGCGGCGCGGTGCACGGTCGCCGAAGGCGTCACGACCGCCAAAGCCGTGGCGAAAATTGCCGGAACGCTGAATGTCGAAATGCCCATCTGCGACGCTGTCAACCGGATTTTGCACCATGCCATCCCTGTCGATGACATTATCCAGTCGTTGCTGGCGCGGGGCCTGAAGTATGAAAGCGGCTGAACGATGAATTACTGGCTCATGAAATCGGAGCCTTCGGCCTATGCCTGGGCGCAGATGGTTCAGGACAAAAAATCGGACTGGACGGGGGTGCGCAACCATCAGGCGTGTCACAACATGAAAGCCATGAAAATTGGCGACGAGATTTTTTTTTACCACTCAAATGAGGGCCGGGAGATCGTCGGCATCGTGAAAGTGTCAAAGCTTTATCGCCCCGATCCGACCGACGAAAGCGGAAAATTCGGCATGGTCGAAGTCACGGCTGTCCGGGCTTTAAAAAAGCCCGTCACGCTCGCCGATATCAAGGCCCACCCCAGGTTAAAAAATATGGCCATCCTGCGCCAGTCGCGCCTTTCCGTTTCGCCCGTCACGCCGGAAGAATGGAAGGTGATTTGCGGGCTGGCGGCCCCTATTAATTTTATGAAAAAATGATTTTCTTCTGGACTCTTTATTGTAATGTTATTATACCTGCCCTATTCTCCCTATATCGGTTGAGGTTTATTCAATCGACGCTGCCCCTGACAAGGCAGCGCTGAGCAGGGGGTATTTTTTTACTGAAAGACATAGAAACATGGCTGCTTATCCCCTGATGCCGAAGGCAACCGCCGCTTGGCTCGTTGACAATACCGCGCTCACGTTTGAGCAAATCGCTGAATTTTGCAACTTGCACATACTGGAAGTGCAGGCGCTGGCTGACGGCGACGTGAATTCCGGCATCATGGGCACGAGCCCGATTTTGAGCGGCGAGTTGACCGCGGAAGAAATCAGCCGTTGCGAAAAAACCACCAATGCCCGGCTCAAGCTGTTCAAGACGGATCTGCCGAAGCCGCGCGCGCGGTCCAAAGGGCCGCGTTACACCCCGGTCACCAAGCGCGCGGAAAAACCGAATGCCGTTCTGTACCTGATCAAGAAATATCCCGAACTGGCGGATGTGCAAGTGGCGCGTCTGGTCGGCTCCACCAAACCCACTGTGGATGCCATTCGCAATAAAACGCATCCCGGCGCGTCGTCGCTGAAACCGGTTGATCCTGTTTCCATCGGTCTTTGCTCGAGCGACGAACTTGAAAAAGCCCTCAAGAAGGCGCAGCGCCGCACGGATCGTCTGGTCAAAGCAGCGGAAGCACCCGCGACGTCCGAACAAAACAACGACAATCAACCCCCGCAAACAGAGGTACTTTAAAAATCATGGGACAAGTCAAGTCATCGGCTCTTCTGATCGGCGCAGTGTTGCTTGTCGCGATGGGCAGCGGCGCCGCGCGCGCGCAAATCCCGCCTTCGACCGAGCCGGGCGCGGTGATCAAGCGTTTTGAGGAAAAAGACCGCGCCCGCCGCGGCCTTGAAGAAGTCGTGACCGTGCCGAAAATGGATGAAACCGCGACGGGCGTCAGCGACCAGAAAATATTCGACCTGAAGACCGTCGTGCTGGACAATTCCAAGGTTTACACCGCCGACGATTTTGCGGGTGTGTACAACAAATATATCGGGCAAAAAGTTTCCCTGGCCGATTTGAATACGATTGCGCGCGGCATGACGCGCAAATATCGTGAAGATGGCTTTATTTTTTCCCGCGTCATTGTGCCGCCGCAAAAAATCAACAACGGCGTCGTGCATTTTCAGGCGGTTGAAGGCCGCATCGCGAACGTCAAGGTCGTTGGCACTTTCAAGGATGAGAACGGACTGGTTCGCGCGCTGGCCGATAAAATTCGCGCCGCCGGCCCCGCCAATGCGAAAGATATCGAAAGATACCTTCTGCTGATCGATGACCTGCCTGGCTTGAGCGCGCGCAGCTTCATCCAGCCGTCCCAAACGCCGGGCGGGGGTGATCTGGTCATTTCCGTGGAAGAAGACGATTTTGAGGGGTCTTTCAGCTTTGACAATCGCGGCTCCCGCTACCTCGGGCCTTTCCGCGGGGAGCTGGTCGGCGCGTTTAATTCCTGGTACGGCACGCACAACCGCACCACATTGCGCGCCCTGACGGTGACGCAATCGCGCGAGATCAGATACGGCGAAGTGCTGCATGAAGAGCAAATCGGCACCAACGGCCAGCGCTTCAACGGCCGTCTCGCCGTGACGGATTCGGCGCCGGGCGGCAACGTCAGCGCCCTGGGCATCGACGGCAGCAGCGTCTTGCTGGATCTGCGGACGCTCTATCCGCTGATGCGCGGGCGGCGGATGAACTTCAATTTGCTGGGCGGGTTTACCGGGTTGAATTCCGAAACCGATCTGCTGGGCATTGAAATCAGCTCCGACCACGTGCGCTATCTGCATGTCGGCTGGCATCTGGACTTCACCGATGCGCTGGCCGGCGTCAACCAGTTCGAATTCCAGCTGGCCAAGGGGATCAACGCGCTGGGCTCTTCTGACGAAGGCGCCGGAAGGTCCCGCGCGAACGGCAAGCAGACGTTCCTGCGCGAAAACCTGACCGTGACCCGCATTCAGAATCTTGTGGGATCGGACCTGGCCTTGTTTCTGTCCGCAACCGGACAGCTTTCAAGCGACCCGCTGCTGGCTTCCGAAGAATTTACCGTGGGCGGCGCCGCCTTTGGCAGAGCCTATGACGGCGGCGAGATTGCCGGGGACAAGGGATATGCCGGGGTGGCTGAGTTGCGGTATAACGGTCCTCTTGCCGACAACGCTTACATTCAGTCTTATCAGGCCTATACTTTTATAGACGCCGGGCGGGTCTTTAATCTTCTGCCGGCGGCTGGAGAGACGGCGAACGCTTCCATCGCTTCCGCCGGATTGGGGGTTCGCTTTAATATGGTGAATGAAATTTCGGGGTATGTAGAACTTGATTCGCCGTTAACGCGAATTGTAAGATCTGAAAATAACAATGAATCCCGCTTGTTTTTCAGCCTCTTAAAAAGATTTTAACCATAATTGTTGACGCGTTACGACAATAATGTAAGAATAGAAGACTTTGCTATTCATATAATATTAACTATTAAGGGGTATACAGACTATGAACGCGCAGCCATTAAAACAAGAATTTCGCTGGTCTGTTCGCAAAAAAGGCAAAAACGTTCTCAATCTGTGTGCCAAGCTTTTTTTCTATAATGGTCTGCTGCTGACCTTGCTGACGGGCGCCTCGACGGCCGCCAACGCCAACCCTGCTGACGGCGTCGTTGCGAGCGGTGCGGCGACAATCACCAGCACGGCATCGGAACTGACGGTCAACCAAGCCACCGACCGCGCGGTCATCAACTGGAAATCCTTCGATATCGCCAATGGCGAGACAACCAGATTCGTTCAGCCCGGCGCATCTTCCGTCGCCCTGAACCGCGTCGTCAACAGCGCGCAGGCCAGCGCCATCAATGGCAACCTGTTTGCCAACGGGCGCGTGCTGGTCATCAACCCGAACGGCGTGCTGATCGGGACGACGGGCAACGTCGACGTTGCCGGCTTTATCGCTTCCACGGCTGACATCGATAACGCTTCTTTCATGAATTCCACAGGCACGATGAATTTCGACCAGGCCGGCAATGCCGGCGCTGTGGTTGAGAACCGCGGCCAAATCACCATCGGCGAAGCGGGCCTCGGCCTGCTGGTCGCCCCGACCGTGCAGAACAGCGGCGTGATCGAAGGCAAACTGGCGCGCATCCAGATGGGTGCTGCCGATACTTTTGGTGTTGATCTTTACGGTGACGGCCTTATCCAGCTGGCTGTCGGCACGTCATCCAAACTCACCGCCCAGAACACCGGCTCTCTTATTGCCGACGGCGGTAAAATCCTGATGACCGCCGCCGCTGCGAACAGCGTCGTGGAATCTGTCATCAATACGTCCGGCGTGATCGAAGCGAAATCGCTCGTCAGCAAAGGCGGGGAAATCGTTCTGACCGGTGCGGGCGCTCACGTTAACGTCTCCGGCACGGTTGACGCTTCCGGCGCGACCGGCGGCGGTTCCGTTAAAATCGGCGGCGACTATCAGGGCGGCGGCACGCTGGCCCACGCGGCGACGACGACCGTGACGGGATCCGTCAAAGCGGATGCAACGGATAACGGCAACGGCGGCATGATCGTCGCCTGGTCCGAAAATCAAACGACCGCTCCGGGCGCTTTCTCCGCGCAGGGCGGAGCGAACGGCGGCAACGGCGGCGTGGTTGAAACATCATCCAAAGGCGGACT
>CAYGGT010000067.1:0-10111 GCA_964349475.1 uncultured Rhodospirillaceae bacterium
GGGTATATCTGGGAGCTAGAGAACCGCGAGACCAAGCGCCCCTCGGCGGAAAAATTGCAAAAAATTGCAGAGGCGCTCGGCGTGACGACCGTGTTCCTGCTCGATGAGGACCAAGCTCGTCCCGATGACGAGGTCTTGAAGCAAGCGTTGTTCCGCAAGCTCGGCAAATTGCCTGAAGACGATCAAAAAAGAATTATGAAGATCATTGAATCCTGGGGTGACGAAACGTGACCATCGTTCTTCCCACGACCCCCGCCGCTTGGGCGATCAAGCTGTCGCAACTCCTGCAGCATATCCAGGCCACGACGAATGAAAGCATATATCCTATCAAAATACAGGATCTCGCTTGCGATATCTCGAAGCATTTCTTTCCTTCCGATCCCCTTGTGCGCGTCTGTGGCGATACGTTCTCCACGGAATTCGATGGGATGATGGTCAAGAAAAACGGACAGTGGGGGATCGTATACAACGATGCGATCACCTCGCGGGGACGGATCAACTTCACGTTGGCGCACGAATTCGGCCATTATCTGCTCCACCGCGCCGATCTTGAAAAC
This sequence comes from uncultured Rhodospirillaceae bacterium, assembly GCA_964349475.1. Lineage (GTDB taxonomy): Bacteria > Pseudomonadota > Alphaproteobacteria > Micavibrionales > UBA2020 > PALSA-926. Next base: position 558 of record CAYGGT010000067.1, read on the forward strand.
GGCATCCAATGCGGACGCAACGAGATGATGAAATGGAAATCCGAGCAGAGGAACATCGAGGCCGAGGCCAACGAATTCGCGTCCCACCTCTTGATGCCGATAAATATTTTCAGAGAGAAGGTTAACGGCGAGACGCTGGATTTAAACCTGTTCCAAAACATCGCGGAATACTTCGACGTTTCTCTCACCGCCGCGCTTCTTAAATGGATCAGCTTCACGAGCAAGCGCGCCATGATCGTCGTCGCCAAGGATGGCTTCGTTAAATGGGCGAAACCGAGCGATGCGGCCTTCAATTCCGGTATCTACCTCGCCTACAAGAAAAACCTTATTGAGCTTCCCGCACAATCTCTCGCGGCGCGCAGAGACACATTCTTCGATAACATGGCGGGAACGGATCACGCCGCGGGCATCTGGCCTTTCCGCGAAGGCGTTCGCGAGGCGACCTTGCTGGCGGATACCTATGACATGACGATCTCTCTGTTGTTATTCAATGATGTCGCGCCCGTCCGCTATTTCGGGGAAGAAATGCCGGAAGAAGATACGTTCGACAGGTTTCAAAGAATGGCCATCAACGGTTAAACCCAAACCACTTGCGCTGCTCCTCCCATACGAGCGGAAAAGGCTTCAGCATATCGATCAGGCGTAGTCCCTTGGGATGGTTGCCATCGAGAATATCACGCTTGATGTCTGGCGCCAGAAGGTTGAGGCGCATGACCCGCGCCATGTAAGACCCGTTAATGCCCTCCCGTTTTGCCAAATCGGTCGCGCTTGCCGCCTTTCCCTCCTTCAATGCATTGTTCCAGACGTACGCGCGCAACAGCGCGGCGATGATGGTATCGTCAGGCTCCGGCGCGATCCGCGCAGGTGCTGATCCATCGGGGGAGAAAATGAGCTTTCTGCCGCCCCTGCGGACGAGCTTCACAGGAATGCGGATAGTGAGATTGTCGCTCATACCTTCCCCCGTTTCTGATAACCCACCACGTCATGGGCGAGATTTTCAAGGCCACTGACACGCATTTTGATGTCTACGCCCTCGGTATCGACGGTGACGTGTTCGACCAGCAGGTTCACGATCCGCAACTGTTCGGCAGGGAACAGCTCTTTCCACACAGGGCCGATGTCGCTTAAAGCCTTCTTCACTTCCTGTTCGGTTACGCTTGCGTCCTGCACGTGGGCCGCGGCCCATGTGCGGACAACCGTCTCTGGTTCGACGAAGAAACGTTGCAACTGCCCGACCACCACATCCTCAAGCTCTCCTGCTGGGATCGCGCCGAGGGGGCATCCATCGCATCCGCCCTTGATGATCTGGCTCGGCTTGTAATACCGATAATGCTTGCCGTTCTTCATCGTGTATGTAGGCGACATGACGGACTTGCACCCGCCGCATCGCACCAGTCCTTTGAGCAAGGCTGGGTTTTTAGCCGCCGTGACGCGAGCGCGCGGGCTGACTTGCATGACGGCATGAGCTTCGTCCCACAGTGCTTTGTCGATAATGGACTCGTGCTGACCTGGGTAGGACTTGTCCCTGTGCGGAATCTCGCCCAGATAGAGACGGTTTTTTATGGTGCGATAAACCTGATTTTTTGTGAAGAAGCGTGGAATCCGCTCGTTGCCCGTTTGCGTGATATAGCTTTTGGTGCGGATATCGGTCGTCTTCAATTCTTTGGCCAGAAGCGTGACAGAGCGCAGGGTTATGAAGCGTTCGAAGATATATCTAACCTGCTTGGCTTCGGTCTCGTTGACGATCAGCTTTCTATCCTTCACATCGTATCCCAACGGCGGCGTTCCGCCCATCCACATGCCTTTGCGCTTCGATGCCGCAAATTTATCGCGGATACGTTCCCCGATGACCTCGCGCTCGAACTGCGCGAAAGACAGAAGAATATTGAGCGTGAGTCGCCCCATGGACGTGGTGGTGTTGAATTGCTGGGTGACGGAGACGAAACTGACATTGTGGCGGTCGAACACGTCAACCAGCTTGGCAAAGTCCGTCAGCGACCGTGACAAACGGTCGACTTTGTAAACGACGATCACGTCGATCGCGCCAGCCTCCACGTCTCGCATGAGTCGTTTCAGCGCGGGACGCTCCATCGATCCACCGGAAAACCCGCCATCGTCGTAATGATCCGCGACGAGCGTCCAGCCCTCGTGCCGTTGCGAGAGGATATAGGCTTCTCCCGCCTCGCGCTGGGCGTCGAGGCTGTTGAACTCCATGTCCAATCCTTCTTCGGTGGACTTGCGAGTGTAGACCGCACAACGGATTCTGCGCTTGATATCGCTCATGCCGATTTCCCCTTTCTGCCTGCCGCCGTGGAAGGGGCGATGCCGAAGAAAGCGGGGCCTGACCAGGCCATGCCCGTGATGATTTGCGCGATGCGCGAGAGGCTCTTGTATTTGCGTCCCTCGAAGGCGAACCCGTCCGCCAGTACCGTGACGCTATATCGTGCCCCTTGGTATTCGCGCAGGAGGTGCGTCCCTGCGGGCGGGCGGTTGATCTTCGTCTTGCGTTTTTGCCGCGCATCCTGGCTCAGGACAATGCGCGCCCGTTCCGACATGCGCTTTTCCAAAACTGCATTGTCCCCGCCATAGGCCAATTCCTGTATGCGATACGTCAAACGGCTGACGAGGTAGGTGCGATTGAACTCAGGGGGATCGTTGCGGTACAGCTCGCGCCAGAGCGCCTTCAGCTGTCCCACAGGCATCGTCTTTAAAGCCGTAATCTTCGTCAAAACATCGCTCATGGCCGTTCTCCTCTTCGGTCATGAATGCTTCCATTCGCTCTGAAGTCCACGGGTTTCTGCGCTGGTTCGGTCTTATTTTTGGTGCGCATGCGTAAAATGCCCAAGGCAAGGATGCGAGCGATTTCGGCGGCGGGTGATGTGTCGTTCTCGATCATGTCCCCATGCTACCGTGCGCAGGGAAAAGCGAAAACGCACATTCTTCACGCAACGGCTACCGTTCTTTTCGATTTGCCGCAACAAGGTGGTAGGCGGGTGGAGAAAAAACCGCTTATCGCGTTCATCCCTGAAACCTCTGGACTTTTAAGTCCGTACATCGACCCCAAATGTTCAGAGCCTTCGCAGAATGGGCGCGGTTTGAGAGTAGAAATGACCCACTTCGCACAATATGCGGTGGTAGCGATGTACAGAGGTATTGTCGCGAGTGACCGCCGAAACGGGGCGAAATCACTCCAGTCATAAACTTCAGAGAAAAGTTTGAAATAGTAGAATGGCGGACAGGGTGAGATTCGAACTCACGGTAGACTTGCGCCTACGAAGGTTTTCAAGACCTTTGCCATAAACCACTCGGCCACCTGCCCAATCTTAGTTTTTTATAATCCATAAAAAACTTTATTTCAAGCTACCATCCTTACGCTTTTTCGATTTCTTGACGTTAATTGCAGAGGCATCAAGAGTGTTTTTGATGTAATACCAACCCTCATAAATTCTGACCTGTGATGAGCCAGTCTCCTGAGGCGATGGAGGTGATCTGTCCCTTGACGGAGGTAAAAGCGTTCCAAGCCTTGCAGCAAACCCGCGGACAGCTCCCGGCTCATCCCGGACAGCACGTTCGCTATCGCCAGCATCCGCGCCGCAACACGTCCGCTCTTCTCCTTCCGCGCAAGACCGCGCAGTTCTTTTACGTCCATCCTTCGGGTTATCGAAACACTCGCCATGCGGTCCTCCTCTGTCTTTGCACAAGAGAATCACATCCGGCACAGCTTGGGAATCCCCTACGAGTCAGAATTTATGAGGGTTGGTATTAGTTCAAATGAAGCGGCAAAACTTTACCACTTAAGTAATTTTTTGCCGAGAAATCCGCCCAAAATTCCCAGTACAAGAACAGGCAGTCCATAATAGATGGAAACGTAAAGAGCCGCATCTCTGTCGCAGTGAAGGGCATAGGCCGTTGCCGCCAGGGTTCCCGCGTTCAAGCCCGCAAGGAAGCCTAAAAGCATCGGGCAGGGAGAAGCAGTCTTAGAGAACCAGAACTTCCAGGTCATGCCCATTGCCATTGTCCCGCCGACAAAAATGACCGAGAGGCATACAAGCGCGGATTTGTCCTGAAGGCTTTCAATCATTCCCTGAAGGGATTGCTGGCTTATCTGCGCGATAAACTGCCAGAATACGATCAGCAGAGCCAAGGCCAAAGGCAGGATATGGCGTTTCTGTAAAGAGCCCGTGGGCCGTGAAAGATCGGTGATCAACAGGACGCTGCCGAGCCAGATTAGGAAGAATATACCGGGCTTCCAGAACATCGCGCCGGTTTGCATGGCGCTGATATAATCGCCGCGCAGCCCCATAAAACCCAATATCAGGGCCGCGATCATGAACAGGCAAGCTGTGCAATGCATCCATAGATTCCAGTTTACCAGAGGTTTTCTGGGACGCAGATCGCTAACGAGCTGGTCAATGAAAGGATCAGTCATCCTGAACCTCCTCGACAGCGGCCATCATTTTTTTCATGCCGCGATGAACCATGATTTTGACGTTTGAAGGGCTGTGGCCTGTTTTTTGACTCACTTCCTCTACGTTCATGTCCCGCAGTTTAACCATTTCAATCACCTCCGCCTGGGCCGAAGGAATAAGTTTAAGCAGCGTTTTAACATCGTGCCTGGCGCATTCATCGCGCTGATGCTCTTGCGAGGGAAAGTCCTGGTCGATTTCTGTCTCAACATATTTCAAAGTGGCTCTCATATGATCGATCCAGCGATGACGGGCGATGGCCGCGATCCACGGCCCGAACGGATATTTAGGATCGAAAGTCTGTCTTTTCCCATGTAAACTCATCAACGTATCCTGCACCAGGTCTTCCACAAAGTTTTGGTGAACGCGCTTTCTGAAATAGGCCGTCAGCCAGAGCCTCAAATCACTGAGCAGCAGACGGTATGCATTCTGGTCGTCCGCAAGGGCGGCGCGCATCCATTCATCCCATCTATTGCTGTTGTACGTCGTCATTGGCGCGCGGTTACATCCTGAAGAAAAAAGTTTAAGCAGGTGTAACCAAGAGCGCCAGCCCCCGTATTAACACCTATGAACACCCCCATAATGGCGTGTTTGCGGTAACAGTTTAGTAACTGGCCCGGTTTTTGTCTATGTAACAACCCGAAAGGAAATAATAAATGTCCATGATGTGCTCGAAGGGAGCCTGCAAAGCCAAAAAGGCATGTGCGGCCATGAAAAAATGATGATTGTGATTGTGATTATGCTTATCACGGCTCCAGTCTTGGGCCACTACGGTTTTCATTGGTTTTAAAAAAATAAAATGCACGGCTGTAACCAGACAGATTTCTCCTCGTATTAAAAGCCTGAACAGATCTCCCAAGGTGGGCAATCTGCTAACAAAAATCTGAAAGGAAATAAAATGCAACTCTCCAAATCCCTTATGACTGTCGCTGCCCTTGGTGCTTTTGTCGCGGGTGCCGCCCTGATGGCTCCCGACGCACAAGCTGCAAAGGAAGGCTATGAAATGTGCGCCGGTATCGTGAAAGCTGGCCAGAACGACTGTAAAGCCAACGGTCATAGCTGTCAGGGTCAAGCCAAGAAAGATGCTGATCCAACGGAATGGGTATATGTTCCGAACGGCACCTGCGACAAAATCGTCGGCGGCACCGTCGTCAAGATGTAACAGCCAGATCAGAGGTTCCCGCCATGCAACAGCACACGCCTGAACGATCCGGAATCGGCTTGCTGTCGCCGCATGTGCGGGAACTTTTGGCTTCAAAAGCGCCTATAGGTTTTTTAGAGGCGCATTCGGAAAATTATTTCGGCGGCGGTTTGCCGCGCAAGCAAATCCGGCAGATTGCGGATATGTATCCGATAACGCTACACAATGTTGGCCTTTCCCTTGGCCGTGCAGACGGGCTTGATCAAAACCACATCCACCAAATCAAAATACTCGTTGATGAAATCAACCCCGTTTTTGTGTCAGAACATTTGACTTGGAGCGGATACAGCCATACCCATGTTCCCGATTTACTGCCTATTCCCTTCATTAACGAGGCTTTGGACACGTTTTCAGATCACGTCAGCGAGTTTCAGGATAGGATAGGGCGGAAAATTCTGATCGAGAACCCTTCCAATTATCTGGCCTTTGCTAATCTCGATTACACCGAGACAGAATTTCTGAATGCGCTGGCCGAACGCACGGGCTGTGGCCTCTTACTCGACATCAATAACATTGCTGTTAGTGCACATAATCTGGGTTATAACGCGCTGGCTTATATCGACGACATAAAAGCCGATGGCCGCGTAAAACAATTTCATCTGGCCGGGTATCAGGTCAATGAGCTTGAAAGCGGAGAAACCGTGCTCCTCGATACGCATGGCAAGCCCGTCTATCCTGAAGTCTGGGAATTATATGCTCATGCGCTGCGCCGATTTGGCGATGTGCCAACCCTGATTGAATGGGACACGGATATACCCACGCTTGACATTTTGGTGGCTGAAGCCGCCAAAGCCGATGCCGTTCGTGACGAAATAAAGGGAGAGCGACATGACCGCACTGCGTGACATTCAGGCCGCTTTCATCCATGACATTTACACGGGAGAGCGCACGAGCCTTGCGTATCTTGATACAAGCGTTGCCTCACCTGCGCGTCTCGATATTTATCAAAATAACACCGTTCTTGGCCTTACCGATATGCTGGCAAACGCCTTTCCGGTTCTGGAGAAAATCGTAGGCAAAGAATTTTTCAAAACCATTGCACGATACTATATCAAAAAACATCCGCAGCCCTCCGGCAATCGCCATACCTTCGGCAGTGCTTTGGCCGGGTTTCTTGAGGCGTTTAAACCCGCTGTTTCGCTGCCATATTTGCGAGATGTTGCCGCGCTGGAATGGGCTTATTTTCAGGCGGCATTGTCCGAAGATGCCAGCCCACTTGATTTTGAAACTCTGACCGCCGGAATGTCTGCCGATCCGGCTTTTGTGCTGGCCGTTCATCCCAGCGTTCACATCGTTCCGCAAACATTTAATGCACTTGATATATGGCAGCAGCATCAGAAAAAAGATGTTGGCTCCGTTGAACTGAAATCCGAATCTCATCAGCTTGCTGTTTGGCGCGGGCCGGATGATTCCGTCCTCATGCGCCGTGCATCAATCGCTTTTGCAACCCTGATTGAGCAGAGTCGAAAAAGCGTTTCTTTTTCTGAGGTAATCGCCAAAGCAGAAGAAGGAGACAACGACATGCAGAAATTTCAGCAGGAATTCGCCGAAGGTATAAGCCTTGGCGTTTTTACACGGACAGAAAAGGTAAACCCCTCATGATTAAATGCGCGTGTTCCGTTATTGATAAATTTACAGCCCAATCGAATTGGCTTCAGTCGACGGCGTTGCTGGCAGCAAGACTCTGGATCGCTAAGGTGTTTTTTATGTCTGGCCTGATCAAAATCAAAAGCTGGGATACGACCATCGCTTTGTTCACGGACGAATACAAAGTTCCGGTGTTGCCGCCAGAAATCACCGCCTATATGGCCACAGCCGCCGAACTATCTCTGCCTGTGCTTTTGGTGCTTGGCCTGATGACACCTGTCGCCGCACTGGGACTTTTCGTTATGACCCTGGTGATTGAACTCTTGATCTACCCCGGCATCACCGATCATTACCACTGGATGCTGCTTTTAGGGCTTCTCATGACGCATGGTAGCGGCAAGTTTGGCACGGATTTCTGGCTGGTCAAAAAATTCGGAAACTGCACGACCGGCCAATGCAGTATTTGATAGGAGAATGAGATGACACAGGAAAGCGACGATATGAACAACTATCGGCACGGATCGGCGCGATCCCTCTTAAAAAAGCGAAGCAGTATTGATTTATCAAGACATCTGCCCGCATAATGGCCTTAAAGGGGGCGACGGGTTTTGAGAAATATCGGAGTTTTGGCTGCCATTGTCGCCGTCCTGTCGCTGTCTCCGCAGGCCGCCTTCGCCACTGTGGATAATTTCAGCTTCTGGTTAAAGGCCCTGCGCGCCGAGGCTGTTGAAAAAGGCGTTTCTCCCGCCCTCGTCCGTGAAGCCCTGCCGGAAAGCCTCAGGCCCATACCCCGCATCATCGAGCTTGACCGCAAGCAGCCGGAAAAGACCATCACGCTCGCGAAATACCTTGAAAACACCGTCACGCCGGGGCGCATCGCCACGGGACGGACGAAGATGGCCGAGCATAGCGCCCTTCTCGCCCATGTCGAAAAAGCCTATGGCGTTGATGCCTCGGTGATCGTGGCGCTGTGGGGTATCGAAACCAGCTTCGGCAAAAACACAGGCGGGTACGGCGTTATTGAATCCCTCGCCACCCTTGCCCACGACGGACGGCGCGGACAGTACTTCAGAGAAGAGTTGATAAAAGCATTGCAAATACTTGATAGTAAGCATATTTCTATTAAAAATATGCGCGGATCATGGGCGGGCGCCATGGGGCAATGCCAGTTCATGCCCTCAAGCTTTCTGCGCTTTGCCGAGGACTGGAACGATGACGGCAGGCGCGATATCTGGAACACAGAGGCCGATGTCTTTGCCTCCGCCGCCAACTATCTGGCCCAGAGCGGCTGGAAAGCGGGAGAGCCCTGGGGCCGTCTTGTCCGCCTGACAAAAGATTTCGATTCCAAATTGTTAGGCGTTGAAAATAAACAAACACTTCAATTCTGGCACGACCACGGCGTCCGCCTGCCGAACGGCCGGAGCGTCGATTTCGAAGGCAGCTTTTACGCCTCGATCATCAGGCCCGACGGCCCATTATCTCCCGCCTATATAATATATGACAATTACAGGGTGATCATGAAGTGGAATAAATCCACCTATTTCGCAACGGCCGTAGGACTTCTTGCGGACGCGCTGAAAAAGCACTGAAAATCCCTTAAAAGCCTACTGGAAATAGGGTACACTCCCCCCCACTCTTCCGGGTCTTTGCACAGAAAGAAAGCGCCATGATGTTCAGAATGCGTTCCCTGCAATATATCTTTGTTTTGGCAAGCGTATTTTTTCTTTCGGCCTGCGCCGAAACGGAACTCCTCTCCCACTACGCAAAAAAATGGGCGTGGCCCAAGGAAGAAAGAGCCCGAACCGGCAGCTACAAGGTAGGCGAAGCCTACCGCGTGGGCAGCGTCTGGTATTACCCGCAGGAAGACTTCAAGCTGATCGAAACAGGCATCGCTTCATGGTATGGCCCCGATTTCCACGGCAAGCGCACGGCCAACGGCGAGATATATAACCAGAATGAACTGACGGCGGCCCACAGAACCCTGCAAATGCCTTCGCTGGTCAAGGTCACGAACCTTGAAAACGGAAAATCGGTGGTCGTGCGCATCAACGACCGCGGCCCCTTCAAGCGCGGCCGTGTCATCGACGTATCAAAACGCGCTGCCGAGCTTCTCGGCTTTATCGGCCAGGGCACCGCAAAAGTGCGTATCGAAGTTCTGGACAAGGAAAGCCGCCAGATCGCCGCCGCCGCCAAGCGCGGCATGGATACCTCGCGCATGACTGCGGCCTCGGTCAAAGGGCTGCCGACCACGACGGAGACTTTTACGGCAACCGCCGACGCCCCCGTTTCCGTGCCTGTAC
>CAYGGT010000068.1:0-10001 GCA_964349475.1 uncultured Rhodospirillaceae bacterium
GTTCATCAAGTCGCGGCCCTTGATCTCCATCATCCTGCCTTCGCCGTCTTCGGGCGGACAGGCGGAACCGATCTCTTTTTTGATTCTTTCGGCGGTCGACTCGCCGATCAGCAGGTTATGCGTGCGGCGGATGTAGTTGATGATCGCGTCGTCCATCTTGTCGCCCCCGACGCGCACAGAGCGGGAATAGACAATGCCGCCAAGCGAGATAACCGCGACTTCCGTCGTGCCGCCGCCGATATCGACGATCATGGAGCCGGTCGCTTCCGTCACCGGCAAGCCCGCGCCGATGGCGGCCGCCATCGGTTCTTCGATCAGCGCCACCTTGCGGGCGCCGGCGCTTTCAGCGCTTTCCTGGATGGCGCGGCGCTCGACGGCGGTTGATCCCGACGGCACGCAAATCACCATCTGCGGCGACGCGAAGCTGCGGCGGTTGTGCACTTTGCGGATGAAGTGCTTGATCATTTCTTCGGCGACTTCGAAGTCGGCAATGACGCCGTCGCGCAAAGGGCGGATCGCCATGATGTCGCCGGGCGTGCGGCCGAGCATCTGCTTTGCTTCTTCGCCGACGCGCAACACCTGCTTGCGCCCGTTCACGATGCTGATGGCGACAACCGACGGCTCGTTCAGAACAATGCCCCGCCCGCGCACATAGACCAGCGTATTGGCTGTGCCAAGGTCGATCGCCATATCGGCGGACATCAATCCGAGAAGCTTTGCAAACATGGAACCCCCCTCGTAGAAAGCTTTATACCCGGCAGCATGCACAGCGCGCGAGATTTAGCGCCTGAATTACTGTTTTGCTTTCATCCGTGGATTATCTTTATTGATAACATAGAGCCGCACTTTGCCTTTGCCATCCCGGCGGCGGACGACTTTGTTTTTTTTATCGCGACTCTTGAGCGACTTGATGGAGGATGTCTTTTTCATATCATTGTTTCCGATTCTTTACTGCTCATAATTTTCTTGTCACAGTCTTGCAAACTACTGATTCTTTTGGTTTTCGTCAACAAACTTTGTAACGGGCCGTCGGTGTGAAGCTAAAAAATGCTGTTGCCTCTCCCTCGTGGAGAGGAAGGGGCCCGCGCGCAGACTGTTTTGCCCCTAGAGGAACCGAAGAAAATCGATGTAAAATATGGCCTTTAGAATTGAGCGCGAACGCCGAAAGCCAGGCAAGCTCTTATAAGGAACCCGATGATGTCGTCTCTAAGTGGAAAAGCCGCCGTCAAAGCAGCAAAAGAATTGACACAGGAACATGGCGTGGAGGTGCTGGGGTACAATTGTTCCGTTGGTAAGGAATTTCTCTCCGTAAATGGCGGAGGCGATAAGGACGCGCTCAGTGCACTAAAAAAAGATTTGGAAAAAGAAGGCTGGCACGCGCTGCCACAAAATAAAGCATCGGGATATTTCATGGATTTCAGCCTCTATATTCCTCCCGCCGGCGCTGTAACAATAAACTCCGATGAGGAAGATGACGATCCTTATGTGCTTGAGGAAGATGCTTCGGTTCTTCCTCCTGTGGTTAAATCAACTTTTCTTTATACCGGGCTAAATATACCGATTTTCTTTAAATCTTGGGTTCTATCATCCATCCTCCTTATTTTAATTACACATATGTACAAAGATGGCCATGAAGACTTTATTTCGCCTGGCGCCCGCCTCACCGCTCTTATTATGAGCGGATTGCTCAATGCCTTTCAGATACACTGGACGATGGTATCCATGGTAACAACAACTATTATTATCGGAATAATTTGCCTTACCATTTGCTGGAAAAAAATATCGGCGAATAATGAGGAATTAATCATTAGAAAAGGGTTATTTGGCAAGACCAAAGAAATAAGTTTTTCCAAGATTAAAAGCGCTAAGGTGTTTTTAAAGAAATACAAGAACAGAACAGAAAAATATTTAGTCGTGGGTCTTAAAAAAGGGAAAGCTCTTGATTTATACCTGCCAGAGAAAAAACAATATGAACTGGCCGCATTTATCAGAGATAAAATATCATAACTACTATATTATAGGGCTCTGCTATTCCGCCGTCGCGGCTCTGTCAAGCTCGTGATAAGGGATGCGATCTGCGCGAAAAAGGCCATGAGCGGAGCGCCCCAGACTCCGAAGAGGCTATCTTCATAAGCTTTGGCGGGATTTTTCGGGTCGTACACGACGACGACACGGCTGCCCACCTGCAACGACGCCCTTGAGATCGGCTGGCCATGTCCGCGCACGTCGCCGGCGGAGACATTCATATTGTATAACCTTCCCGCCAACGGCACATACTGCACATGCGCTGTAAAGCGCGTACAACGATGGCGTCTTTTGCGGCCGCCGCACCTGTTGTCCACAAAACTAATGTGTGTAACCTTACCCACCGTTTTTTCCGCCGTGCGCAAAAAAATAATGCGGTCCATAACGAACCAGGCGACGACGACCAGCAACGCAACGGCGATGAAAAGGAAGAAGGGCTGCTTGATCATTTCCGATCTTTCCCTGGCTCCTGCAGAACGGCAGCGGCAATCACGCTGAAGGCAAGACCGATAAAGGATATATAAAATACAATGAAGTATAAAAGCGAAAACAGGGATTGTGCCACCAGAGGCTCGACAAACGCCGCCACATCTTGAAAGAGCATAAGATAAAAGACACTCATAAGCGCCTGGCGCAGGCTGCCCCAATGCACAGGGTCCATGCCGGCAAAAAGGTAATGGCCGCCGATGATAAAGATATAGCCGACAATGGCGACGATGACGGCGGCGGCGGCAATTTCGTCGAACGTCTGTTGCAGCCGCGCAGTAAAGCCGCGCATATAATCCGACGCTGACAGCATGCGCAAAACCCTGAGAGAGCGGAGCAGACGCCCGATCAGCGCGAAAGACCCGACGGCGGGGATCAGCGATAGTGCGACGATGACGAAATCAAACGTGTTCGACCGTTCGTGAAAAAACCGCTGCACCTGCGGCGCATGGGCCAGAAGCCGGATCGCGATTTCAATGACGAAAGCCGCCTGAACAAGGTAATCCAGCGTATAGAGCAGATCGCCATACCGCTCCGCCAGTCCCGGCACCGCTTCGACGCCCATGGCAACTGCCGTCAGCACAATCAAAAAAAAAGTGCACCGCTGGAAAAATTCGTTTTCGGCGATGTTTTTAAAGAACTTGTTCATGGATTTAGCATGGAGAGTAAAAAGGATACTGTCAATATCCCGCCTGTCATCACGGTGAAACCCGGGACGACGGATAAGAAAGTATATATTGGCAATAATCCCATTTTCTTTACAGAAGCCTGCTTAAGCCATTTTTGCGCTGATGGTGTGAAGACGAAGTATAGAAAGAAGCTTGCTCGCCCGCAAATTTAGTCTGGTGATTAAATGATCTCGAATGAAACGATAATTCTCAAAGGTACCTGTCAGATTAAGTATCAACCAGGACGTTAACCTTCATAAGCGCCCGTCAGGTCCTGAGGCGTCCGCCTGTCTGTTTTTCCACGGCCGCGATTATTTGAGCGGAGAGGGCGGCGATCTCTTCGTCGGTCAGCGTTTTTTCGACCGGCTGCAAAGTGACGTCCAGCGCGACGGATTTTTTTCCGGGATCGACGCCTTTGCCCGTGTAGACATCGAAAATATCGACGGCGGTGATCAGGCTTTTATCGACGCCCCTGATGGCGCGGACGAGTTTCTCCGCCGCCGTCGCCTGATCAACGATGAAGGCAAAATCCCGCGAGAGGGACTGAAACGGCGAAGGCTTCAGCAGGTCTTTTCGCGTGGCTTTCTTTTTTGGCAGCGGCAGGTTTTGCAGGAACACTTCGAACCCTGCGTAAGCTTCATCGCGTTTCAGCGTCAAAAGAACGGCCGGGTGAATTTCTCCAAAATAAGCGAGAACGGTTTGGCCGGAACCCGGCAGGCGCAGCACGCCCGATCGTCCCGGATGGTACCAGTCGGGCGCGTCGGCGGTGATCTGAAGGCTGGCCGGGTTCACGCCGCAAATTTCCAGCACGGCCAGCGCGTCGCCCTTGGCGTCCAGCGCGTCCGATGTGCGGGCAGGGCGGGACCAGTGGCGCGGTTCGGCGTTGCCGCAGCGCAGCCCGGCGGCGACGGTCAACTGCCCGTCCGGTTCGGGGGACTTGTAAATGCCGCCGATTTCAAACAGCGCCGCGTCGGCAACGCCCCTGTCGGCGTTTTTCCCCGCCGCGTCTATTAAATTCGGCAAGATGGAAGGGCGCATGACAGCCAGGTCGGCGCTGATCGGGTTGACCAGCGTCAGGGCTTTTTTATTCTGGTTGAGATGCGCGCCGAACAAATCCGATTTCGCGCTTTCCATGAAGGACCAGGTGATCGTCTCATACAGCCCGCGTCCGGCCAGCGCGCGGCGGGCGGCGGCGACGCGCTTTTGCAGGGGGCTCGGCGACGCCGGCAGTTCTCCGGCCATCCGCATCACCGGCACGGCGGGAATATTGTCGTAGCCGTCGATGCGAAGAATTTCCTCAACAAGGTCGGCCGCCCCCTGCATGTCATGACGCCAGCTGGGCGTGGTGACGTTCCACCCGGCCAGGGAAAAACCGAGCGCGGTCAGAATTTCTTTTTGCCGCGCGTCCGGCAAATCGCGGCCGCCCAGCGTTTTCAGGCGCGCGGGCGCGTAGGGGATTGTCTTGGCGATATCTGGAACTTGTCCTGCCGGGAAAACGTCGCTTGCCGCGCCGCCGCAGATTTCAAGAATCATCCGCGTCGCCATCTCCATTCCCGCCGCTGTGAAAGCAGGATCAATGCCGCGCTCGAAACGATAGCGGGCGTCGCTGTCGATTTGCAGTTTTTGCCCCGTTTTGGCAATCAGCGCCGGGTCGAAATAGGCGCATTCCACGTAAACATTGGTTGTTTTTTCGTCAACCGCCGACGCAACGCCGCCCATGATGCCTCCCAGGCCAAGCGCGCCGGAGTCGTCGCAGACAACCACCATCCCGTCGTCAAGCTCATAGGTTTTTTCATTGAGCGCGGCCAGGGTTTCGCCCCTGACGGAAAGGCGCACCTGGATATTGCCTTTTAATTTATCGGCGTCAAACACGTGCAGCGGGCGGTTCAGGCCGATGGTCATGTAATTGGTGATATCGACCAGCGCTGAAATAGGTTTTTGCCCGACGGCTTTCAAACGATCTTGCAGCCATTGCGGCGCGGGCGCGTTTTTGACGCCCTTGATGTACCGGCCGACGAAATGGGGACAACCGCTGTCTTTCAGGAGGATGCTGACAGGGTTTTTGAACGTTCCGGCGACGGGCGCTGTGTTCAGCGGTTTCAGTTTTCCAAGTCCCGCCGCCGCCAGATCGCGGGCGATGCCGTAAATGCCGGCGCAGTCGCCGCGGTTGGGGGTGAGGTTGACCTCGATCACCGGGTCGTTGATGCCAAGCGCATCAGCGGCGGAAGAACCGGTTTGCGCCGCATCAGGGAGTTCGATGATGCCCGCGTGTTCGGTCGAAAGCAGCAATTCCCGCTCCGAACACATCATGCCGTTCGATTCCTGTCCACGAATCAGGGTTTTTTTGAGCGTGATTTCCGACCCCGGAATATAGCTGCCCGCCGGGGCGAAGACGCCTTTCATCCCGGCGCGCGCATTCGGCGCGCCGCAAACGACTTTCAATTTTTCGCTGCCGGTATCGACGACCAGGCATCGCAGCTTGTCGGCGTCGGGATGTTTTTCCGCGGATAAAACATGGGCGACGACAAAGCCCTTCAGCGCGGCGGCGCGGTCCTCGATATTTTCAACCTCAAGGCCGATGGCGGTGAGTTTTTTGGATATTTCGTCCAGCGACGCCCCGCCGCGTTCCGCGGCTGAATCAAAATCAGGCGCAGATTCCGCGCCGGTGTCGAGGTATTCTTTGAGCCAGGATAAAGACAGTTTCATGGCCTGAACCCGTAGTGCTTCAGCCAGCGCAGATCCGACTCGAAAAACGTGCGCAGGTCGGGGATGCCGTATTTGAGCATGGTGATGCGCTCGATCCCCATGCCGAAGGCAAAGCCCTGGTATTCGTCAGGGTTGATACCGCAGTTTTTCAACACATTCGGGTGCACCATGCCGCAGCCCAGAATTTCAAGCCAGTCTTCACCGGTCCCGATTTTCAGCTCCCCGCCTTCGCGGGAGCAGCCGATATCCATTTCCGCCGACGGTTCGGTGAAGGGGAAAAAGCTTGGCCGGAAGCGGGTGGGCAGGTCATCGACTTCAAAGAACCGCTTGCAGAATTCGGTCAGGCAGCCCTTGAGGTGTCCCATGTGCGTGGTTTTGTCGATGATGAGCCCTTCAAGCTGATGAAACATCGGCGTATGCGTTATGTCGTAATCCGAGCGGTAGGTGCGCCCCGGGATGATGACGCGGATCGGCGGTTTTTGCGTCTGCATGACATGCACCTGCACCGTGGAGGTGTGGGTGCGTAACAATCTTTTCGCGTGATCGCCAGGTGTTTCATGAGACGCGACGTCTGGCAGGTAGAATGTGTCGTGCATCTGCCGCGCCGGGTGTTCGGGCGGAAAGTTAAGCGCGGTGAAATTGTTGAAATCGTTTTCGATCTCCGGCCCCTCCGCGACGCTGAAGCCCATGTCGGCAAAAATCGCGGTCAGCTCCTCCATCGTCCGGACGATCGGATGGATTTTGCCTTGCGGCAGCGGGCGCG
This sequence comes from uncultured Rhodospirillaceae bacterium, assembly GCA_964349475.1. Lineage (GTDB taxonomy): Bacteria > Pseudomonadota > Alphaproteobacteria > Micavibrionales > UBA2020 > PALSA-926. The sequence continues at coordinate 6,649 of CAYGGT010000068.1, forward strand.
GCGACAGGGTGACGTCGATGGTTTCTTTTTGCAGGCGTTCATCCAGCGCGGCTTTCTTGAGCAGGGCGGTTTTTGCCTCGATCTCCGCGGTGATGTCGTCTTTGAGACGGTTGAGCGCCTGACCCATTTCCCTGCGCGCGTCGGGGTCGAGGGCGCCGAGCGTTTTCATCATGTCGGTGACTTTGCCTTTTTTGCCAAGCACCGTCACGCGCACTTCTTCCAGCGCCGGGATGTCGTTGGCGGCCTTGACGGTTTCCGTCAGTTCTTTTCTTAAGGATTCAAGAGTGCTCATGGTTCCGATCCGGGGGCGAGTGCGACTTTCAGGCCGTCGAGTTTTTCATCCAGTATAATCTGGCACGACAGGCGGGAATTGTCATGCACTTCGAAAGCGTCGTCCAGCCGGTCTGTTTCCTCGGCCGTCGGCGGGCGGAGCCGGCCGAGCCACGCCGGATCGACGTAAACATGACAGGTGGCGCAGGCGCAGGCCCCGCCGCATTCGGCCTTGATCGGCAGCCGGTAATCCCGGATCACTTCCATCAGGCGCCAGCCGTTCAGGCCCTGCAGGGCGTGTTCGCGGCCCGTCATGTCCGTCACATATACGGTCATCGTGTCCGTCACAGGCACGGTCATTGAGGCCCCAGCATTTGTTTCAAGGCATGCGCGGCGGCAGCGTTCAGCAAGGCGGAAATCAGCAGCGACAGCGGCGCCGTCGCTATAATCATGATCAGCTGCTGCATGGCGTTCAGCTGCGTCGCGGGCGTGTCGCCCTGGTGAACGAAAAGAGTGATCAGCACCTGAAACATAATCGCCACCGGAAAGAGGCACACCAGCCCCATGCCGAGCAGCCGGAACGAAAACATCACGTTTTCCATCGACCCCGATAATACCTGGCGCAACACCGGACGGATCGGGTACTGGACAGCCGCCAGGATCGGCACGATGCCAAAGCGCAATCCCCAGAAAAGCGCGCCAATGGCCAGCAGGCCGCCGACGGTGAGCGGCATGTTAATGCCCCATTGCTCAGGATTCGCCGCCGTGACCAACAGCGCCATCAGTGCCGCCGTGACCATGTTGAACAGCAGGGCGGTGATGACGGATAGTTTCATGGCGTGCTGGCGATCGCGCCGGTCGTCATGCGTTTGCGGCAGCTGGGTTATTCTTTCACCCAGCAACAGCAAGCGCATTTCCACAAACACGAACCAGGCGAACAGCGTCGCCGCCGGCAGGCTCCACAGATAGCCTTCGATCAACGACGCGTCCGGGCGCTCAAACTGGATGAACAGCGCGGCGACAATATGCACCGCCACCGGCAAGGCCCCCGCCTTTAACAGGTAAAGCCATTCCCGCCCCACAAAAAGATAGGCATCCCTGACGGCTTCCAAAATGCTGAAATGGTTCTTGTCCATGGGAGGTATTTTGACCGCTTTGGCCGGGGGATGTCATGGGTTTTATTATATTTTCGATGGTTTAAAAAGTTTTAGTTAACATATCGTTTATAACATTGAATACGATCCCATAACATTCAAAGAAGTTTGGAGATGTTTATTTTTGGGGCTGCCGTGAAAACCAGAACAGTTTTAGCGTCGCCATTCGGTTCTGTTGCATCAGGGAGAAGTAGCAGCGAATGGAGGCAAGGCATCTTTAAGTTTTTTAGTCGGCTGCGATTTTCGATTCGAGAATCACGTCTGTCTTTTTTGCCGATTCTTTTCATTGTCAAGAATACAAAGTTTCGTAGTTCGGCATGTTTATTTCTTTTTGATCGGAATCAAAATTCTCTGCTTGCGACTCATTTTTTGGAACTGTAGTGTCCTTCTACTTTCAAGATGCGCGACTGCTCACGAACAATAATTCCTTCAGGAATTATTGAAAGAAATACGTCAAGAGGATTATAGACATGATTCAAAAAGGGAACATCGCTTCTGTACGGACACCAACCGCGGCAGAGATTCCCTTTACCATGATGTGGGCGGATATCAGGTCTTTGCTGTGCCATGAATTCGGCACGCCGGCCTTCAACGGCTGGATTGCGGATATCGTTCCGCTTGCTTTGCGGGGCGGCGTGCTTGAATTGTCGGTGGCGACGGCGCACAAGCGCGACTGGGTGAAAACCCGTTATGCCGACCGGATCCGGCAGATGTGGTCGCAGCGATTCGGCACGCTGGTGCGCGTGGATATTACCGTGGCGGCGGCGGAAAGAAAAATTCAGCCTGCGCCGGCGGCGCCGGTCAATGCGCCGGTCAATGCGAATCAGGCGGCCGACTCTCAGCCGATCGCCGATACCCTGTCGTCGCCGCTGGATCCAAGGTTCACCTTCGACAATTTCGTCGTGGGCAAGCCGAACGAGCTGGCGCATGCGGCGGCGCGGCGTGTTGCTGAGAGTGAGACGGTCGCTTTTAACCCGCTGTTTTTTTACGGCGGCGTGGGTCTTGGCAAAACGCATCTGATGCATGCGATCGCCGCGGCGATCAGGGTCCGCGCACCGCACCGCAAAGTTCTTTACATGTCGGCGGAAAAATTTATGTACCAGTTTGTCCGCGCGCTGCGCTTCAAGGACACCATGTCGTTCAAGGAGCAGTTCCGCTCCGTCGATGTGCTGATGATCGACGACATTCAGTTCATCTGCGGCAAAGAATCGACGCAGGAAGAATTTTTTCATACCTTCAACGCGCTGGTCGATCAAAACAAGCAGATTGTCATTTCCGCCGATAAGTCGCCCTCCGACCTCGACGGGCTGGAAGACCGCCTGCGCTCCCGGCTTGGCTGGGGGCTGGTGGCGGATATCCACCCGACGACATATGAACTGCGGCTGGGCATTCTTGAGCAAAAGCGCGAGATGCTGAAACGTGCCGTGCCGCAAGATGTGCTGGAATTCCTCGCCCATAAAATCACGTCCAACGTGCGGGAACTGGAAGGCGCCCTCAACCGCATCATCGCCCATGCGGAGCTGACCGGCGCCGGCATCGCCGTCACCATCGACATGGCGCAGGACTTGCTGCAAGACCTGCTGCGCGCCAACGACCGGCGCATTTCGGTGGAAGACATCCAGCGCAAAGTGGCCGAGCATTATAACGTCCGCCTCAGCGACATGCATTCGCCGCGCCGCGCCCGCACGGTCGTCCGCCCCCGGCAAGTCGCCATGTATCTTTCCAAGGCGCTGACGGAATATTCTTTGCCCGACATCGGCCGGAAATTCGGCGGCCGCGATCACACGACCATCATGCACGGCGTCCGCAAGGTCGAAGAGCTGATGATCGCCGACCGCGCCCTGAAAGAAGACGTCGATCTTCTCAGGCGCGCAATGGGCGGTTGAACAACGTGCGGTTACAAAGTGCGGCTGAACAGCGCTTCGCTAG
>CAYGGT010000069.1:0-9288 GCA_964349475.1 uncultured Rhodospirillaceae bacterium
ACCTCCGACAAAGTCGTCGCCGCCAGCGTGACTTCCCCGATCAGGGAGTTGTTTGACGCCGTGGCGTTCGTTGACCCGTTATTCAAAAAAATTCTCGCGACCGTGGCGGTGTTCGTGCCCGTCGCGCGGAAAGCCATCGCCGTCGGCGACGCCCCGTTGGCGCCCGCTGTGAAAACCGTCACCACTGTGCCGGTGCCGTCTTTGGCGGTGTTCGCCGTCTGAATCGTATTTCCGACAGAGATATTCGGCGCGATTGGATAGATCGGTATCGTGTTTGCAGGCATGATTTACTCCTTAAATAAAGTTGCTGTGTGCGAGTGCAAGAATAGCGCCGATGGAAACTCCGCCGCCCGTCGCTGACAGCGTTCCCGCAGAAAGAGAAAGGCCGGAGCCGACGGAGATTTCTTCAGGCGCCCCGGCACCCCCCGTCGAACGCCCGATCAGCTTGTTGGTATTGATGTTCGCCTGCTTGGCAAGGCTGACCGCGCCGTCGGCAATGGTGGTCGCATTGCTGCCAGCAGAAGCCGTCACATCCCCCGTCAGCGCCGCGCGGCGCAGCGCGCTAGCACCATCCATTTCCAATGTGCCGTTCAGCGTGATGTTTTCAGGATCGCCGCTGGCCGCCGTATCGCGCCCGATCAGGCTGTCTGTGGCGATGTTCTGCATTTTTTCAAAAGTCACCGCGTCGCTGGCAATCGTCGCCGCAAAAGACCCCGTCCCGGATCCCGTCACGTTGCCTGTGAGCGTGATCGTCTGGTCGCCGGTGTTTGTACCGCTGGATGTGCCGGAAAAAGTACCGTTCTGCGTCGCCAGCGTGCCAAGCCCCAGCATCGCTGATGCCTGAGCAACCGTCAGGTCGGCCGGATCCGCGGTTCCTCCGGTATTGTTCCCCTTCAGCGTATTCGCCGGCATGTTTGCCAGCCTGGCGTTGGTCACAACATCATTGGCCAGCGCCGTCGCCAAAGATCCCGCCGCCGTCGTCACCTCCCCCGTCAGCGCGGGAAAACGCGCCGCGGCCAAAACGCCTGCCGCACCAGCGCCGGAAAGATCAAGCGGCAAGACCAGCTGCTGGCTGGCGGCAACGTCGTTCACGACATCTTTGTCCCCCGCCGAAAAATTCACCGGCGCATTCGCATTGCTGGAAGATATAACCGTATCCCTGACCAGCGTTGCTGCATCAAACAGATGACCGGTTCCGACCTCCCATTCCGCCGCCGTGCGGTGACTGATGAAGTAAAAAAACATGTCGCTGCCGCCGGTGCCGAAAGCGGCATTAAAACTCTGACGGCCGTTTTGCGGCGACAGGACGATATTCCCCGTCCCCGTCGATAGTGTTGCCTGCTGGACAAGATTTGATATGAGCGGCATTTTTTAACCCTTATTCAGTGTAAAGCGCCAGTTGCAGAAACGACTGCGCGGTGGATAAATAGCGGCCAAGACCCTCGCGCAGCATCGTGTTGCCAAGACGCAGGTAGTCAACCGTCTCCCCCGCCGACTGCAACATCATGTGGGTGAGCGTGACCAGGTCTGAAACTTCCCAGCTCTGCTGCGAAAAACGCTCCAGCAGCGCGGCGATGCTGCCAAGTTCATGCTCGATCTCCCGTACCAGCGGAAAATCCGGGCTGACGATGTAAACCCGGTTGCCGAAACGCAACGGCGTGCCGTTCATGACCTGTTCCATATCAACCCCCCTTTGCCGCAGACAGCACATCTCCGCCGTCCAGCGCTTTCAACCCGAACGCCGCGCGCTTTTCATTGAAGGTCATGAAATCCGCGCCCGTCACGCGGTCCCAGATCTGCTGGCGGCGGGGGGCGAGCGCCTCTATTTTATCGACATCGAAGTCAAGACGCAGATCGTCGCCGAACTGCGGCGTCAGCCAGTTGTTCAACTCGTCTCTCAAATGACCCAGCAGCGGCAGCACGGCATCGTCGTAAAGCGCCAGCCGCGCCTGCTCGAAATTCGAAAACGTCAGCGAGCCGTCAACCCCGATCAACTGCGCCGGCACATGGAAGGCGAGCGCGATTTCACGGGCGGAAACGTCTTTCCCCGCCAGCCAGTCCATATCTTTCGGCGACAGCGACATTTCCTTCCAGTCAAGGCCGCCTTCCAGCACCAGCGGCCGGCCGGCGTTTTCCGCGCCGGAAAAATAATGCTCCATCTCGTTTTTAAGAGCACGCCGCTGCTCATCCGTCAGCGTGTCCGGCGCGTCGGGATGCGTCGGTTTGAAAACAAGCGCGCCGGATGGCCGGCCGCTGGTTTGCAGGAGCGACGCGTTCCACCTGGCCGCGTCGTTATGCTGGTCGATGCTGATGGCGGCCGCTTCCAGCGGGCTCATCCCGTACCAGTCGTCGAGCGGATGAAAATTCTTGATATGCAGCACCTGCGCGCGACCGGCGACCGGATCGACCGGAAAATCCAGCGACTTGCCGCCGACCGTATACCGATAAGCTTCTGGCACGCCGCCGGCGCCCGGAATGACCCGCATGCGATCCGGCCGTAACGACCAAAGCTCCAGCGGCAGCCCGGTGCTGGGGCCGACGGTTTCCAGGTAACTGTTTCCGGCGATGAGAAAGAAACTGAACAGCGCCTCCAGCAATTCGGCGCCGCCCTGCATGGGGTTCGGTTTCTTCAGCAACGTCAGCAAGGGGTGATCTTCCAGTTGCTCCTTGCCCTTATAAAGCCGCCACGGCACCACCGCCGCGTTCTGGCTGATCAGCCGGATGCAGCGATAGGCGATGACATTTTTTTGATACCCCTCGTCAGCCAGGCGATCGTACTGGCGCGGCGTGAAGCGCGGCTGATGCAGGCCGAACTGCACGAGCAGCGGCCCGCTTCTGCTTGCTTTTGTCTCCCGCGTGAAGAACCGCGCGACGTTATTTTTCCAGCCCATTTCAACTCTCCATTGTCATCACCCGCCCCAAAGGCGAGGGCCTTCGGTTTGCGGCTTGTTCAACATCAGTTCCGTCATCGCCCAGACGCGGGCATCGACCCGGTCGGGGCTTGATCCTCCCGCCAGCGGGTTGAAACGGCACATCTGGTCTTCCAGCGCGACGAAAATCCCGGCGTGATGGATGCGCCCTTGACTATCCAGTGCTGCGATCGGCTCCGCCCGCGCCACCTTCCCGCGGCTGGCGCGCACCGACTTGTAAGAAATGCCGGAATCGAACGTGCGCAGCGTGTGCTCCACCAAGTCTCCGCCCTGATTCACCTCCGCGACGACACGGTCGGCTTCGTGCTTGTAACAGGCAGCCACAACAATCGTCGCCCACTCGGCGGGCGTGTATCTGCCGCTTAAGTCCGCCAGCACGTAAGCGTGATCATCCATGCCGATTCCGGCGACGACAATGCCGGTCTCATCGCTTTTGCTGTTGGACGTCATGGCGGGATCGACCGCCACGACCACGCGTTTCATCACCGGCAGTTCGCCAACAGAACAGCGGTTGCGGTGAATTGTGTCGCGTGTCCAGAGTGCGCCCGGCCTGTCGGTGTGAAAAGCCTCGTCACCCGTGGCCGGATATTCGCGCCGGAACGTCCAGACATTCCCAAGCTCGAAAGTTTTGGCCCTGCGCCAGCACATCTGCGCCGCGTCAAGGCCGAATTTTTTCTGATAATCCTTTTCCTCCGCCGTCAATTCGAAATCAGCCGGCGGATCCTTGCGGTATTCCTGCTGCCAGAACCACGGCACGAAAATAAAGCGGTAGTCGGAGCGGTTTTTGCGCGCATCCTCGCAGAGCGTGTAGAACAACCCGACAGCGCCGGCCGAGGTGCTTTCAAGGATAACCTCCGTCCCCGGCATGTCTGGCACGGCTTGCAATACGCCGGAAACATGTTCCTCCGCATTCTGCCAGTACGCGACTTCCGAGCCGTGAAAATACTGCAAAGTGTTCGACCGCCCGACGCCCTGGGATCTGGCCGTACCGACGGTGTAGCCGGAATCGAGGCGGTCGAACACAAGCTCCCGGTTGTTCGCATGCGAGACATGCGGCTTCACCAGCGCCGGGCAATAGGCATGAAAGCGCCGCAGAATCTGATAGATATTGCGCGTCGCATCGTCGAGATGCGTCAGAATAAAAGCGCGCACGCCCCGGTGATGCGTCACCTTCCAGTAAAATCTTGCCTCCACATAAGTGGAGCACCCTTGTTGCCGCCCTTTCAAAATAAGCGCCCGCACCCTGCCGGTTTTTTTAAGCTCTTCTTCAAGGCATTCATGAATAAACTTCTGCGCATCGTTCAGCGCAAAAGGGGCAATATCCCCCTGCTTCGTCCTGATTTTCAGGCATTTTCCGGCATAGTGAAGGAAATCCGTCTTCAGGCGATGACGGATGTCGCGTTCGCGTTTGTCCATGTATGGGTTTTATTCCAGCTCTTTCAACGCATCTTCATGCGCCCCCGGCTTCTCCGTTTCAAGATCCAGTTTTCGCAAAGGCCCCGGCAGATCCGGCATGGTTTTCTTCAACAGTGCCAGCGCCGCATTCACCTGCGTCGCCGTCATTTCCTTGTCACCAAGAATGTGCCGCTCCAGCGCGTCAATGATGGCCAGGACGTTGATCCGCTTTCGCATGTCCCCGGCTGTTTTGTTGTTTTGTTTTTTTTCGGTCATGCGCCAAAAATAAAAACGCGGCCCCAAAGGAACCGCGTTTTTTAATTGTTTTACTCAGCGACACTTCGCGAGCATGTTTATATTTGTACACAAATGTTACCGCCGCGTCAACAGGTTTTTTTGTGAAAGATATTTTTTTTTAGCAGCGCAATTAAAATTCTCCTGAAAAATCATCAGGATCATCCTGCAAAATATTTTGCAACTGCCGCCGCATTTTTTCAATTCGCTGCACGGCGTGACGAAACGCTGCGCGTTTATTTTGCAATTGGTGCTTCCGCCGGGGAAGTCGCTGGTGGCACGCCAGGATTCGTCACTGGCGCACCGCCAGGATTCGTCACTGGCGCACCGCCAGGATTCGTCACCGCCGATGCGCCGGGATTCTTTGCCGGCGGCACGACAGGCGGGGCCACAACTGTCTCACGTTCTTTCTGCGCGTCAATCATATTTTGGATCTTGTGCATCCGGTCCTGACAGACCGTGTAAACTTCATAGGACGTAACGTAAGCAGCGCACGGATCTTTTTTCGGCGTCGGGGCAGGAACGGGAACAAGAACAGGAACCGGCACGACTTCCACCGGCGGCTGATCTGGATTAACATCCGGCAATAAAGACCCGGACGGCGCCGGCGCCGCAGGGGTCGTTGCGACCTGCGCGCCAGAAGGGCCAGAAAAGCCAAGCGCGCAAATCAGCGCCGCGGACAGAAAAATGTTTAAACGCAACAATGTCATGACAGCCTCCACTCCTGATTATATCATAAAGCGATGAAGAAAACATTAATCCTGTTTGACAGGCTCAATGACCTCTTTTGGAGCGGAAATGGGGGGGGATTCCTGCTTTTTCAGCTTCTGGAGCGCAAGGCGCCGATGGCACTCCTTGTAAGGCTTTATAAAATTATTCTGGATTTCCAGCGCCTCTTCACGGCTTAACTGCTGATAACATTTCTGGATGGACGTCACCGTGAAGCTCTGTGCTTTTGATCCCTCTTCCGCCGCCTCCAGTTGCCCGGCGTTATAATAGTTATCCTGACCCGCCGCCGCGCTTGACAGGCTGAGAAGAAAAACAAAAAAGAAAGTTTTCACAGCATTCATGGCCGGGGTTGCTCCGGCGGCTTCGCTAACGGCGGTGGCATATGTTTTTCCTCCAGCGCGGCTGTCAGCGTTTTCACAACCCCCGTATGCCCGCCAGCAAGCGCGAGATCGAGCGGCGTTGCTCCCGCCTTGTTGGTCAGGCCGAGCTCGGCCTTCTGCGAAAGCAGATAAGCGACCGGGCCGGTTTTCCCCTTCTGGGCGGCAATATGCAAGGGCGTGTCGCCATCGGCCGTGCGCGCATTCACATCCGCTCCGGCCTTGGTCAGGATTTCCGCCACCGCAGCATGGAAGCATGTCGCCGCATGGTGCAGCGCCGTCCAGCCGGCATCATCCCGCACGCCGTCGGGATGCATTTTATGAAGCGTCATATGCCGGACGAGCAGCTCGACGTTTGCGTGCTGATTCATCAAAGCCGCCACGTGCAAAACGGTAAGGCCCTTTTTGTTTTTAAGCGTCAGATCCGCGCCCATCTTCAAAAGATACGCCGCCATTGCTTGCGACGCATGGAGATAGGCCACGCTGTGCAGCGGGGTGTTGCCCTCTTTTTTATCCGGTATATTCCAAATATCCTTGCCGCCACCCGCTCTGTTAAATGCGGCCAGTATGCTGACATCATGGGTGCCCGCCGCATAATGCAGCGGCGCCAGGCCAAATTCGTCGTAAAGACGCGGATTGGCGCCCCGATCGAAAAGTATCTCGATATACTTGAAGCTCCCCGCCGCGCAAGCATGATGCAGCGCCGTCCGGCCTTGGCTGTCCTGTGCGTCAATCATCTGTTTCAAGCCCGGTATATCGCACAGGCTCTTTAAAAAATCGGCCGGCGCAAAAGACGACACCAGGTGCAGCGCCGTCCGTTGCTGTTTATCTTTCAAAAGCGGATCCGCCCCCGCTTGCAGCAGAAAACGACACAGCTCGACATGCCCGCTCTGGGCCGCCCGCATAAATGCGGTCGCGCCCTGCGAACCGTGTTCGCGTCCATCGACCGGCGCTTTGTATTTCAACAGCAGGCGCGCGATGTCCGTGTAGCCGCCGGCCGCCGCCAGATGCAACGGTGAATTCTGCGGGCCCGGCGCTGGTTCGGCACCAGCCTCCAGCAGGGCTTTGATAACCTCAAAGTTGTTGTAGAAACCACGGCTGACCAACGCGCAATCAATCGGCCTGCTGCCGTTCATATCCGGCTTGTTGGGATCCGCCCCCAGCTCCAGCAGCGTCGCGATCTTGGCCGCATCGTTGCCCGCGATTGCAGTATAAAGCGCCGTCCGCCCGTTGACATTCGTGGTATCGACGTCGGCGCCGGCATCGCAAAGAATTTTCAGCATTTCCTTGTAACGCGCCGGCGACGCCCTGTGCAGCATCGATTCCGCCGTCACATTGCCCGTCGGCGCTTTGGCCACATCGGCGCCATGGCGGATCAGAAGCTTCGCCATCTCTGGATACCCCATATCGACCGCGATAAAAAGACTATGCCGGCCCTGAATATCGCGCAGGTTCGGATCCGCCCCGATGGCAAGCAGTTTTTCGGCCACGGCCAAGTTGTTTTCAAACACCGCCGCCAGCAGGGGCGTGAACCCCTCCTTATGGGTGCGAAAATCGTTGACGGTCCGCCGAACGGCGCTTTCCGTCAGCAGAATATCAACCGACGCCTCATCCCCCCCCCGCGCCGCGATGCACAAAGGCGTTTCAATCTCCGCCGTGCGTATCAGCGGGTTGGCCCCTGCGCCTAAAATCCGCCGCAGCATGTCATGCGCCTTCGCTTCGACGGCAACATGCAAGGCGGTTTTTCCGGCGCCGTCGGCTGCATCAATCGGCACGGCGTTTTGCAAAAGATAGTCAACGACTTCAGAAAGATTGGCCGCCGCCGCCGCATGCAGCGCGGTGCGGCCATCGGCTTTGCTCTTCGCCGCCAGCGGACAGCCCAGACGGCGCAACTGTTCAAGAAAAGCGATATCGCCGTGCTGCTCGATCGCCCACATCAACGGCGTGCGCCCGGCATCGTCGCTGACCCGAAAACGGGCGCCGCGGTCGAGCAGCACTTTAACCATGTCGATATTTTTTATAGCCACCGCCGCATAAAGAGCCGTTTGCCCCAGACCATCCCGCTGATTGAGGTTGACGGGCAGCTTCAGGAGATTGACAACCGACACGATATCCCCTTGCCCGACGCTGACATGCAGCGCCGTGCGTCCCCTTTCATCAACCGGGGCGTTAATGCCTTGGCCTTTTCTGGGCCCAGTTTCTTTGGCAGGATCGTTAAAATCAGGTTTTTTTGACGCCATTTTTTATGCTGCACCTTGCCGCTGCGAAAAAATATATTAATGACCCTTATATTTTTGATAGATTGTTTTAAATCAGTCAATAGAGATATTATTTTCTGTCTTCGAACTATTTTCCAAGCGCAAAATTTATGTTATGTTAATTTAAAACATGCTTGAGAGAATCTATTAAGATAGATATACTACCTTTGCGACAAAGTTCCTGTTTGTAAAATTATGTTTAACAAACGGGCGCTATGGTCAACAAGTTTTGAGGTCGGTCTGTTTTGATACCTCCTGCCCCCCTGGAAAAATTTTTCAGGAGAATTTTTTAAAGTGCAGTGGAACAGACCCGGTGATGAAGAGCAGGACTACGAAAGCAGCGTCAGTAACGATAGACGCTCCCGGCAACGGTAGGTAGATGACAAAAGCCTGTTTTAAAAACCGCCCGCCTTGAGAAGAACAATGATGCGCCGCGCTCGACCCCTATGTCGCTAAGGGTCAGCTCAGGGTCAAACCCTTGGGGCTTGCATCGCAAAAGGATTGATACAAAATGACGAAAAGGATGCTGATTGACGCAACCCACCCCGAAGAAACACGGGTGGCGGTTATTTCTGGTAACAAACTTGAAGAATACGACTTCGAAACGGTCGTCCGCAAACAACTCAAAAGCAATATTTATCTCGTCAAAGTCAGCCGCGTGGAGCCTTCCCTGCAAGCAGCCTTCGTCGATTTCGGCGGCAACCGCCACGGGTTCTTGCCTTTTCCTGAAGTCCACCCCGACTATTACCGTATCCCCATCGCTGACCGCGAAGCGCTGCTGGCGGAAGAACGCGAACTGGCGGCAGAACAAGCCGCCCGCGAAGACGCCGAAGACGCGGCCGAACTCGCCGCCGCCGGCGAAAGCCTTGACGAAGAAAGCGACGAGACAGAAAGTCACGCCGACATAGCAGATGAAGGCCACTACGTTTCCCATCACACCAGCTCCATCGCCGCCGATATCGGTCAGGAAGTTCTGACCAACGCCACGGAAGAAAAAGAGGATGAGGATGAAGGCGACGCCCTGCCCGAAACGGCAGAAGAACCCCCCGCCGCCGGCGATCATGAAATAACAGCCCTTGGTGACGATGAACCGGGCGCCAGTGGCGACGCCCTTTCAGAAGAAGAAGAAAAAGAATCCGATGTTGACCTGATCGGCGGCGATGTCATCGACGCGCCCGTCTACCGCTCCAGCATCAAGCGGCGCTATAAAATCCAGGAAGTGATCAAGCGCAACCAGATCATGCTCATCCAGATCAGCAAGGAAGAACGCGGCAACAAGGGCGCTGCCGTCACCACCTATATTTC
>CAYGGT010000070.1:0-9219 GCA_964349475.1 uncultured Rhodospirillaceae bacterium
GTGTCGGCGGGGGCGAATTGTGACAGGTAAGGTTCCAGCGTCGCGGGATAGAGCGGCTGCTGGGTGAAATTCCTGGCGCTGATCAGGCTGAGGGAAAAGACGCCGAGCAGGATGCCCGCTGCAAAAAATATCCCCGCGATCCGCCGCCGCCGCTCTGTCATCCGTGTCGCCAGCGCCAGGCTGCCCTGCAGCAGGAGTGTGAGCAGGATAAAGTGGATGCCGTAACTGACGACCGCGGCCACCCAGTTTTCATTGGTCAGGAAATCGGTATAGGCTTCGACATACCAGGTTGCTGCGGCGGCGATCAGGTACAGGCTGGCGATTGTCAGGTGACTTTTAAAATGGGGTTTTCTGCGGATGAGCCGCCCCGCGACCGACCAAAGCGTCGCCCAGAGCATGATGGAGCCTGCTGTGGCTGCTGCCGTTCCTGCCAGCACCATTTTGATTTCTTCCGTCCAGATCTCAAGATAAGCCCAGCCCTGCAAAACGGCGAAGGCGATAAAAAAACAGCCCCAGACGGCGAAAGGACGATTGAGCCAGGCATAGACGGGATGGGCTTTTTGCAGGCGGACAGCTTCCGTGACGGGATGATGCGGCGCAAAGAGCCGCAGTTCCGTATGACCGATGCGCAACGTATCCCCGGACTTGAGCGGCAGCGTTTCTTTTGCTGCATGGGTGCCGTTGACCGAAAAGCCGTTCGCGCTGCCAAGGTCAGTGACGGTCCATTGCTCGCCTTCATACCCGATGCGCAGATGCTGCGGGCTGATATGCGGGTCGGATAATATGACATCGTTATTGAAGCTCCGCCCGACGGTCAGGGGGAATTGTTCGATCACGCGGTGGGTGACCTGTTCGTCGCCGGTATGCGGTATGATTTCAAGGACAAGCTTCATGATTTTTTTCGCGGCGGATCGTTGTCAGTTTTTAATGGTTTTATCTCGTTCATGAATCTCCGTGCGAGATCCAGCGCGTTTTTCTGCGACATCCCTTGCGCGACCAAAGTCAAGACCAGGCCCTCTTTCCCCGCGCCGACCATGGCCATATAGAGGTGCATGTCGAAAATGGAGGGGTATTTTTTATATTGGCGGATGCAGAAGTTTGATTTCCAGCGCAGTCCGGCGATATCGACGAAGCGGCTGTTGCAGTTGAAGTTTTCAGCATCGCCCTCCTTGGCGTTCTGATAGTCGCCGAGCGGGTAGGCGAATTGCTGCTGATAGAAATCGTAAAACTGCGCCAGGTTCAGGGTTTTTTTGCCAACGATATAATCATAGCGATAGAAGATGGCGCCGGTGTCGAAATCCTGATCCAGAAAAATCTGGTCCTGGCTGGCACAGCTGGAGAAAAAATATTGGTAAGAATCTTTTTCCTTGTGGTTGATGCCGCCCCAGCATTTCAGCGCGTCATGGATGCGCCCCGGCACCATGACGGGGCCGAAAGCGACGCTGGGCCATTTTTGCTTGAGCAGGAGGCGGACGTTGCGCTCCTGCCGGTCGCGCAATTGGTCTTCGATGTAGGCGTCGGAATGACTGATGAAATTATAGTCCGCAGGCTTGCCGGCATAGGCGGACGCCAGCTGATGCAGCGGCTCGACGGGCACAAGAAAGCTGATCTGGTTTCCGGCGGTGGCGACGTTGACGCCGACGACTTTTCCGTCATGGCTGATGGCGGGCCCGCCGCTCATGCCTGGGTTGAGGGAGCCGGAAAAATGGATTTTATCGATCAGGCTTTCCTGCGACAGGCCGCTATAGCTACCCTCGATGATGGTGAAGCCGATGTCGTGCGGGTTGCCGAGCGCGAACAGCTTCGTGCCCTTGGGTAGTTTTGACGAGCCAAGTTCGAGAAAATGTTCACCCGGACGATCCATCTTGACGATGGCCAGGTCGTGCACGACGTCGGCCATTAATATCCTGAGCTGACCTTTTTCGTTTTTTTCGCGCAGGAATTCGACGCGGTTGTTGCCGGGACGCTGAAGAGCTTCGGCCACAACGTGATAGTTGGTGGCGATCAGGCCGTCGGCGGTGAATTGAAAGCCAGACCCGATGCTGGTTTTTTTGTCCGATGCGAGGTCAATGACCTGTACCTGATAGACCGCGTCGCCATAGGATTTGTAAAGGCGCCCGGCTTCATCTGCGGCGGCGGGCGCGGGAGCGTCTGATGTAAATTCAGGGCGCGCCGCACCTGGCCGGACAAGCAGCAGCAGGACGATCAGGAAGATTTGAAAAGAGCGCATGTGCACCTGCGTATTTTCGGCGAGAAATAACAACGGGGCAAGGGGAATCGTTTTTGATACTATATTATGAAACGGGGCTATTTTTTGTAAGAACATTACTTTGGGATATAGACTCGACCGAATCTGCATGGTAGGCTTTTTCATCATTATGATATTCACTGAAGGCGAGTAAAAGCATGCGCAAAGTTTTTAACGGTATCAGTAAGTATTTCAAAGGTAACCCGGATGCCGTCGGGCCGCAGGGGTTTACGCAATTGCAGCAAGCCGTTGCCAATAACGATTTGAACAAAGTCAATTCCCTGATCAAGGCAGGCGCCAATGTTAATATAGGCGGCAAAGGCTTTTTGCCGCCGCTGCACGCGGCGCTGCGCAAGGATTATCATGCGATCGTGCTGGCACTGGTCAAGGCGGGCGCCAATCCTGACGTGCAGGATATCCTGGGACAAACCCCGCTGCATCATGCCGTCGAAAAAGGTCAGGAAATTTTTATTCTGACGCTTTTAAAGCTTGGCGCTGATCCCAACATTAAAGACGCAGGGGGCAGGACCCCGCTGCATCTGGTGCCGCTTACCAAGCCTGAAATAATTCATACCCTTGCCAAGTATAATGCCCGGATCAATGAGCAGGATAACGAGGGCAATATCCCGCTGCACCGTTTCCTGGAATATCCGAAGATGGTTGAGCAGGCTATGACCGATGGCGCGGATCCTAATATTCGCAATCATAAAGGCATATCACCTTACATGATGATGCTGAACGAAAAGCAGATGCGCCGCTACCCCGAAACCCTCACCAGAATGGTTTTCCTCAAGGGGGATTTGGCTTCGGCCAATGGCTTGGGCGAGACAGTTCTGCATCTTGCCGCCCGGCTGGAGATGGAGGATGTGTTTCTGAATGTCGTGAAAGCCGTGGAATTGTCGCTCAAAGACGGCAACGGCAATAATGTGCTGCATCTGCTGGTGCGCACGCGCAATACGCGGATGATCGCGCGGGCGCTGGAGCGCGCCCCCTTCCTGATTCATGAAACCAACGGGCGGGGGTGCACCCCCATGACCGAACTGGTGCGGCTCGCCAGTAAGTCCGGGACTCCTTTCGATGTTAAATTGATGACGACGGCGGGCCTTCTGCTGGATGCCCAGGCAGACCCGGACAGCCGGGACGAAAACGGCATGGGGCTTTTGCATCACGCTGTGATCAGGGACCAAACCCGGTTCGTGGAAGAACTGTTGCTCAAAAGAGCCGACCCGAACCTCGCCGATAAAAAAGGCAAAAATGCCCTGCATTACGCGATTGAAAAGAAGAATTTGATTGCGATGGATATTTTGCTTGAGCGCGGCGCCGACCCCGACAGGGTGGATGAACGGGGCTGGACCATCCTTGACCTGCTGGCCAAAACGGGCGACCGCGATTCGCCGATGGTGCAGCGCCTGATCGTGGCCGGCGGGCAGTATAAAAAGCAGCTTCCGCTCCACCCCGAAATGATGCGCTACCCCAACAAAACGCTGGGCAAAAAGAACTATGGCGGCGCAAAACCTTCCGGCGGCGCTGACGGCGGACTTGGCGGCGGACCGAAGGTCTAGGCGCGCGGCCAAGCCAAAAAATTGAAAAATGCTGCGTTGAAGGGGATTGAATGGCTACATTTATATTTATGTCAATATCTGTTACCCTTCAGATTGCAAAAACAGACTTCTTACATGTTGGCATAAGGCTATAGGAAGGGCTGAAACGGAGCAAGCGGGAAAGAAAGGCGTTTTTTATTTTATAGGTATAACTATTTGTAAATAAACAATATTTTTACAATCTGTGTTATTTTTTAATGAATTGTTAAGTTTTTGATTTACAGAACTATAGGGAATCGCTTATGGCAAACTATAATACTTGACGCAGGGTTCAAAAACGGGTAACAGCTAAACGACAATTCTATTGAAAGGATACATACCATGACCGAAGCAGCAGCGAGCGCAAAGAAGAAAATTCAGGTAAGCCTCGAAGAAGGCGGTGTCGCTGATGTAACGATCAACGGCACGAAAGTCGCTGAGATCAGCCCGGATGGTAATGTTGTAACTTTTACGGACAAAGGCACCCAGTTGGCAAAGCCAGCAGCCACAGAAGCTACCACGAAAAAAGGTACTTCAATTGATATTGGTGAAGCTTTCAACACAGTCGCTATGTATGGCGCAACGGTTGAAGCCGCCGCGGATGGCAGTCTCATTGTCTATACGAATGGCAAAGTCTTTACAAAGCCACCTGCTGCGAATGCAGCAGGTCCTGCAAACGATACCTCCATTGAAGCCCTGAAAATCGGCATGAAAATGAAAGACGGTACGTACTACGTTGGCATCTCGCCGGATACGAAACAGGCTATGTATGCAGCGCCTTCCGATGCACCGATGAAACTGGATTTCAACAAAGCGGCAGAATATGCCACCGGCTTCGAAGTTGGCGGGAAAAAAGGTTTCCGCGTACCGTCGTTGGCTGAATTGAACGTGGTGAGAGACGCTCTCCTCCAAAACGAAGAAATGAAGAAAACATTTAACTTAACCGGTTCGTATCCTCACGGGCGGTACTGGTCGTCCTCGCCCCTCAGTGGTATCGATGCGCGGTGCCAGCGCCTCAGCGACGGGTTTCAGAGCCTTGATAACAGGAGCAACGGGCTGTCTGTCCGTCCTGTGCGGAGCTGAATTATTTAATCATTCAATCATTCCCTGTCCGCGCGTCTGCGTGGTGTAGGCACATGCCATGCAGCGGTCACTAAAAAAAATCGTTAACGCCAAAAAATAAGGGGCGAATGGTTTTCGCCCCTCAATCTCTAGATTACATAATATTAGCTGTGGTTAGTCGCCGCCGCCACAGCTACCGCCACCACCATCACCGCCACCGCCGCAATCGCCACCATAACTGCCACCACTGCTACCGTAGTCGCTGACAGGAACGGGATAGTGCGTTTCATTTGACGAAGTCTGACGTGACCTGCTGTCGCCGGGGGAATGTCCGCGGGCAGCTTTTTTCTGTCTGACCCGGCCGGCTGCGCCGGAGGATGAGGATTTTGTATTACTATTTGCAGGTGCCGGAAGAACGGCAGGCTCTTCTTGCACTTTGCGTCCAGCAACCTTTGCGAATAGACGTGTAAGCCAGTTACTCATTCATAGTTTCCTTCCATTAAAAAATCACCGCCGCCAGAAACCATTTCTGACGTCGGATCGTACCAAGTTTCGACTGATGAATTTTTGATTGAGCGATGTAAGCTAAATTTTTCATGCTTATGGCTAAAATAATAGCCTCGATTCGTATTTTTGTCAAATCGCACCCGGCCGCATATCTAAAATAGCAAATTATTACAAGGAGATCGGAATGGTCAGGAATATAAAAAACTGAGACCCTCCTATGCTCCCACGGGGCTCTGAAGAGTGGTGCTGTTGAAGGGGATTGAACTCTCGACCTCCCCCTTACCAAGGGGGTGCTCTACCACTGAGCTACAACAGCATGACGCGACTTAAAGTACGTATTTTCTACACTACACATACCTGTAAAACAAGCATCTTTAATAATATTATGTTAAAATTTTGCCGTTGGAGAATTGTCTGCCTTCTTTTTTGTTTCGTGCGAGAGTTTTGATTGCTTTTGAGCCTTTTTAAAAGCGGGACAAATACTTTTGGCGCGACAGAACAGGCATTGTTTCCGACTAGCATTTAGCGTTAACGCATCTGGGCCTTTTGTCTTGAGGATATCTTCCTGTTGGATTGAGTCCGCAACACCATTTTTGACTTGAGCAGCAAAGGCGCGCAGCGCATCTGCCGTCAGCATCTGTTCGCTGACATGGCTGAGGCGCGGCATATGAATGACGAGATGAACCTGCTGCACGTTATGCGTCGCTGCACAGGCACTCAATGCACCGGCGCCATAGGTCATCAGCTGCGCGTTGTTCTGCGCTTCCACCTTGACGCCCGTACCGTATTTGAGATCCTCAACCGAGATCATCGCCGTACCATCCTTGAATTCCACAATCATCAGCGTATCTGCGGTGCCAAATTGTTCGGGCACGCCCAGCACGCCACTGGTATCAATTTTTTCCTCGATGCGCAGAATGACATTCTTGACATCTTCGCGGCCGCGGAATTTTTCTACGCGATCGCGCACGGCATCCACATAGATCTGAACTTTCTCGCACATTTCCGCCGTGACAAGAAATTCAGGCGACTCAATTTTTCGATTCAAATAAAGGCGCGTGTCAAACTTTCCATCCGTCAGCGCCAGCTGCGCCAACCGGTGCGCCGCATCGCCTTCTATCGTAAAGGCCGTTTCCTTTTTTGCGCATGTCGCCTCCAACGCGACCGACCCGGGGCATGCGAGCATCCGCTCCATCTTGGAGGGGGAAAACTTGGAATGTAGACCATCATCGTTCATAGGTTACGTATTATTTATAATTTATGATTCTGTCAAGTAAAATAATGGATCATGTCGTACGGTCGTGATCTTCAAAGTGCCACGCGAAGCCCGTAAGGGCGAAGTGAGTGGTGCCGGAGCCGCTACCTAACTGGAAACACAAGGATTTGATATTCCTATGTTAATCCCGTTAGGTTTTTCCAAGTACCCAGTTAAGTACCCAGCTCGTCCTTAGCTCTCAATAAAAGGCCTTGGATTTCCCTGGAAGTTACAAGAAATTCGTCTGAAAAGCTACTCTTTTTAATGGCGTGGTTTATTCGGCTCTTCGCCAACATTGAAGGTGAGTTCGCGTTCATGGCCGTCTGGCGCTACCATGATGATACTCCCCATTTGCTTATAGCTATGCTGGATCTCCGAAGCATCGGTGAGCTTGCCGTGTACCGTATCTTGGATTTCCTTGATGGCAGCAATGTCGCCGGAAAGCGCCTTCTTAATCAATGCAAGAGCAATAGCCTCTTCGACCGTGATCCTCCCATCAAGTTCAAGGGGAACGTCAGGGGGATTGTCTTTGAGGTTGGCCGACAGATAGCGTTTCAAGATCGTGGCTCTATTCAACGTACTTGCTTGAAATTTTATCCCAATGCGCCTGAAGGCATGACACTAGCTCTTGAAAGTTGACCCGTTTCTTTACATTGGGTACCCTTCGCTTTGCCAGAAGGATTACCGGACTGACCAGTTGCCCAAGAGGTTAGGTTTTCGGTATTCGCCACTGTTCCCTCACTGCATTTAAAAGCTATTATCTATGATAATACCGATCTATAGATTCTACGTCAAATACCAAGAGTGAGTTGCGAGACAACCACCACTTTTTACAATTTTAATAGGCTAATCAGCATGACGTCCAAAAAAGAAGCCACCGACCAAAAAGAAAAAGCCTCCACTGAGGACTGTATTATACCCCCACCAGTTCCAACAGCAGCCTTGCCTAATCTGACTTTGCCACAGCCAGAACATCAAATTAGGGATATTAGAGAATATGTAGAGATCCAAGCATCCGATGAAACCGTCATTCATCTAGAAAAAATTACGTCGGAGAATATCCTCGATAAAGATTATGACGTATGGGATGTCCATACAGATAAATCGAGATGGTGGGTAATAACAAGTCCGACCAATTTGTATAGCCAGAAACACTTTCCGAGCATGGACTACACTCTGAGTTTTCATGTGGGGCTAACCATGCGTATGGCAGCTGGTCAAAAGTCCGGCATTCCCGAGCAAAGAGAAAGAGTAGCGCAAGCTTGGCGCAGACTGGATCAAGCCGAAGAAGCATTAAAAAAGGCTAGCGAACGGAAGCCATGACCCACCAGTTTTCCCGCATAACCCATGCGCTTTATCACCATATTGATCGTGTTTTCGCTCATGAGCATTTGCTTACGATGCTGTTGCGGCGGGAACAGCAAATCACGATGGCCTGTCATGTCATGCAGTTCCTTTAGCAGTTTGATAGCCTGATCGGATAAGGGGACAATATGCTCGTCCCGCATTTTTGTTATATGTGCAGGAAGCCGCCATTCTCTTGCTTCAAAATCAATATCCTTCCATGTTGATTTCCGCAGCTCTCCTGTACGCACAAAAGTAAGCAGCATAAGACGGATAGCCAGCTTGTTTTGCTGACTAGTATTCGCCTTTTCCAGTCGCTGCAGGAATTCAGGTACGTCCTTAATGGTGATGGTGGGGTAGTGCTTTGCTTTATGCGCTTTAAGGGCGCGGCCATCCCGTAAAGGATAGGCTGGATTATTAACCATTCTTTCAGTTACGATTGCATAATTGAAAATAGCGCTACTAGTCTGCAAAACGCGATGCGATACTTCCGTACCACCACGCCTTTTAAGGCGCTTGCTACCGCGTGTAATTTCCTGACTTTCTATTTTTCTGATAACGGTCAGCAGCTCCAGCGTTGTTATCTCCGCAATAGCACGCCTTCCTATCTCGGCGTTGAGATGGATTTCGATTCGTCGCCATAATCTGTCGGCATGTTCCTGCGTCCATTTAGGCTTGTTGGTTTCAAACCATTCTTTTGCCACGACTTCAAAAGTGTTCTCTGCCCTGAAAAGGGCAAGCCGCTTGTCTGTCCGTTTCTTTTCACCAGGATCAATCCCCTCGGCAATGGCTTTACGAGCGGCATGGCGCTTATCGCGGGCTTCAGCTAACGAGATTTCGGGGTAGGTGCCTAGCGCTAACATTTTCTCCTTTCCGAGAAAGAAGTACCTGAAACGCCAGTATTTGCTTCCCTTGGTGGTTACCTGCAAAAAAAGCCCATCACCATCGGCAAGCCGATACATTCTGGGCTCGGATTGGGCATTTTTAACTTCAAGTGCAGTTAACTGCATAAGCTCCTCCTTCCTGGGTATCTGGCATGGGTACCCAGAAAAGTACCCAGGTATCGCCAGATGTCCTAAACCCGCTTTAGAGGGCTCAGGACAAAATGTCCACGTTTTATTGGGGCTTAACTGAAGTTTGGATTTTCTTGGAAGACTCTGGAAGAAGTAATGGTGCCCGGAGCCGGATTTGAACCAGCGACACGAGGATTTTCAGTCCTCTGC
>CAYGGT010000071.1:0-9117 GCA_964349475.1 uncultured Rhodospirillaceae bacterium
CCCCACCGCCTCCCCCAACGACTTCCATAGTGGCATACAATATGCCCGCCGTTGGCGTATACGTGCCGGAACTGGTGAAAATTGTCGTTGTTATTGTTTTGACCGCGACCGCCGCTGATGTGATATAGCTCATTTTAATCGCTCACCGTCATGACGCCGGCAGTTTTTGCCGCTGCCGCGACGAAGGCATAAACCCCCGCAGAGGTTGTCAGGACAATTGTGCCTCCGACACCCAGCTCTATCCCCCGCGTGGCGGTCACGTTGGCGTCGCCGATGCGAATAGTCACCGCGTTTGCCGCAGGATTTGAGATAAGCACCTCCCGCCGCGTCGAGCTGGACGCAGAGAGCAGCGTCGCCGCGCCGTTTGTCAGCGCCACGTCAGCGACCGTCGCCAGCGTCGCCGCCTTTGCTTCCAGCGTCGCAACTGTGCCTGAGACTGTCACAGCATTGGCGACGCGGATTTCGCCCTGGCCGATGCCGACGGTGACGGTGACGGCGCCGCCCGTCGTGTTTTTTAAGGTAATCTCGGTGAACGTCTCGCCGTTCTCAAGAAGATAGGTGTCGCTGCCGTCGAAGCGTGTCTCGCGCCCGCCGCCGATGACCAAAGTCAGGGAACCGGCGACCGTCGTCGCAGTCAGGTTGGTGATAAAGTTGCCGACCGCCGCGACGGTATAGGAGCCGCCCGCCGGCACGATGTAGGTTTTTGTGTTAAAATTCGGTTCGCTCATTTGAAAACTCCGGTTTTGAGGGCATAAACGGCAACACCGACGCCGCCGACGACCCAGATGATCTTCATGAAGTCGTCAACCGCCGTCTGCTGCGATTTTGATATGGCTTCTGTCGCTGTTTTCGTCGTCGCGGTGACGGTCTCGCCGGCCAGCCTCTGCGCCGCCGTGATATTGCCCTGAATGCTCGCGGACTGCGCGTCAAGGCTGTTGAACAATTTGTTAAGCTGAGCGCTCAGAAAACTTTCCGATGTCGCAAGACTGATATTCGCGCCCTCAATAGCAGCCCGGGCAACATCGTCGCTGCCGATAATCACAGTGCCGCCCGTAGCATTCTCTACGCGCTGCGCGACGGCATTGTCGGACGCGCCGACGCGCTCATCCGAGCTTGTGTTCGTTGTTTTTACGTTGCTCTTGCTATCGCCGCCGAAAAGATTTAAAAATCCCATTACCGCACCATTTTAAAAATCGCCAGCAAGATCAGCCCAGCCGTTGCCAGCATGACAAGGTTAGATCCGTCGCCAATGCCGGTTGCCGGATCAAAGATGCTGTTCGGCGTTGGAAGCGTTGACGTCGCCTCGTTGCCCTTGCCGCCCACCTGAAACGCGCCGTAGTTTACCGAGAAACTTGTATTCGGATTGGCCGCAGAGTCCACGGGGCTGCCCGTCAGGCTGATCGGGCTACCACTTCCAGATGTTCCCAAAGCCATTGCCAGAGAAATCGGATCCATTATTTTGCTTTCAGAATGAAAAACGCCGCGACGGTCGCCGCCGCCAGAAAAAGCATCGTCCGGTTATCCAGCCCGGCGCTCACCGGCACTGTCGGCAGGAATAACGCCTGCCGGTTGGCGTCGGCCTTGCTTGTCGCCCTGGCGGCCGCTTCCGCTGCTTTTGCGGCCAGCACGGCGCCGACTGAGGAAACGGACTGGCTGAAGGTGTTTCTGGCCGTATCCCAAACGTCCTGCAGGACGCCGGTGACGCTGAAACTGTTGAGAGCGTCGGTTTGATTTGGTGAAGTGGTATCAGACATTTTATCCTCTTTCTAAAAAGCCCCTCCCCTGTTTTTGCAAAGGAGGGGCTTTTATTCGCGGTGGTATTCCTGTTAATCCGGCGAGCCGGCGACTTCGCGGATCAGCGTCACGTTCGCCGCCACGTCCATCGTCAGCTTGGCGATAAATTCACCAACCTTGATCAGATTGCCATTGGCGTCTTTCTTGACGGAAGGCACCATATCCCCCAGCACGTTCCTGTTAAGGGGAACATGGCGGTATTTTGCCACCCGGGTGAAGTCGGACATATTAAGCAATTCGACGGCGACGTTTTCGTCGTCTTTGTAGAGCGGCACGCCATCCCACGTCAGCTCAAGAGCGCCGATGTCACCGGCAGTGGTCTCGATAAACGTGGCCGACTGGTAACTGTCGCCCTTGTTGGTATCCATTTTGTAGGTCAGATCACCCGTTGCGGAAACTTGGATTGTCTCCCGTTTCCATTTAATGATGCCGGCCGGAGGAAGGTTCTGATCGTCGATCACGGCATAGCCGTTCACCACCGGGGAAGCTGCACCGGAGGCAATGTCGATCTCGATCTGGAAGCTGCCGACGCCCTTCATCCCCCAAGCGGTCAATTCACGCTCGAAGTCTGTCTTGCGCTGCGGTTCTGACAGGAAAAGGGTTAGATAGCCGGGGATTGCCACCGAAGCGGAAGCCGTCAGCACCTTGCCTTTTTGCCTGTTCAGGTTGAAAAGCTGCGCCGGAGAGAACCGGCGCTGTGTCACGCCGTCAATGTTCATGCGGACTTCCGTGATTTCGGAGCCGATGGTTGCCTCTGTTGCGCCGCCAGCCGTCGCTGTCTTGTAGCCAATGACAATGGCATGGTACTGACGTGGCCCGACTGGAAGGTTGATTGTTGCGGTTGCGCCAGCGGCGACGCCGTTGATCTGGTTGAGGGGTACTACCCGTTTAATGGACATGTGCTATGCCCCCCTTAAAACAAAGCCGGAGGGGCTTTGGGGGAGACGGCGCCGTTCAGGCCCATGACGGCCTGTTTGATGCCCGGCTGATTGCCAAAAAAGTAAGCGGCTGCCCCGATCAGGCCCAGTGAAAGGCCAAGCGTGGCGGCGGCTGCGAGAGTGGATTTGAGTGTCATTTTATTCCTCGAAAGGTTACGTTTCAAAAACGGCTTTCGAGCGATTTCCGGCTTGTTGTGTTGAGCAACTCCCACCGCGACGTGGAAAAAGCCCTTGCCTTGTCCTTTCAGCGTGCGGCGAAAAATGCCGGTTGTAAAAGGGTTTTTTTGCAGAGCCTCTATAGAGGCTCTATAGGAAAGAAAGCAATAAAATTACCTGAATTTGGCGATATTCCGGCCTTTGACGACCTTGGAACCGGCGCTCCGGCTCTTGAGAAGGTACTCATGCGCCCGTAAATCCATCAGCGCGGCGCGGTGTTCCGTGCCGATGCTTTTCAGCGCCGAGGCGATGTCCGTATGATCGCCCTGGGCGAAGAAATACTGCTTGTCGCAATTGCCGCGATAATCCGTCCAGACGTTCGCCGTGCGCTGCGACGCCGCCAGCATTTCAATCCCGTAGTGCCGGCCCAGAGCGATAATATCCTCCAAAGGCTCCTGCTGCTCCGGTGTCATGGTACGATTAGGAAAAAACTTGTGCGCCTCGTCGATCACCAGCGTAATCTCATGCCCGACCATGAAGCGTTTGCCTTCGTAATAGGGCTTTTGCACCAGAAACAGCACCGGCACAAGCTTCCGCATAAAGACCAGGCATTGCGCCTCGTGATGCCCCGTCGGGATGACCAGGTGAAAGCCGTTATACCATCCGGCCTGGATTGCCGCGCGCATGGCGGGGATGGAGGTGACGCGCCTGTACCCCTTCCCGCCAAAGTTATCCATCGGGTCAAGTACGATCACCCGCTTGCGGCCCTCGATCATTTCCTTTTGCCGCGTCGTCTTGCCGCTGCCCTTGCATCCCCAGATGCCGACCTGTTCAGCGTCTTTTTTCATGACTTGATCACATAGTGGCAGTAACGGCAAAAGATCATCGCCGCATACCTTCGCCATTGATTGCGTTTACAATGAGGGCATTGCCACAGTTCAGCCATTATGCCGCCCCCATCGCCGCCCGTTGCTCCGGCGTCGGATCACCATCTTCCGTACCCCTGACCGGCGCGGCGGACGGCGTAGAGCCGCCGGCCTGTCCTAAAGCCTTCATCCGTAACTCGAAAATAATCGCTTTCGACATGGGAACGGTGAACATTCCTATAGCCAAAATCCTGCCCCACCATTTGTTTTTCGGTTCGATCAGAAAACGGAGCGCCGGTATATCTATAGCCGTATCGTATAGGGCGCCAGCACACCCCCGCGCCCTGTTCTCTTTGTCGGAAGGTATCTTTAAAGATTGAAGCTCCGTATATTCGTGCCCCATTTCAAAACCGCCTATAAAAGCCGCTTGAAATTCCTCCCGCGTGAGCATGACGGGCGTTTCCGATACTGCCGCGCCTATAGGCTGAGCCGTCGCCCTGCTCGTCAGGCCGGCAACGTGCGCCGCTTCTTCCTCAGTTGGTGAGGAAGTGGGTGACGGCTCCGAGTATGCCGCCGGGCTTGGCTCCGGCTGCGCCGCCGTCTCCGGTATTTCCGGCTGCGGCTGGAACACCGGTTCCGGCGCTGCCGGCGGCTGGTTTTTCGTTTTGCCTATTTTTATCGCCATGATTTATAGCCTCCTGTTCAAGATACTCCGCTTTCAGTCTCTCCCCGCCTGAGCGCCCGAACGTATACCGATCCAGGCATTTTTCCGGCACGCCGTTACGCTCGACAATTGCCCCGCAAACGGAAAAAACATTCATTTTTTTGCTGACCCGTAAAGCGACCTTCGCGCCGCATGACTGGCAATCCATCTCTCCGATCACTTCGCCGATCTCGATCACCTTAACCATGCCCGGTACCCTGCGCCCTCTCAACCGCGAGAAGCCGCCGTTCCTGCGCCTCGATCACGGCGACGGCACAATCCAGCGCGTCCTCTGCCGCCGCCCGCGCCTGCCAGGCGGGCAATTTTTTTACGTAGGCGATTTTTGTTTTTAAGGCTTCGATTGTCATCCTGCTATTACCCTTTTTTGAAGTTCGTACGCCTCGCGGAAAATCTCGCGCTCGATGCGGAGAAGCGCCGGAGACTTTGTTGCCGTGTTGCGCGTGTGAATGTCGATGTGCATGGCGGCATATTACAGCGTGCCAAGAGCGCACGCTGTGTAGCCCTGCTTTTTTTCCAGCATGGCCTTTGTCAGGGTACGGTTAAGATGCTCTGTGAATGTTTTGTGCGTTCTCATGCTGCCTCTTTTAATTGCCATGTCTGGCAAAAAGTCTCAAAAAGTCCACTCTCGTCTGGAATAAAAAATCCATGCTTGAAAAGGCTTTTCACAACATCTTGATCGCAATAACCGCCATCAACCAGACTGTAAAACGGGTTTCCATCGAGATAGGTCTGTAACAGGCGGTTGCGCTGCATTTTGAGGAGAAAAGCCGTTTGGCGGCGTCCTAATTTAATTTTACGTGGTTTTTTCGTGCTCATGTTTAAGCCCCCATTTCTAAAAATATTTTACCGCCAAGCACCTGCCGGACGGCGTTTTCGTAGTGATTTTTGCACCAGGTAAAATCGAATTTTTTGCCGAAGGTTACTTTTTCACCATCAAATTCAGCGGATTTAAAATGCGCCCGTACCTGGTGCGGGGCGAGTACCTGGCAAAGCGATTGCTTCCAGGCAGGAAGGTCAAGGCCGGCGTCAACGTCCTGGTGAGCGCCCTCTTGGTGGACGTACTGTGAGAACATGCCCTCACTCAGGAAGGCCGATGTACTCTTTGCAAAGCGTGTGCCGTCCTTGCCCGCACCCCGGCACCAGTCCGCATAACCCTTCATGGCCTTTGTCAGCTCGTCAGCGTCCGCACCCTGAGTGATCAGCCTGCGGAATTCCTTCTCCGCTTCCTGTTTGCTGTCGGGAGCATTACCGCGTCCTGGCCTTGCCTTCCAAAATTCCTCAAAACCAAAATCCCCCTCCCCCGTTACTTCCTGGGGGGTTAAGGGGGGTCTTTCTTTCTCTCTTTCTTTCTCTCTCTCTACAGCGTTACCTGTAACGTTACTGTCAGCGTTACCTGTAACGGGCTTATTCTTTTCTCTGAACCGGCGCTGGCGCTCCGTATTGGCAGAAGGCCGATCTTCAAAGTCTTTTTCGTTCAAAACGTTACGTTCCCGAAGGCCCTGAATGACGGCCTGGACAACGTGGATGCCGTCGCCAGTGACGATGTGGATCAGGTCAAGCAATTCCTCATCATTTTGGAATTTTCGATTTTCTTCCTGGTATAATTCACAGGCGACCATGTAAATCATGACGACCAGCGATAAATCGTATTCGTGTTTTCGTGCAATAATCCGCATAACGGGATTTTGCGAAGCCCCCACCGGCATTTTGAACCATCTTTGCTGCATTTTTTTCCCCATTTCCCCTTGAGAAAAAAGCGACGGGTAGAGGGGAACCCCACCCGGCGCCAACCATCAACCCTCTGAAGGTTTCAGGACAAAAAATCGTTTCAGTTTTTGGAACACTGTCTCTCTGACGGCGTTTTGAAGGTTGGAGATTTGTATCTCCAACGCCGACACGCGAAACCCGAGCGCGTTGACGTCCTGCTCCGTGTTCCGCACAAGGATTTTCAGATTTTCGACGTCCTCGCTCATTTGGACTTCTTCGCGCCGACTGGGGCTTTTTTGCCCTTAAGCGTCGGCGTCCAGTCGGCTTTTTCCAGTGCGCGAAGCCGGGCATTTTGCTCAGCGATTGCCTTGCTCAACACGACGACAAGCTTGCCAAGCTTGTCCAGATCAGCCTGTGAGGCTGCTAAAGCTACGTTTTCGGCCATGTTTTTTTCCTTTGTTTGTTGTGATTGAGGGTGCAGGCTTGCGCCATGGCCGCGCTTCCTGCTGGAGCCGAGGGGGATTTTTTCCATCCCGTTAACCATCCCGACATAATGTTTTAAGCCCTTTTTAATGCGTTTGTGCCAGATTTGGCTTACGTCCAGTGACGCGTGATAATGATTAATAAAAAATTAATACTTGTCAAGAGTCAAAGAATACCGTACAAATATGGGAATCGGAAAGAGGGGAAAAATGCGAACAATTCAGGATTATTTAGAGGCGGCGCGGGAGCATCAGCATCTTGGCTCTGATCGCCAATTAGCAAAAAAACTTGGGTTAGCTGGTGGTGCTGTTCACCATTTCAGAACGGGTAAAGCCCTGCCCTCCCCCGATACGATGGTAAAGCTGGCACGGCTGGCCGGACTGGATGAACAGGTCGCCCTGGTTGAACTGGCTTTCATGAGCACCGAAGGCGAAGCCAAAGGAACCTACGAAAAAATCCTCAAGCGGATTTCCACTTTTCTCCCTGCTACACTTTTCGGCCTTTTGTGCATGTCTTCAAAGGCTGCTTTTGCCAGCACTGGCAATGAGATAGCATCACTTCCCCACCTTGCGGACAGTGTGTCATCATTTGCAATAATAATGTATATTATGGGAATATTATATCTATCTAAGTTTACTTAATATTTACATATTTGATGTATATTTAAGGCATAATATAGATGAGGAAGTGAGTTTATCATGCTGGAAAAGCTCAAGCTTGCCACTAAGGAAACGTTAATCGACCCCGGCGTTGGGTTCGGATTGGTCAACGTATGCTTTTTTTTCGGAGGAAATCCGGTCGGTGTTGTCGCGTGTGCCGGCGCTGCGGGTCTGATTGCCATTGGCAAGATCCTGCAAGCCGTTAATCCGCCTTTTATGCAAAAAAACATCGGTTTGACCCGCATCATCAAAGATAACAAAACCCCTCTGCGGTTGCTGGGGCTTGCCCTGCTCACCGTGCTGGGAGCAACTTTAGTGCAAAATGCCACCGACCTCTGGACAATTTCTTCCTCCGTTTCTGAATTTATCAGCAAGGGGTGGATCACAACCATTCTTCCCGCCGTTGCCAGCGCCGCATTCGCGACAGCTGATTTCAGGTTGGCTGCCACGACAAGCGCTGGTCCGGAAACAAAGACCGAATCTGCTGTAATGACTCCCAAAAGAATCATGAAGCTCATCGCTCTCAGACCCGAAACATACATCTCGATCGGGTCGCTTGCCATTGGCCTGGTTTCAGGCGGCGCAGCTCTTCTGGCAGCGCCTTTGATTATGACCGGTTTTGCTATGACACTGAAGAACGTTCTGCAGAATCGTCCTGCCTATACAGGGCACCCCAATGCGCATTTTGCCGGCATGACCGGTATTTTATCCGCCGTTGCTTTTGCAGTCGGAAACCCCTTGATAGGGCTTGGCTATCTACTCAACTCTGCCTATTTGGTTCGCATTGAAAGCATGACAACTCCTGGCGGATTTCGGCAGGTAATGGAGGATATGAAGAAAGGCCTCCAATCCTTGCCAGAAATGGTCAGAGGCAAAAAAGTTGCTGCGCCGGTACCCGGGATTGATCCGGTGCCTGAGCATATCGCCCCTTCGCCGCTTCTTCCGGCGACAAAGGACTTGGGACAAAATTTTAACTTGTTCGCAGAACAAAAACAGCCGTCTTCTCCAGACAGTAAAGCTGATTTTTCTCTTAAAATTATGAATAATAAATAGCCCTCTTCATGTCTGCTCAAGAAGTTTGTGAACCCCCTCGAAAAATGGTAGAAAATAGGGGGATTTCAATCAGTTTAGCAGGGCTTAAACAGTGACCGACGCGACCGTCAAAAGATCCGATATTTCTCCCATCACCATCGAATCCGAAATGCAGACATCCTACCTCGCGTACGCGATGAGTGTGATTGTCAGCCGCGCTCTGCCCGATGCCCGGGATGGTCTGAAGCCTGTCCACCGGCGCATTCTTTATGCGATGCGCGAGGGTGGCTATGATAGTTCCAAGCCTTATAAAAAATCCGCACGGATCGTCGGGGATGTGATGGGTAAATACCATCCGCACGGCGACAGCGCGATTTATGATGCGATGGTGCGGATGGCGCAGGATTTCTCGCTGCGCGTGATGCTGGTGGATGGCCAGGGCAACTTCGGCTCGATGGATGGCGACCCGCCTGCGGCGATGCGTTATACCGAAGCGCGCCTGAATAAAATCGCTGAAACGCTGCTGGAAGATATCGACAAGGAAACGATCGACTTCCAGCCGAACTACGACGAGTCGACGCTGGAACCCACCGTCCTGCCCGCCCGCTTTCCCAATCTGCTGGTGAACGGCGCTTCCGGCATTGCCGTCGGCATGGCCACCAACATTCCGCCCCACAACCTCGGCGAGGTCATTGACGCCTGCTGCGCCTATGTGGACGATCCCGACATCACCCTTGAAAACTTGATCAATATTATCC
>CAYGGT010000072.1:0-9081 GCA_964349475.1 uncultured Rhodospirillaceae bacterium
GCCGGAAATCGAGCTGGTACGGGAATTATGCCCGACCGCTGGCCTGTCCTTCATGCATCCGGTGAAAAGCCGCCGTTCCATCGAAATTGCCTATTTTGACCACGGCATCCGCGACTTCGCCCTCGACAGCGCCGAAGAGCTTGAAAAAATCGTTGCCTGCACCGGCAAAAGCAAAGACCTGACCCTGATGGTGCGCCTGCCCGTGCCAAACACCGCGTGCGAGATTCCTCTGGCCGACAAGTTCGGCATTGCGCCTGAAAAAGCCGCAGCGCTTCTTAAAGCCGCCCGCAAGGCCGGCGCCCGCGTCGGCCTTTCTTTTCACGTCGGCTCACAGACAATGGACCCGCAAGCTTATGTAACGGCCCTGACCCTGGTGGGCAATATTTTGCAGTCCATCCCGCGCACACGCGTTGATATCATCAATGTCGGCGGCGGCTTCCCCTCCATCTATCCCGACATGACCCCGCCGGCGCTGGCGGATTATAAAACCGCCATTGAACAGGGCTTCGACCAGTTGCCGCACAGCGACCGCTATGAATTCTGGTGCGAACCGGGCCGCGCGCTTGTCGCCGAAAGCTGTTCGGTCGTCGTCAAGGTCAACCTGCGCAAGGATGATGTCCTTTATATTAACGACGGCACCTATGGCAGTCTGTTCGACGCCGGCCATATGGGTTTTCGTTATCCCGTCCGCCTGATCCGCCCGACGCCGGGCGGCACCACCGCCGCGCTGAAACCGTTCCGTTTCTACGGGCCGACCTGCGACAGCATCGACTATATGCCCGGTCCCTTCTCCCTCCCCGAAGACGTGCGCGAGGGCGATTACATCGAAATCGGCCAGCTCGGCGCCTACGGCAATACCATGCGCACGACTTTCAACGGATTTACCTCGACCGAAACCGTCGCCGTCGGCACGCCGCCGCTGGCAACGATGTATGACGACATTAAAGAGCAACAAAAGGAATACGCCCCATGAAAAACCTGAAAGCCGTCAAGCCGAAACCGCATCCCAAAAGCAACCGTAAAGCCATGCTGATGAGCACGCCGGTCGAGCACGTCGACATCAAAAGCTTCGACGCCCGCCCGATCATCAAGGCGATGGGGAAAATGTCCTTCACCTCGCGCGATCTCGGCCGCGCCTCCGAAATTTTCAACACCATGCTGCAAGACAAAGGCGCCACCAGCATCCTGACAATCGCCGGCTCGACTTCCGCCGGCGGCTGCATGGACCTTTATACCGAGATGGTGAAAAGCAACATGGTGGATGTCATCGTTTCCACCGGCGCCAGCATCGTCGATATGGACTTTTTCGAGGCGCTCGGCTTCAAGCATTACCAGGCCGACAGCCAGGTGGACGACCGCGAACTGCGCGACCTTTACATCGACCGCATCTATGATACCTACATCGACGAGGAAAGCCTCCAGATCGTCGACCACACGATCTTCGAAATCGCCGAGAGTCTGGAGCGCCGCCCCTATTCCTCCCGCGAATTCATCTGGGAGATGGGCAAATACCTGACCAAGAAGGCGAAGAAAAAGAACTCGCTGATCGCCGCCTGCTATGAGCATGGTGTGCCGATCTTCTGCCCCGCTTTCACAGACAGCTCCGCCGGTTTCGGCCTTGTCGTGCACCAGAAGAAAAACCCGAAAAAATACCTGAGCATCGACAGCATCGCCGATTTCCGCGAACTGACCGACATCAAGATCGCCGCAGGCACAACCGGATTGCTGATGATCGGCGGCGGCGTGCCAAAGAACTTCGTGCAGGATACCGTCGTCTGTGCGGAAATTCTGGGGGTAAAAGACGTCGAGATGCACAAATACGCCATCCAGATCACCATCGCCGACGTGCGCGACGGCGCCTGCTCGTCTTCAACGCTGAAAGAAGCCTGCTCCTGGGGCAAGGTCGATGTCGCGCAGGAACAGATGGTGTTTGCGGAAGCAGGTTCCGTGCTGCCGCTGCTCGCCTCTGACGCCTACCACCGCGGCCACTGGAAAAAACGCAGCCGCAAAAACTGGGCGAAGTTGTTTAAGTGATGCAATTCCTCCCCGCTTCAAAAGCCTTTCTCGGTCTTGAAAAAGAAGACGCCGTATCCCCGCAAAAGGCCAAGGCGGTCGTGATCCCCTTCGGGCTGGAGGCATCTGTCTCCTACGGCGGCGGCACGGCCAAGGGGCCGCAGGCGATGATCGACGCCTCGCATCAGGTAGAATTGTTCGATGATGAGTTCTGGTGCGAGCCATTCCGCAAAATCGGCATCGTCACCGCCAAAGAACCCAAAATCCAAAAACCCATCCCCAAAGCGCTTAACCAGCTGGAAGCGATGGTGGAAGAAGCCCTGACCCTGGGCAAGTTTCCGATGGTCTTCGGCGGGGAGCATTCCATCACCGCGGGCGCGATCCGCCCCTATGCACGGCGCTATAAAGACCTGACGCTCCTGCACTTCGACGCCCATGCCGATCTGCGCGACGGATATGACGGCGAGCATTACAGCCATGCCGCCGCGCTCCGCCGCGTGCTCGACCATAAACATATCAAATTATATTCCTTCGGCATCCGCAACATTTCGCAAAGCGAGATTCCGTTCCTCGAAGCCAACGGCCATCGCGTCAAAATCTACTGGGCGCGGGAAAAGGCCAAGTGGAATATGAAAGAAATCGTCAGCCACTTCAAAGGCAAAAACGTCTACGTCACTTTTGATATTGACGGCCTGGATGCCAGCCTGATGCCCGCCACCGGCACGCCGGAACCCGGAGGGCTGTTTTGGCAGGAGTCCATCGACATCATCCGCGAAGTCGCCAAGGTGTCGACCTTCGTCGGCGCCGACATCAACGAACTCGCCCCCAAGCCCAATCTCCATGCTTGCAACTTTCTGGCGGCGAAGCTGGCGTATAAAATCCTGACCTACGCATTTTTGGTCAGTCGGCGGAAATAGACACTGGCGCCGCCTGCACCAGATTGATATCTTCCGCGCCCGTCACCAGCATGACCAACCGATCAAGACCCAGCGCGTTTCCGCTGCACGGCGGCAAGCCAAAACCTATGGCGCTTAAAAATTCCTCATCCACGGGATAATCCTCGTTGTATAGTTTTTTACGAAGCGCGACATCGCGCGCGAATCTTTCGCGCTGCACTTTGGCATCCGTCAACTCGCCGAAAGCATTGGCGAGCTCGACGCTACACATATAGACTTCAAAACGTTCCGCAAAACGGGGGTCTTCCGGCTTCGGGCGGGAAAGAGCCGCCATCGATACCGGATAGTCGCAGAGGATCGCCGGAACGACAGTGCCCAGATGCGGCTCCACCCTGTCCATGATAATTTTGAGAAGTGCATTTTCCCAGTCGTCCTGCGGCGACACGTAAACGCCGATCCTGGCCGCCGCGGCGCGGATATGCGCAAGATCGTTCAGATTTTTTGAAATATCAACGTCGGCATGTTTTTTCAGCGCATCGACAACCGTGATGATCTCCCACGGCTGGTGCGCGTCGCAGGCACCGATTTTTCCCTTTGCCACAGCCCGCACCAAATCCATGGTTTCCTGCATCATCTCCTGATAGTCCATGCCGGTCTGATACCATTCCAGCATGGTGAATTCGGGGCTGTGCAGGCGCGAAGGCGGTTCGTCGCGGAACACTTTCGCCAGCTGATAAATTTTCGGCAGCCCCGCCACCAGCAGTTTTTTCATGGCAAATTCGGGACTGGTGTGAAGATACTTTTTCCCGACCCGGAAAGCGCGGAGGTGCGGTTCCATGCAGGGGCTGACTTGCAAAGCGGGCGTTTCGACTTCCAGGTAGCCGCGCCCGTTGAAAAAATCCCGTACCGCGCCCAGAATCCTTGCGCGCTCCTTCAGATACGGAACCTTTTTTGCAAAACGGTCGGGGTGCCACCAATCTTTATGTAAATTTTCCATTACCCATCTCTAATGTCTTGACTCCTTGCCCTAAAATACCATATAAATCCAGCTGTTTTATTGAGGCAAAACTCTCCAATACCTTTGGAAGTGATGTGCTCTGCACCCCCCAGTCGGCGAAGTTACGCTCACTGGGGCGTTCTTGTATTTTGAGTCTGGAGTAGCGATGTTCGAAAAACTGACAACTAAACTCGGCGGCGTTTTTGACGCTCTCAAAAAGCGCGGCGCATTGAAGGAAGCCGATGTCGACGCGGCGCTGCGCGATATTCGCGTGGCGCTGCTGGAAGCCGACGTCGCGCTTTCCGTCGCCAAGGATTTTATCGAGCATGTGCGCAGCGAAGCGGTTGGAGAAAAAGTTTTACGTTCCATCCAGCCCGCCCAGCAAGTCGTCAAGATTGTCCATGACGCGCTGGTGCAGACGCTCGGCCATGAAGAGTCTGCCCTAAATTTGAATACCACGCCGCCCGCCGTCATCCTGATGGCGGGGTTGCAGGGATCGGGCAAGACCACCAGCGCCGGAAAACTCGCCAAATTTCTGAAAGAAAAACAGCGCAAAAAAATCCTGCTCGCCTCGCTCGATATCTACAGGCCGGCGGCGCAAGAACAACTGGAGATTCTCGCAAAACAGGCCGATGTCGGCTCGCTGCCGGTTGTCGCGGGCGAAAAGCCGCTGCAAATCGCCAGACGCGCCCTCGAAACCGGGCGGTTGGAAGGCTACGACGTTATTATCCTTGATAGTGCGGGCCGTCTATCGATCGATGATGCGCTGATGACGGAACTCGCCGCCGTCCGCGACTTCGCAAAACCGGTTGAAACGCTGCTGGTGGCCGACGCGCTGACGGGGCAGGATGCCGTCAACACGGCGCAAAATTTTAACCAAAAAATCGGCATTACCGGTATCATCCTGACCCGCGTGGACAGCGATGCCCGGGGCGGCGCCGCGCTTTCCATGCGCGCGATCACCGGCAAGCCGATCAAGTTCCTGGGTATGGGCGAGCGGCTGGATGAACTGCAGGCGTTTGACGCCAACCGCATCGCCGGGCGTATTCTTGATATGGGCGATATCGTCAGCCTCGTCGAAAAAGCGTCGGAGAATATCGAGATCGAGGAAGCCAGGCGCGTCGCCGACAAAATGGCCAAGGGCAAATTCGATCTCGGCGATTTTTTAACCCAGCTGCGCCAGATGCAGAAAATGGGCGGCCTCTCGGGCCTGATGGGCATGATGCCCGGCATGGGCAAAATCAAGAGCGCCATGCAAACCGCCAATGTCGACGACAATATTTTAAAACGCCAGGAAGCGATCATCCTGTCGATGACCTTGAAAGAACGCGCCAAGCCCGACGTGCTGAATGCCTCCCGCCGCAAGCGTATTGCCGCCGGCTCCGGCACGACGGTGCAGGATGTCAACCGCGTGCTGAAACAGTTTCAGGACATGCAAACGATGATGAAGCGCATGAACAAGCTCGGCGGCAAAGGCATGATGCGCGCAATGACCGGCATGTTCGGCGGTACTGCGGTGGGCGAGATGGAAGAATTGGCCAAAAATATGGACGGCGGCGCACTGGGGCCGAACCCTTTTAAATAGGAATTTGAGGCGTAAAGGTTGCAGCCTCATAAAAACTTGACAAGCAGCCCTAAGTAAATGGAGAAAATAAAATGTTAAAAATTCGCATGACCCGCGCGGGCGCCAAGAAAAAGCCTTACTATCATATCGTCGTCGCTGAATCCCGCGCGCCGCGCGACGGGAAGTTCCTGGAAAAACTCGGCACCTACGACCCAAAACTGCCGCGTGACAATGTTGACCGCGTCAAACTGAACGGAGAGCGTATCAAGTTCTGGATCAGCAAAGGCGCGCAAGTCTCCGACCGCGTCGCTATTTTCATGGGCAAAGCCGGCATCGCGCCGATGCCGGCGCGCAAGGCCAACATGCAAAAGGCCGTGCCAAAAGCAAAAATGACCGAACGCAAAAAAGCCAGGGCTGAAAAAACCGCCGCTGCGGCTGCTCCGGCTGAAGCGCAAGGTTAATCCGGCCCGTGCACCGCGAAGAAGCTGTATCCTCCGGCATGATCTGCATGGCCGAAATCGTCGGCGTGCATGGCGTCAAGGGCATCCTGAAAGTGAAAGTTTTCAGCGACACCCCGGAAGCCCTGATGGAATACATGCCTCTTTGCGATGCCGCGGGAAAGCCCGCGTTCGAATTCCTCAGCTTTCATCCGCACCAGAATATTTATCTGGTGACCCTCGATGATATCAAGGATCGCACCGCCGCCGAAAAACTGCGCGGTACAAAACTATATATGCCCCGATCGCGCCTGCCGAAAATCAAGGATAAGGACACTTACTATCATACCGACCTGATCGGCCTTTCCGCCAAAAACCCTGAGGGCGAGATGCTGGGAAAAATCATCCAGGTGGCGAATTACGGCGCCGGTGATTTGCTGGAAATAAAGCCGGTCAAGGGGGCAAGCTATTTTGTTCCCTTCACGAAAACGGTTGTGCCGACTGTGGACATCGAAAAGCGGGAAGCGACGGTGATTGTGCCCCCGGGGTTGCTGGATTAAGACACGCATGTTCGTGCGCGCACGTCATCCTTGAGCGAGAGCAACAGAAAATATATACTATTGCAATGTCCTGCAGCCTCCACATCAAAATCCTCACTCTCTTCCCGGAAATGTTTCCGGGGATGCTGGGGATGAGTCTGTCGGGCAAGGCGCTGGAAAAAGGCATCTGGTCGCTCGAAACGGTGCAACTCCGCGACTACGCCACGGATCATCACAAGACGGTGGACGACACGCCCTTTGGCGGCGGGGCGGGGATGGTGATGAAGCCGGATATTCTCGACAGGGCATTGACCGCCCATCAACCCATCGGGCGTTTCATCTATATGACCCCGCGCGGCAAACCGCTGACGCAGGCGCTCGTCCATGACCTTGCCAAAGAACCGCAACTGACGATTTTGTGCGGGCGGTACGAAGGCGTTGACCAAAGATTGCTGGATGCTTATCAGGCCGAGGAAATTTGCATCGGCGACTATGTGCTCTCCGGCGGCGAACCGGCGGCAATGATTTTGCTGGATGCCTGCGTCCGCCTCCTCCCCGATGTGCTCGGCAATGCCGAAACGCATGACGAGGAGAGCTTCGAAAACGGCCTGCTCGAATACCCCCACTACACACGGCCCGCCGTCTGGGAAGGCCGCACCGTGCCGGAAGTCCTCACCTCCGGCCACCACGCCAAGGTCAAGGAATGGCGACAAGCGCAGTCAGAGGCCATCACCCGCGACAGGCGCCCGGATTTGTGGGAGAGGTATAGCAAGAAAAAATAAGAGCCTTAAGTAGCCCTTAATTTACCATTGCCTCCAAAGCTATATTCAGCGCTGTGATCCTGGCATTGCTCGGCAGCTTTGAGCCCCAGTTGGTGGGTTTTTATTGTCAGCCTTTTTGTCGGAGAAAAACGTATATCCTCTGCAGCCAAGAGATGCATAACCCCTGTGTTGATGTAAGTTTTACCGTTTCCATCCTCATAGAATCCTCTGCTATAGTCACCCGCTGCTTGTAGAAAAGACCATTTCAGGTCTTTATTAATAGCAAGCCTGACACCAGTTTTGATAGCTCCCACCAGGGTCGCAGGTTTTTCAACAATGTTCAGTAGCACTTTCTCTCCAAAGGAAAGTTCTGCTTTATACAATACCTTAAGCTTTGCTTTGAATTCAGAGTCGCTGATAATTTTCTGAGCCATCCCATTAAAGTCAGTCTGAAGTTTGCTGATCTGTTGTTCTATGTATTCTTTGTCCATTTTCCATTTCCTTTTATGCTATTGTTAAACTTACAGGACTTAATAATCCGGAAAAATGACTATGTCAATGATTCTGATCTTTTATTTTATGTAAATAATACAAAGACATATCAATGCCTTACGCTACTACCCCCCTTCTCCCCCGCTTTTCCCTTGCACCGACTCACCTTTTTAAGGTAATAATGCACCACCTGAGCAAAAAGCATCAGGATCTCGATAATGA
This sequence comes from uncultured Rhodospirillaceae bacterium, assembly GCA_964349475.1. Taxonomy (GTDB): domain Bacteria; phylum Pseudomonadota; class Alphaproteobacteria; order Micavibrionales; family UBA2020; genus PALSA-926. Next base: position 7,922 of record CAYGGT010000072.1, read on the forward strand.
ACAAACGAGCCGCCGGCATTGCCAAAACGATGTTCGATCTTACGGGCTCATACAAAGACAGGGATATAGTGCTATGAACGACTTGGAAAAATTTGAGCAACGGCAGGTCAAAGCTCTCTCCGCCGATAAAAAAATCCCGGAATTCGGCCCCGGTGATACCGTCCGCGTCAACGTCAAAATCGTTGAAGGCACCGGCAAGGAAGAAAAGAGCCGTATTCAGGCTTATGAAGGCGTATGCATCGCCCGCGGCGGCAAAGGTGTCAACCTGTGCTTCACCGTCCGCAAAATCAGCTACGGCGAAGGCGTGGAGCGTATTTTCCCGCTGTACAGCCCGAGCATCGAGTCCATCGAACTCGTCCGCCGTGGCACCATCCGCCGCGCGAAACTCTATTACCTCCGCGATCGCAGCGGCCGCTCGGCACGGATTACCGAACGCACCGACATCAGCGACAATGATTCAGCGGGCGCCAAGACGGCTGTGCTGGAGAAAAAAGCAGCAGTGGGCTGACCTCGGCGATGACCCAGAAGGAGAGAATGGGCCATGTCAAAACCACGCACCCTGTTTGAAAAAATCTGGGACAGTCACATCGTTCAAAAGAACGATGATGGTACATGTATTCTCTACATCGACCGCCACCTCGTCCATGAAGTCACCAGCCCGCAGGCTTTTGAAGGGCTGCGCCTGGCAGAGCGCAAGGTTCGCCGCCCTGACGCCACGCTGGCCGTCGCCGACCACAATGTCCCGACCTCTGACCGGTCCAAAGGCATTCAAGACCCGGAAAGCCGCTTGCAGGTCGATACATTAACCAAAAACTGCACGGCATTCGGCATCACTCTTTTCGAAATGAACGACAAGCGCCAGGGCATCGTGCACGTGATCGGCCCTGAACAAGGCATGACCCAGCCCGGCATGACCATCGTCTGCGGCGACAGCCATACATCGACCCACGGCGCCTTCGGCGCGCTGGCGTTTGGCATCGGCACGTCGGAAGTCGAACATGTGCTGGCCACGCAAACCCTCCAGCAAAAACCCGCCAAAAACATGCGGATCAACGTTGACGGCGTATTGCCGGCCGGCGTGACGGCGAAAGACGTCATCCTTGCCATCATCGGCAAAATCGGCACGGCGGGCGGCACCGGCCATGTCATCGAATTTGCGG
>CAYGGT010000073.1:0-8939 GCA_964349475.1 uncultured Rhodospirillaceae bacterium
TCGGCATCGAGACGCTGGGCGGCGTGTTCACCCGCCTGATCGACCGCAACACCACGATCCCGACCAAGAAGAGCCAGGTGTTCTCGACCGCCGAGGACAACCAGAACGCCGTCACCATCCGCGTCTTCCAGGGCGAGCGCGAAATGGCCGCAGATAACAAGGCGCTCGGACAATTCGATCTGGTGGGCCTGCCGCCGGCGCCGCGCGGCGTGCCGCAGGTCGAGGTCACCTTCGACATCGACGCCAACGGCATCGTGCAGGTTTCCGCCAAGGACAAGGCGACCGGCAAGGAACAGCAAATCCGCATTCAGGCGTCGGGCGGTCTGTCCGATTCCGACATCAAGAAAATGGTGAAAGAAGCCGAAGAAAACGCCAGCGAAGATAAAAAGCGCCGTGAAATGGTTGAAACCAAAAATCGCGCCGAAGCGCTGGTTCATACCGCTGAAAAGACGCTGAAAGATTCCGGCGACAAGATCCCCAAAGCCGTCAGCCACCCGGTCGAAGGCGCGGTTGCCGCTTTGAAAGAAGCGCTCCTTGGCGAAGATCCCGCGGCGATCAAGGCGAAAACCGATGCGCTGCAGGAAGTCGCCATGCAAATGGGCGAGCATGTTTACCGCATGGAGCAGGAAGCGGCGGCGAGCGGTTCCGCGGAGAACGGTTCCGCGGCGGCTGAGCCGCCTGCCGAAGGAAAACCGGCTGAACCGGAGATCGTCGATGCCGAATTCACTGAAATGGACGAAAACGGCAACAAACGGGCGAAGCATTAAACACCTGTCTGTTATTCCTGTCTTCGCGGGAGTGGTGGTCTAGAAAAAGCACAAAATGTCCAAAAAAGATTACTACGACATCCTTGGCATTCATAAAAAAGCCACGGCGGAAGAGCTGAAAAAGGCTTATCGCCAGCAGGCGATGAAGTTCCATCCCGATAAAAACCCCGGCAACAAGGAAGCCGAGCTGAAGTTCAAGGAACTGAGCGAAGCCTACGAAATTTTAAAGGACGAGCAAAAACGCGCCGCCTATGACCGCTTTGGCCATCAGGCGTTTCAGCAGGGCGGCGGGGCGCGGGCGCAAGGCGGCGGCGCGGGCGGATTCTCCGACATCTTCGAAGAGATGTTCGGTGATTTCATGAGCGGCGCGCGTCAGCAAGGGGCGCGCGGCGGGGAAGCAGCGCGGCGGGGCGCGGATCTCAGCCATGAAATGGACATCACGCTGGAAGAAGCCTTTAAGGGCAAGGACGCCGCGGTGAAATTTTCCACCTGGCAAGGCTGTCAGGGATGCAGCGGCAGCGGCGCTGAAAAAGGATCGAAGTCAGAAACCTGCGACACCTGCCGGGGCGCCGGCCGCGTGCGCGCGCAGCAGGGGTTCTTCACGGTTGAGCGCACCTGCGCGACCTGCGGCGGCGCGGGCCAGATCATCAAAAACCCTTGCAAGGTTTGCAGCGGCAGCGGCCGCACGCGCAAGGAAAAATCCTTGCAGGTGTCCGTGCCTGCCGGGATCGAGGACGGCACGCGCATTCGCCTTGCGGGCGAAGGCGAAGCGGGGGTGAGGGGCGGGCCTGCCGGCGACCTTTACGTGTTCCTTTCCATCAAGGCGCACCGTTTTTTTCAGCGCGAGGGCGCCAATCTTTACTGCCGCGCGCCGGTGCCGATGCATCTTGTCTCCCTCGGCGGCACGGTCGAGGTGCCGACCATCGACGGCAAGCGCATGAAAGTCACCATCCCCTCCGGCACGCAGACCGGCCAGCAGTTCCGCCTCAAGGGAAAAGGCATGACCGTGCTGCGGCAGCCAAGCCGCGGTGACATGTTCGTCGAGGTCGCCGTCGAAACGCCGGTCAACCTGACCAAAAAACAAAAAGAATTGCTGCAGGAATTCGCCCAGATCAGCGCCGACGACAAAACCAACCCCCAATCCCACGGCTTTTTCGCCAAGGTCAAGGAATTGTGGGAGGATTTGAAGGATTAAGTGCATGAAAATCGGCATTCTGGGCGCGGACGGGCGAATGGGGAGAGTCGTTGTCGCTGAACTTGAAACCGGGCTGCATGGCGCGCGCCTTGGCGCGGCGGTGGATGTCGATCACGACAAAGCGGCCGCTTTTCAACGCTGCGACGGGATGATCGACTTTACATCGCCGCGCGCCGTTGCCGAACATGCGGATCTTGCCGTGACATACAAAAAACCGCTGGTCGTCGGCACGACAGGCTTAACGGCGGCGGGGGAAGCGGCGCTTTTTGCGGCTTCAAAAAAAATCGCCGTTTTTCAGGCCGCGAACATGAGCGTTGGCGTCAATCTTCTCGTGGCGCTCGTCAAGCAGGCGGCGGCCACACTCGGAAAAGAATTCGACATTGAAATTTTCGAGGCGCATCACAAGCATAAAATCGACGCGCCGTCCGGCACCGCGCTCGCTTTGGGCCAGGCCGCCGCCGCAGGCCGCGGCGCTGATCTTGAAAATGTCATGAGCCTCGACCGCGCCGGTAAAAGAAACGATGGCGATATCGGTTTTTCCGTCTTTCGCGGCGGCGACGTGGTGGGCGAACACACCGTGACCTTCGCCGGGACGGGCGAGCGGATCGACCTTTCCCACAAAGCCACCGACCGCGCTATATTCGCGCGCGGCGCGATCAGGGCCGCGGTGTGGCTGAAAGACAAACCGGCGGGGTTTTATGCGATGCGGGATATGCTGGGGTTTTAGATCGCCTGCTCGCCCTTGAGCAAGGCTTTCTTCACCGCCGGACCCCAGCCGTAATTGACGCGGCCGGATGACTTGCTCACCACGCGATGGCACGGCACGACGATCGACACGGTGTTTTTTCCGACGGCGGAGCCGACGGCGCGGGCGGCTTTGGGGCTGCCGATTTTTCTGGCGAGGTGTTCGTAGGTAACCGTGGAGCCGGATTTTATTTTTAACAGTTCTTTCCAGACTTTCAGCTGAAACGCAGTGCCGTATAAAACGACCGGCACGGAAAGGTCATCAAGATTTTGCGGCCAGAGCTTTGCAATTTCCCGCGCGGGTTTTGCCGTGGCTTTTTTATCCTCGATCAATTCAGCTCCCTGCCAGTTCTCGCGCAGTTTTTCAACGCCGCAGTTGATGCCGAGCCAGCAAAGCCCCTCCGCCGTCGTTGCGACCAGAAGTTTGCCGATGGAAAAGTCGTGCATGCCCCAAACGATGGTTTGGTTTCTGCCACGGGCGGATCTTGACGCTACTTTGAGAATCACTTTCACGGTGTTAGAACTTAGCGATGAACCCGCGGAATGTAAAAGAATTTTTCTTTCGCCTGCAGAAGCAAACCCCTGATCCCAAGGGGGAACTTGAATATACCAATCCCTATACGCTGCTGGTTGCCGTCGTGCTGTCGGCACAGGCGACGGATACCGGCGTCAACAAGGCCACCCGCGCGCTTTTTAAAATCGTCAAAACCCCGGAAGACATGCTGACACTGGGCGAGGCGCGGCTGAGGGAGTTGATCAAGACCATCGGCCTTTTCAGGACCAAGGCCAAGAATATCATCGGCCTTTCGAAACGGCTGGTTGAAAGCCACGGCTCCGAAGTCCCGGACACCCGCGAGGAACTTGTCACCCTGCCGGGAGTCGGGCGCAAAACGGCCAATGTCGTGCTCAATATTGTTTTCGGGCAGCCGACCATTGCGGTCGATACGCATCTTTTTCGTGTCGGCAACCGCACCGGCCTCGCTGTCGGTCAAGCGCCGCAGCAGGTCGAAGAAAAATTACTCAAAGTCATCCCGCAGGAATATCTGCGCCACGCCCACCACTGGCTGATTCTGCACGGCCGCTACGTCTGCAAGGCCCGCAAGCCCGCCTGCCCGGCCTGCATCGTCAGGGATTTATGCGGGTACAAAGACAAGACCCGGGAATAAAGACGGCCTACGGCCTGAACGGCTTGTCCAGTTTGAAAGTGTGCGCAGGAGGAAGGACGCTGTCCCGCGCCGCCGCCCGCGTCGCCGCCTTGGCAAAGGCGTCCTGCACGGCCGGGTGGTCCTCGTAGAGCATGTTGAAATGCCTGGATTCGGCCAGAGCCGGCAGTTCTTCCCGGAGGATAAAATTCTTTCGATCAGCCATGTCTTTTAAGACATCGCTGAAGAGGATGTGGCAATCTCCTTCGCCTTTGGATAAAACCTGGCTGTGCAACCTATCGCGTTGCATTTCTCTTTCAGAGCCTGCATAACCCACTCCGATGACATACCCCATCGCTCCCGCCATCAGCGGCAATACCGCAAAAATCGGCACGGGAAAAAATAAAACCATTACGCCGCCGGTGCAGATCGAAAACAAGGAACTGTATTTCAGCGCAAGCAGTGATTTTGTTTCTCTGGGCAGCAGGCTGGAAAGAGCAACAACGGCGACTTCTTCTATTTTATTCTGCACGTTCTTTTTTTGCGCCTGAACTTCGCTTTCAATCGTCGTCAAGGCAAGGTACCGTTCCGCCGCATCGGAAATTCTCCCGGCCGTTTCTATTTTCTGTTTGATCTCTTCGATGATGGCGGATGTCGGAAGGGCCGCTTGAAGGGCAGCATCAATATCGACCGTGGCTTTCTTGCGCGAAAAAAACATGATTTTCTCCCTGGCTGTCTCTGTTGAGGCGGGCGGTTAATTTTTTGCATAACAACACGACTGGGCCGCTGCTGTCAATGGACTTATTTCATAATCGCTCGCCCGAAGGGAGAGAGATTATGAAATAATATTTTTTTACTTCGGCTGAAAATTCGGCTCCAGCGGCTGGCCGGTCGCTTTTTTGCGGATGATTTCCTTGCGGGTGCGTTCGATGGCGAGGAAGCGTTCGGGCGACGTCGGGTGGGTTCCGCGGACGTTGACGTTTTTAGGATTTTCAGCCGCCATGCGCCGCCAGAAATCGGCCACGCCGTGGGAGTTATATCCCGCGCGCTCCATGAAATACATGCCCACATAATCGGCTTCCTGTTCGAAGGCGACCGAATGCGCGCCGGCGCCAAGTTCCTGCCCGATCTGGCCGATCTGGTTGCCGGTATTGACGCCGGAGGCGGCAAGGATCGCGTCGAAGGCAAGGCCGCCGATGGTGCCGATCATGGCATTGCTCTGTTTTTTGTCGATGTGGCGCATGGCGTTGTGGCCGAGTTCATGCGCAATCATCAGCGCCAGTTCGGTGTCGTTTTCGGCAAAGCGGACAGCGCCTTTGGCGACCACGATGCGCTCCCCGTCGGCAAAGGCGTTGACGGTGGTGTCGCCCTGGTCAAACTGCACCGGATAATGACAGCTGTCCACCGGCTGGACGGTGATATTCAGCAGCGTGCCTTGTCTTTCGAGCAAAAAACCCGCCGGGCCGTATCCGGTCAGTTTCAGGGCTTCATGGGCTTTTTTGGCAGCGTGCCAGCCGTGCTCGATATCCCGGCCGTTGATGGCAACGATCAGATCGCCTGAGCGAATCCCCGCCTGCGACGCCGGAGAATGGTCGGCCACATGCTGCACCGCCAGGGTGGCGTGCAGGTTGTAAAGACCAACGGCGGCCTGGCGGTATTCCTGTTTGACGCGCGGCAAATTCCACATCGTCAGGCCGAAGGCCGGGGCCGTGCGCTTGCCGCAAAAGCCGGCATTTTTGGAGAGAATCGGGAAGGCGATGTTAAAGAGCCGGTCCTGATCTTCGATCAATGTCCGATAGGCGAATTCTTTCTGCCGCTGGGTTTCCTGCTGGATTTCAAGGCTGCTGCCCTGCGGCGGCAGGGTGACGGGACCGGCGCAGGCCATCAGCAGCAGCAAGCCGCTGGCGGCGGTCAAAAAGCGCAGGTTTTTGTTTATCATAAAATACTTCAAAAATAAAGACTCGACTCTTATCCACAGAAAAACGAGACTCCGAATCGAGGAAAAGCACCGCCCCTGTATCAGGGACGGTGCCTCCCTCAGTACTTCGCTTCGATAACTTGGCCCCGCGCTTAAACCGCGGGGTCTTTTTTTTATGAGCCAAAAACATACCTGCAATTTATTCATCATTCAATGATAAGCTGGTAAAAAATTTTCGCGCAAAAACAAAAAGGCGTTGACATGAAAGATATTTTCCGCAGGCGCCACGAAGACCGGCTTCCCGGGCGGATGCTGAATTTTTTAAAGCGGTTTTTAATCGTGATGGGCGTGTCGGCGACGATCGCGTTTGTTTTGCTGGTTGTCACCTTGAACAAAGCCGTCAACTATGTGCCGCCGTCGCTGCCGGACAGCATGATCCTGACCTATACATTTAAGTCCGGTCTGGAGGAAACGGTCACCAAGCCGGCGTTCAGTCAGCCGCTGCTGCGCCCCGCCACCACGTTTCACGAAGTGATCGAGAGCCTGACGCAGGCATCCCGCGATCCCCGCGTGAAAGGCTTTGCGGCGCGGCTGCAGGACATCGACATGACTCCCGCGCAAATTCAGGAGTTGCGCGATACCGTCCTGAAATTCCGCAAGTCCGGAAAGTCAGCCACAATTTTTACCGAGGATTTCGGCGGCTTTTCCTCCGGCATGGGGGATTATTACCTGGCGACGGCTTTCGACCAGATCTGGCTGCAACCGGTGGGCGCCGTTTCCATCAACGGCGTCGCGGCGGAAGTGCCTTTCCTGAAAGGCGTGATGGATAAACTCGGCGTGGAAGCCGCTTTCGGCCACAAGGGCCTTTATAAAGCGGCGCCGGAAAGCCTGACGGAAACGGGGATGAGCGCCCCGCACCGCGAGATGATGACGGCGCTGATCGGCGATCTGGCCGACCAGATGGTGGCGGGCATCGCCGCCGACCGCAAGATGACGCCGGCCGCTGTCCGGCAGCTGATCGACGGCGCGCCCTATACCGATCAGGAAGCGCTGCGTTTAAACCTGGTCGATAAAATCGGTTATCACGACGAAATGATGGTTCAGGCGCAGGAAAAAGCCGGGCCGGATGCTGAAACGGTCAAGCTGCTGGGTTATTCGTTCAAGGCGGATACCATCAAGCTTAACCTGGGCATCACCGGCTTTATCAGCAAATTTTTCCGCAAGGAAAACCCGGATTTCTTCGACCGCAACAAATCAAAAATCGCGCTGATTTTCGGCGTGGGGGATATCGTTTCTTACCGGAGTAAAACGAAGGCGGGGTTCGGCGAGGGCGGCATGTCCGCTGATAAAATCAGCGCAGCTTTTGCGGCTGCGCGCAAGGACAGCAATGTCGTCGCCGTGGTTTTTCGCATCGACAGCCCCGGCGGCTCGCCCGCGGCGGCGGAAACCATCCGTCGCGCGGTGATCGAGACACAGAAAAAAGGCAAGCCGGTGATCGTTTCCATGGGCGGATACGCAGCATCCGGCGGTTACTGGATTGCAGCGCCGGCGGATAAAATCATCGCCGAGCCCGCGACCATCACCGGTTCCATTGGTGTTTTCGGCGGCAAGCTTGTGCTGGCGCAGTTGTGGCAAAAGCTGGGAGTCAACTGGGATTCCGTTTCTTCCGGCGACAACGCGCTGATGTGGTCATCCAACGCCGGATTTTCCGCCAAAGAAAAAGCGCGGCTCGACGCCTTGCTCGATAATATCTATGAATCTTTCATCACGCGGGTGATGGAAGGCCGCAAAATGACGCGGGAGAAAGTGATGACTGCCGCTGAAGGCCGCGCCTGGACGGGGCGGCAGGCGAAGGCGCTGGGTCTGGTCGATGAGCTGGGCGGGCTTGACAGGGCCATTGTCGCGGCAATGGCGGCGGCAAAACTGTCGCCGGATCAGGACGTGCCGGTCGAGCGCTTCCCCGAAAGAAAATCCACGATGGAGCTGTTTATTCAGCTGGCGACCGAGGGCGTATTCCTGACGCCAAACATTAACATTAGTGTTGGAGATATCCTGCGCGGACCCGGCGCGGAAAATATTCTGCGCGGACCCGGCGCGGAAAATATCCTCCACGTGCCGCAGGTTTTAAGGCGTTGATTTTTCAGGATTCGGACGGATCACGGCTTTTCTGATGCGCCATTTGCGCCCTCTGACAGTTCTTGCAAAACAAGTGTCAATGGAATAAAACGCAAAGGCGTCTGTGTCAATAATACCAAAGGGTGCGCCGTGGAGAATTTTAAAAAAGGTCGGCTTTCCCAGGGTGAAATCGTGCAATGGCTGGGGCAGCTCCGAAAAAATGCCCATGTTCCTGAATCCGGCTTTATCGTCACGGCGGTTTTTCGCGCGCGGGCAGCGGGGGCGGATGATTATTACTTCGCCGGAACGAATGTCGAGAACATCGACCACCGACTCACCACCCACGCCGAGGAAGGCTGCCTCGCCGCCATGGTGACGGGGCTTGGCAGGCATGCTGAAATCGTCGAAGGCTGGGTCATGGGCGCGCCGAAAGACCTGCAAAAATCAGACATGCTTGTCAGTTGCTGCGGCAAGTGCCGCCAGCAGATCGCCGGGTTTGCCGACGCGGCCGTCGAAATACACGCCGTTTCCCTCAACGGCGCGACAGCCTCGACGACGGTCGGCGCCTTTCTGCCCAACCCGTTCACCTTTCGTGCTTACAGTGGCGACGTTATATCTCCGGATTTCTCTGCCGCGCGCGCTGACGATGACGTAAAAAAGAAACTGACGCGTCACGGTCCGCTGACGGAAAAAGAAATCGCCGTCTGGCTGAAAGAAATTGAATCGGTGGATTATGCCAGCAAACTATCGCAGGCGATGGTCCTGAAGCTGGATAACGGCGCTTACGTGGCCGGCGCCAAGATTGAAGAAGCGGCTTTTGTGAGCGTGAGCGCGGCGCAGACCGCCCTCGCCATCGCTGTTGCGGGTTTTGGCGCCTGCAAGGTGCAGGCGGTTTGGGTTTATACCAAAGGCCGTGACGGCAAGGAACTGCCCGCGCACAGCGCCGGGCTTCTGACTCTGTCGGCGCTGCAAACCTTGGCGCCGTTCGCCGAAAACGGCGATATTCCCGTCCGGTTTTTAGCCGGCGACGGCAGCGTTGCTCAAATGACCTTCTCCGG
>CAYGGT010000074.1:0-8934 GCA_964349475.1 uncultured Rhodospirillaceae bacterium
TGGATTTTCTGGGGCTCACCGTCAACCGCCTGATCCGAATTTCTTACGGACCCTTTGAACTGGCGGATCTCCCTGCCGGCGCCGTGAAAGAAGCGGATAAGCTCTGGTGATTGACTCAAGAAAAAAAAGGGCCGGTTTAAAAAAACCGGCCCTTTAAGGGGGTAGAGGGGTGGTGGTGGGTCAATCGGAATTTTAGAAAGGGAATACCGCGTCGAAGATCTGTTGGCCGTAGCGCGGCTGCTGAAGGTCGCTGACGTTGCCTTTGCCGCCGTAGGTGATGCGGGCTTCGGCGATTTTTTCGTAGGAGATGGCGTTGTTGTTCAGAATGTCTTCAGGGCGGATGACGCCCTGGAGTTGCAGGTCGCGGAGTTCAAAGTTGACGCGCACCTGCTGGCGGCCCTGGATGACGAAGTTGCCGTTGGGCAATACCTGCATCACCATCGCGGCGAGTTTCATCTTGATCGCCTCGCCGCGCTGGATTTTGCCGTCGCCGGAGGAGGTTGAGCTTGAATCCATGCCGACCAGTTTCGACGGATCGACCGCTTCGTCCAGAATTTGGCCCAATTGGGCTTCGCCGCCGAGGAAATTCGGCAGTCCTTGCGTTTCGCTGCCCTCGCGCGAGCGTTCGGTTTTATTTTTTAGATCCGCCGTGTCGTTGATGTCGATCATGACCGTCAGGATGTCGCCGATTTTATGGGCGCGCTGGTCCTTGAAGAAAGTCTGGCGGCTGGCCTGCCACAGGGAATTGGATTGCGTATTCATGGCAGCCTGCGGCGGCATCGGCAGCGACACCGGCTGGTAACCCTTCTGGTAGTAAGGGTTTTCTATTTTCGACAGGTCCGGCGTTTTGCCGACCCGGCTGAGGCGCTCTCCCATGCCGCAGGCGCCGAGGGCCAGAACGGCGGTTAAACAGACGGCGGTGGTTAAAATTCTGGATGTCATGGCTTTCTCCTTAAAACGCGTTCATCGACAAAATGCTGGACGGTGGCCGGATGCTCACGGCTTGCGGCCCGCTCACGACGGCTTCGACCACTTGCTTTGAGCTGATGTTCATCACCCGCACGTCACTGCCCTCGGCGCCATCTTCCAGCGCGCGGCCTTGCGTCGTCAGGCTGACGGTATTGCTTTTCAGGATCATCGTGACGAGGTCGCCTTTTTTGACCAAGGTCGGCATCTGCACATCGCCGGTCGTGATCGGTTTCAGCGCGGAAATGCCCCGTCTCGGCGTTTGGCCGGTCAGCTTCCGGGCGTCCACGATCATATTGGCCGTGACGCTGGATTGCCGCATATCGATGTATTCGATGTCGCTTGCGGAAATCACGTCGCCGGGGCGCAGGGGGTCTTTCAGCACCGGGAGGGAAGCGACGGGATAAAATCTGCCAGTCACTTCTTTTTTCGTGCCGCCAGCGGATACGACAGCTTTGAAACTGCTTTTGAGCGCATCCAGGGTCAGGCGGTCAACGGTCACGGTTTTATCGGTGTTTTCAGCAACGCGAAAGCCGATGGTGCCGTGCAGTTCCATTTCTACTTTCCGGCCTTTCATTTCTTCCGACAGCTTGTCATGCAGCGCGGATTCAATGTCGGCGCGGCTGATTTCCGAGGAGGCGCGACGGATCACGACGTGTTCGCGGTCGCCCGACGGCGCCCACCCAAGCTGGAAGGCGTCCGAGATGCGCGACAGGTCGCGGGCGTTCAGCGTCACGCTTTTGCCCATGGCCGGCGCCGGTGCCAGGTAATGATCGGCGTTGCTTACGTCGTCAAAAACATCGCCCAGGGTGATGCGGTCATGCAGGATGGTGCTTTCCGTCTTCAGGGTTGCGGCGAAAGAGTGGCTGATCAAGCAGACGGTGAAGATCGTCGTCATCATCAGATACCTGATTTTATGTTTCATGTTTGCTTACCTCTTAACGAAGCTGCGTGATGGTGTTGAGCATCTGGTCGCCCGCCTGGATGACCTTGGAGTTCATCTCGTAAGCCCGCTGCGCCTGGATGAGGGAGGTAATTTCCTCCACCACGTTGACGTTGGAGGCTTCGAGCATGCCCTGCTGCAACGTGCCGTAGCCGGGCGCGCCGGGGTTGCCGACGACGGCGGCGCCAGAGGCTTCCGAGACAACGCTCAGGTTATCCCCGATCGCTTCAAGCCCGGCGTCGTTCGGAAAGATTGCCATCTGGATCTGCCCGGCATTGGTCAAGGCGGTTTGCCCCTGAATTTTGACCAGCACCTGGCCGCTGCTGTTGATTGTCACATCGACGGCATCGCTTGGGATTGTAATCCCTGGCTGCAGCACATAGCCCTGCTGCGTCACCATCTGGCCGCTCTGATTCATCTGAAAGGAACCGGCGCGGGTATAGGCCGTTTCGCCGGAAGGCAGGGTAATCTGGAAGTATCCTTTCCCCGTGGCCGCAAGGTCGAATTTGTTGCTCGTGCCTTGCAGAGCGCCCTGTTCATTGATGCGATAGACCGATCCCGCCTTGACGCCAAGCCCCTGCTGGATGCCGGAGGGAATGGTGGTCGCGGCATCTGAGGAAGAAGCGCCGGGGCGGATTTTTGTCTGGTAAAGCAGATCCTGAAATTCCGCGCGCTGGCGCTTGTAGCCGGTCGTCGTCATGTTGGCGATGTTGTTTGAAATTGTGTCCACGTTCAGCTGCTGGGCAAGCATTCCGGTGGCGCCGATATCGAGGGTGAGTGACATGTTCTCTCTCCTGTTTGTTAAACTTTGCTTAATCTTTGTATTGCGCCGCGTATGCGCTCATGATCGGTCATGAGGATGTTTTGCGCGGATTGGTATCTGCGTAAAATCTCGATCATCTTGTTCATTTCCAGGATCGGCTGGACGTTGGAATTTTCGATCATGCCCTGCGCGACATGCGGCTTGTCCACCGGCGTTTCCTGGATGGCGGGCGCTTCATACAGGTTGTTGCCGACGGGCACGACAGCCTGCGGGTTCCTGAACGTCACAAGTTTAAGCTTGCCGACACTGCCTTTTTCACTGGAGATCGTGCCGTCCTCGACAACGGTGATCTGGGCAGCGCCTGGCGGGACAGTCAGCGGATTGCCGGCATCGCTTAACACCTGATCGCCCGTCTTGGTGACGATCTCCCCCTTGTCGTTCAGGGCGAAAGAACCGGCGCGGGTATACTTTACCCCGCTCGGGGTCTGCACGGCGAAGTACCCGTCGCCCTGAACGGCCAGATCCAGTTGATTGGAAGTGTGGGTCAGCGACCCTTGATCCATGTTGCGGTAAGATCCGGAACTTAAGACCTGGGATATTTTTTCCTTGCCGGTCTCTTGCGTCTTGTTGAGATATTCGCCGAAGAGAACATGCTGCGCCTTGAAACCGGGCGTATTCATATTCGCCATATTGTTGGCGGTCACTTCCATCAAACGATGCAGCGCCACTTGTTGCGATAGGCCTATATAGGAAATATTTTCCATGCGGATCACCACCCCTTTCATTTTACTTTTGAAGCATCCGCCCGTTTTTTTTCTTGTTGCAGGTCGAATGCCTTTAACCCATAGACGAACAATGCAGCAATCGTGCCAGTCCATAGTTTCTTTATTTTTCAATGGGTTAAAAATATATTCGGTAAAGGTTTTCCTGACGCGTCGGGTAATTTCTTCCTGCCAGAATTAAAATGACAGTCTTCTCAAACCGTGGCACGATATATGCAGGGTTTATAAGAGTTTAGGGAGTGTCTGTTCAGGAAGAATGGACTTGCCGTAAGTGCGGGGTGCCATGGCCGAGAATAAAAAAGCCACAAAGGATGAGCCGCCCAAAGATACCAAGGGCGGTAAAGGGGCTGAAGAAAAAGACGCCGCAGTCGAGGGTGCCGAAGGCGCTGAAGCTGCTGCCAGCGGCCGTAAATTCACACCGAAAAAAATAGTTCTGTTTGTCGTCCTGCCGCTGCTGCTGCTCATCGCGCTGGGCGGCGGCGCTTATTTCATGGGTTTTCTTGACAGCTTTTTGCCAGCCAAGCCGCTCGACTGCACGAATGTGAAAGAAGGCGACAAGGATTTCGCCGCCTGCGCCATAGAGCTGGAAGCGCTGGGTGCGGGCAAGCCGGGCGCTTTTCTAAGCGTGCCGGACATGATCGTCAACCTGAACGGCACGGGCAAGCAAACCCGCTTTCTGAAAGTCTCGCTCAAGATGGAGCTGGAAAGCGATCTCGACCAGAAAAAGATCGAGCCCCTGCTGCCGCGCGTCGTGGACCAGTTTCAGATGTACTTGCGGGAGTTGCGCCTTGAAGACCTGCGCGGCACATCGGGCATTTACCGCATGAAAATCGAGCTGTTAAACCGCGTCCGCGCGGCCGCGCCCACTGTCAAGGTGCGGGATGTTCTCTTCCAGGAGATATTGGTGCAATGAGCGATACACAGGAAAAACCGCAGATCGCCGAAGAAGCCGGCAGCGGTGATGCAGCAGCTCCGGCAAAAGGCGCAGTGACCGGCGCCGACGGCCGCATTCTCGATCAGACCGAGATCGACAGCCTGCTCGGTTTCGACAGCGAAGCCGACAAGGGCGGCCGTAGCGGCATCATGGATCTGATCAACAGCGCGCTTGTGAACTACGAGCGCCTGCCGATGCTGGATATTGTTTTTGACAGGCTTGTGCGGCTGATGTCAACCTCGCTGCGCAATCTGACCTCTGACAACGTGGAGATCAGCCTCGACCATATTTCATCGGTGCGTTTCGGCGACTATCTCAATTCCATCCCGCTGCCCGCGATGCTCGGCATTTTCAACGCTGAAGAATGGGACGACCATGGGCTGATGGTGGTTGACAGCGCCCTCATTTACGCCATCGTCGATGTGCTGCTGGGCGGGCGGCGCGGCACCTCCGCGCTGCGCGTGGAAGGGCGGCCTTACACGACAATTGAAACCAAGCTGATCGAGCGCATGACGCACGTCGTTCTCAACGACATGTCGTCGGCTTTCGACCCGATTTCGCCCGTCAGTTTCCGTCTGGAGCGGATCGAGACCAATCCGCGTTTCGCCACCATTACCCAGAGCGGCAACGCCGGCGTGCTCGTCCGCCTGCGCATCGACATGGGCGACCGTTCCGGCCGTATCGAGATCATGATACCCTATGCGACGCTGGAGCCGGTCCGTCATCTGCTCCAGCAAATGTTCATGGGGGAAAAGTTCGGCCGCGACGCGATCTGG
This sequence comes from uncultured Rhodospirillaceae bacterium, assembly GCA_964349475.1. Taxonomy (GTDB): domain Bacteria; phylum Pseudomonadota; class Alphaproteobacteria; order Micavibrionales; family UBA2020; genus PALSA-926. Next base: position 5,165 of record CAYGGT010000074.1, read on the forward strand.
GAGCCGCACCTGACCCGCGAGCTTTACCTGACCAATATTCATCTTTCCGCCGTTCTTGGCGAGACGACCGTTTCGCTCGACGACATGGTCAACTGGAAGCCGGGGTCGGTCGTGATGCTGAACACCCGCCCGCAGGACCTGATCGAGATGCGCGTCGGGGATCAGGCCATGTTCATGGCGAAAATCGGTCAGAAGCAGGATCTGATCGCCGTCAGCATCGAGGAATACATCGAACCAAAAATCGACGAGGATCAATAGAGACATGCATCCCGTCATCACCATTTCCCTTGATCTTCTTGTTCTGGCGACGCTGGGGGCGGCGATTTTCTATTGTTTCAGGCTGTCGCGGCAATTCGAGCGGATGCAGGCGGACCGCAAGGCTTTTGAAACGCTGATTCAGGCGCTGAATGCCGCCGCTTCCCGCGCCGAAGTTGCCATCCGCACGCTCAAGGAAGCGGCCATGGGCGGGGCTGACTCGTTGCAGGAAAAAACCGGCAAGGCCCGCGCGCTGTCGGATGAATTGGAAATCATGATCGAGGCGGGCGACAGCCTCGCCAACCGGCTGCAAAGCCTCGCCGAAAAAAGCCGCCGGGTGAATATGCCGGATGAGGCGGATGCGGACGACTCTCCGCAGCCGCGCAGCCGGGCTGAAAGAGAGCTTCTGGAGGCCCTGCGGGCAAAGCAAAAATCATGAAAAAGATCAATTTTTTTACGTTGCTGATGGCCATCCTCACCTTTGCCGTCGTCTTGCGGCTGGTGGATATCGCCAGTTTTTCAACGGCTGTGTCCGTTGCCGAAAACACCGAAGCGCCCCAGGCGTTTAAAGAGGTGAATGATCAACCGCCGCCGATCAGCGCCGATGCCGGGTCCGCGCCGGAAAAAAGTACAGATCAAAAAACTGAACCAGCGCCGCCGCCCGCGCCTGTCTATGGCGAAAGGGCTTTCAGCGCGGCTGAAATCGACGTGCTGCAGTCCCTGTCCCAGCGCCGCGCCGTGCTCGACAAGCGCGAAGAGCAGATGGCGCACCGCGCGGCCTTGCTGAAGGCGGCGGAAGGCGAAGTGGACCGCAAAATCGCCGAGCTGAATAAAATCAAGGGCGACCTGGATAAGTTGCTCAACCAGCAGCAAACAATCCAGAGCGAACGCGTGACGAGCCTGGTTAAAATTTATGAAGGCATGAAACCGAAAGAAGCGGCGCGGATTTTCGACACGCTGGAGATGGACGTGCTGTTGGCGGTCATCGGCAAGATGAGCGAACGCAAAAGCTCCCCTATCCTTGCCAGCATGTCCCCGGAAAAAGCGCGGCTGCTCACCATCAAGCTGACCGAACAGCACAAGCTGCCGGACATTGCCGAAAAAGGCAAGGCGGATGCAAGGTAAGCGCACAGGTCGTGTCACGGTATATCCTTATGCATCGCTGGGACACGCTGATCACGGCTGGCTCGATGCCCGACACCATTTCAGTTTTGCCGGTTACTGGAATCCAAAACGCATCGGGTTTGGCAGCTTGCTGGTGATCAATGATGACAAAGTCGCGGCCGGGCGCGGCTTCGGCACCCATTCGCACGATAACATGGAGATCATCACCTATGTGCGTCAGGGCGCCATCACGCACAAGGACAGCATGGGCAATGCCGGGCGCACCGGTGCCGGCGACGTGCAGGTGATGTCGGCCGGCACGGGCGTGGCGCATTCCGAACACAATCTTGAAAGCGAAGACACGCGTCTTTATCAAATCTGGATCAAGCCCTGCGAAATGAATGTCGCCCCGCGCTGGGCGGCGCAAGCATTTCCCGCCGCGCCCGTGAACGATGCGCTGGCCGTGCTGGTTTCCGGCCAGAAGCAGCACGCGGGGCAGGGCGCGCTTTTCATTCACCAGGATGCGGCGGTCTATGGCGGCAAACTCAGCGCCGGAACCAGCGTCACGCAGGCCATCAAGCATCAGGCGTATATATTGGCCGCCGCGGGCCGCATCACCGTCAACGGCACAACGCTCGATCAGGGCGATGGGGCGGAAGTGACGGGCACCAAAAACCTCCTCATCAGCGCCGCCATTGACGCGGAAGTGCTGGTGATTGATGTGCCGGAAGAAGCGCAGTGCTAGGCTGCCGGTGCGTCCCTTACTTGCAGTTCCGCCTGTTGCAGCCGTTTGATGGCATCGCGCAGGCCGGCCGCTTCCTCGAAATCAAGCTGTGCCGCGGCCTGCTTCATTTTTTTGTCGAGGGCGGTGATGCGGGCGCGCAGTTCCTTGCTGGTCAGGTGCGATACGTCGTCTTCACCGGCCGGGACCGTCGCGTGGTCGGATTTTTCGAACACGCTTTGCAGGATGCTGGAAATGCCCTTGCGGACAGTTTCCGGGGTGATGCCGTGTTCGGCGTTGTAGATTCTCTGTTTTTCGCGGCGGCGGGTGGTTTCGGAGATCGCCCATTCCATGCTGCCGGTGATCCTGTCCGCATAGAGAATGGCGCGGCCTTCGATGTTACGCGCGGCACGGCCCATGGTCTGGATCAGCGAGGTTTTGCTGCGTAAATAACCCTCTTTATCGGCATCAAGAATGGCAACCAGCGCGCATTCGGGGATATCCAGCCCTTCGCGCAAAAGATTGATGCCGATCAGCACGTCGAATACGCCAAGACGTAAATCGCGGATGATGTCGATCCGCTCCAGTGTTTCCACGTCGGAATGGATGTAGCGCGTTTTTAACCCGACTTCCTTCATGTACTCCGTCAGGTCTTCGGCCATTTTCTTGGTCAGCGTCGTGACCAGGCAGCGCTGGCCTTTGGCGGCGACGCGCTTGCATTCGGCCAGCAAATCATCGACTTGCCCGTCGGCCGGGCGCACGATGACCTCGGGGTCGATCAGCCCGGTCGGGCGCACGACCTGTTCGGCGAAAACCCCGCCGGTCTGCTGCAATTCCCATTCGCCGGGCGTCGCGGAAACGAAAATCGTTTGCGGGCGCAGCGCATCCCATTCCTCGAACATCAGCGGGCGGTTATCAAGGCAGGCGGGCAGGCGGAAGCCGTAATCCGATAACGTCTGCTTGCGCGCGCGGTCGCCCCGGTACATGCCGCGCAGCTGGGGGATCATCGCGTGGCTTTCATCAACGACGAGCAGCGCGTCCTTGGGCAGATATTCGAACAACGTCGGCGGCGCTTCGCCCGGTTTCCGGCCCGTCAAATAGCGGGAATGGTTTTCAATGCCGGGGCACATGCCGGTCGCCATCAGCATCTCCAGGTCAAATTGCGTGCGCTGGGCGAGGCGCTGTTCTTCCACCAGCTTGCCTGCCGCGCGCAGCTCCGCGAGGCGCACCTGCAAATCCGCCTTGATCTGCTTGATCGCCTGCTGCATCGTCGGTTTCGGCGTGACGTGGTGGCTGTTGGCATAGACGGTGACGCTGTCAAGCGCCGCCATTTTTTGCCCGGTCAGGGAGTCGATCTCCTGAATGGATTCGATTGTGTCGCCGAACAGCGAAATGCGCCAGGCGCGGTCGTCAAGGTGGGCGGGGAAGATCTCGACGATATCGCCCCTGACCCTGAACGCGCCGCGCGAAAAATCGATGTCGTTGCGGGCATATTGTATTTCCACCAGACGTTTTAAAAGATCGCCGCGGTCGATGGCATCGCCGACCGTGAGCGGAAAAGCCATGCCCTGATAGGTTTCGACGTCGCCGATGCCGTAAATGCAAGATACGCTCGCGACGACGATGGTGTCGTGACGCTCCAGCAGCGCCCGCGTTGCGGCATGGCGCAGGCGGTCGATCTGCTCGTTGA
>CAYGGT010000075.1:0-8728 GCA_964349475.1 uncultured Rhodospirillaceae bacterium
TATATTTTAACAAATAAAAAAAACGGCGTTCTTTATATCGGCGTTACCAGCGATTTGCCAAAAAGAATGTATGAGCACAGGAATAAGCTGAAAGACGGATTTTCGAAGAAATACAACCTGACAAAGCTTGTCTATTACGAAGTTTTAAGCCGCGCCGACACGGCCATTCACCGTGAAAAATGCATGAAGGAGTGGCCACGGCAATGGAAGATTGCCCTCATCGAAAAAATGAACGCAGACTGGCGGGATTTGTACGAAGACATCATTAAATAGAGCCGCCAGATCCCGGCCTTCGCCGGGATGACGGGTTGGGGGGTGTCATCCCGGCGAAAGCCGGGATCTTTTCGCCGGAACGACAAATGCGTCGTATTTGTCTTTATTAAAGATTTCCTGCTATAATTATATGGAGAGAAAGCTCAGGGGTATTGCTTGTCTTCCGATCAGACAAAAAAGACGATTCTGAAATCCTTGCCGCTCCAGGCGACGGCCGTGCGGGCGCCGCTCGTGTTGCTGCGCGCAACCCCGGCGGTCCTGATTCTGCTCGCCCTGTCGCTGATCGCCCTGCACCGCGCCGACGCCCTGCCGGTCGAGCGCATCCGGGTCGCGATGATGGATATGGCCGCCCCCGCCCTGACGGCGATATCGGCGCCTTTCAGCGCCGCCATTGACTCCATCGACGGCGTCACGACGATCCGCAATCTCAAAGCCGAAAATATCCGGCTGCGGGAAGAAAATATCAAGCTGACGCAGTGGTATGAATCGGCGCTGAAACTGCAGGCGGAAAACCAAAGCTTTCGGCAGCTGCTGAACGTGAAGGCTGATCCGGCGGTGACTTTCGTGACGGCACGGGTGATTGCGGCCGCCGGCGGCGCCTTCGTCAAAAACGTGCTGCTGCCGGTGGGATTGCGCGACGGGGTGCAAAAAGGCAACGCGGTGATGTCCGGTCACGGCCTGGTCGGGCGCGTGACGGAAGCAGGGGAAAGATCGGCGCGCGTGCTGCTGATCACGGACCTGAACTCGCGCATTCCGGTGGTCATCCAGAACACGCGCACCAAAGCGATCCTCGCCGGGAAAAATCAGGAACTGCTGAAACTGGAACGCCTGCCGCCGGACAGCGGCATGACCGTCGGCACGCGCGTGGTGACGTCGGGCGACGGCGGGCAATTGCCGTCGGACCTGCCGATCGGCACCATCGTTTCCATCGGCCCTGACGGCGTCTGGGTCAGGCCGCTCTCGGATATCGACCGCCTCGATCACGTGCAGGTGGTGAACACCGATTCAGAAATAAGAAATATAAACCTTCGGGCTTCGGACGTCGGGCTTCCGACTCCTGAATGACCCCTCTCTGGAACGAATCGCTCTGGCAAACGGTCTGGCGCCGGGGGCTGGCGGCGCTGGTGCTGTTTGTGTTGCTGGCTTTGAGCGCCCTGCCGCTCGACATCGCAAGGCTCGGCGAGATTCGCCCGGCCTTCATGCTGATGGCGGTTTACTACGGGACGATTTTGCGCCCGCAACTCCTGCCGCCGCTCGTTGCTTTTGCCCTCGGCATTGCGCTCGACCTCCTCGCCGCGGCGCCGCTCGGCCTGCATGCGCTGGTGATGGTGGGCGCGCAATGGCTGACCCGCAGCCAGCGTAAATTTCTGCTCGGACAGCCGTTTCCGGTGATCTGGAGCGGGTTTGCCCTGATCGCGCTTGGCGCCGGCCTGGCGCAATGGGGATTATTTTCTTTATTTGGCCTGGCGCTGCTCCCGCTCAAAGCAATGCTGGTCAGCGTGGTATTCTCGACGTTCCTGTTTCCGCTCGCGGCCTGGCCGCTCCATATCGTCCACAAAGCGCTCGCCGACCCGGCACCGCCTACGCCCTGAGCGTGCTGGCTTTGGCGAGCTTTTTCAGCAGCGTCGGGAATTTCTCGCCATAGCGGCCGTGCATCGTCTCGATCAGCCGCTCACACTCGCCGTCGGTCAGGGCGAAAACGCTATTCCCGTGCATATTCAGATGCTGTTCAAACATATCAAGGCAGGCCGCGGGCGACCAGTCGCGGCGATTATCCTTCGCTGAACGGGAGAAAGCCTGCGCCAATCGCGGCAGTTTTTTGGCGTTTCTGGCCGGATCATTGAATTGAGCCGATAATGAAACCGCATTTTTAGGCCTGTGCTCTTGCTGGACAAGAGCACGGCTCCTGACCGCCGCCGCCCCCAGCACGCAGCCACCGTTGTATGTGATGTAACTCATCAGATTGGCAATTGTTGTTCCCTGTTCTATCCCGTTGTCGACGATCATGAAAAATTCCTTTGCGGTGTGCAAAGGTTCAAAAAAAGGACAGGGGGTTTCTTGCGACGGCCGATGAATATCGTAGATCTGCCGCTTCGTCAGTGCATGAAGGCTGGTCTGGTCTTCCGAGCGTTTTAAATGGACTGTCTCGCACAGGCCGTCCGCGACGATCCATTGAACATGGGGAGCGGCAGACCGCGCCAGGACTCTAAATTCCTCGACGCGCATTTTGGCAAGGTTTACATGCCCGGGATATAATTCAGGATGCTTATGCGGATAGGCAAGCGTGATCCGTTCCATGCAATCCAGTGTCGTACCCTGCTTGCGCAGCTCCTGATCAAGAAGGTGCCGGATTCTGCGAACGCTGCTGTTAAAATGGATGACGTCCGGAAAGTCCGCGCGGATTTCCATGCGGCGCGAAGGGTTGGAAAGCGTTTTTGACGGCGCGACCTCTGATAAAGGCGCCGCAAACAAATAAGGCCTGAAGTACAGCTCTTCTCTTAAATTAAATGACGCTTTCATATCTTTCCTCCAACCAATCATGGCTGTTGACGATACACGTATATACTAGTTATGTCAATAAAATCTGAAAACACAATTAACTATTTGAAAATAATGAACAATATTATTATATAATGCCTCATGAACCGCGACATGGAGCGACATAAGGAATTTTCCCGCCGCGCGCTGATTTTGGGCGCGGGGCAGGCGCTTGTTTTCGGGGTGCTCGCGTCGCGGCTGGCCTGGCTGCAAGTGGTGGATCGAAAGAAGTTCCAGACGCTGTCGGATAAGAACCGCATCAATTTAAGGTTACTGCCGGCGCAGCGCGGCGAAATCATGGACCGCTTCGGCGTGCCGCTCGCCATCAACCGTCAGGATTTCCGCGCTTTTTTGGTGCCGGAGCAATCTGAAAACGTCGAAGAAACCATCGAGCGTCTCGCCGGCCTCATTCCCCTCAACAAAGAAGAAAAAGAAAGCATCTTCGCGGACATCAAGCAGCACCGTCGCTTCTCCCCCATCATGATCAAGGAGAACCTCACCTGGGACGACATGGCGAAGGTGGAACTGAGCCTGCCCGACCTTCCCGGCGTGTCGATGGAGGAAGGGCAGATGCGCTCCTACCCGCTCGGCAGCGCGACCGCGCATATCATCGGCTATACCGGGCGCGTCAGCGCGGCGGAGATGACTGACGACCCGATCATGAACATTCCGGGATTTCGCATCGGCAAGACCGGCGTTGAAAAAAAATACGACGCGACATTGCGCGGCGAAGCCGGACAAATCCAGGCCGAAGTCAACGTCGTCGGCCGCGAAATTCGCGAGCTGTCGCGCACCGAGTGGACCAAAGGCAGCCGCATGACGCTGACCCTTGACTCCGACCTGCAGATGCAGTGCCAGGAATATATCTCGCGGGAGGCCAGCGCCGCCGCCGTGGTGATGGACGCGCACAGCGGCGAGGTTTACGCGCTCTGCTCGCACCCGGGCTTCGACCCCAACGTTTTTTCCAGCGGCATCCCGGCTGATTTGTGGGAAGAGCTGCTCGCCAATCCCACAAATCCGCTCACCAACAAAGCGGTGTCGGGCCAGTACCCGCCGGGTTCGACCTTCAAGATGGTGACGGCGATGGCAGGGCTTGAAGCCGGGGTGATCGACGCCGGAAGCCGCGTGCATTGCCCCGGTTATTACATGCTCGGCAGCACCAAAATGCACTGCTGGAAAGTGGGCGGGCACGGCACTGTCGATCTGCACATCGCGCTGCGTGAATCCTGCGACGCGTTCTTCTATGAAACGGGCAGACGCCTTGGCATCGACCCGATCGCCCGCATGGCGCGGCGGATGGGCTATGGAGACAAGCTCGGTTTCGACGTGCCGGGCGAAGGCGCCGGGCTGATCCCCGACCGCGCCTGGAAACAAAAACGCTTTCAGCAAAAATGGCAGCAGGGAGAAACCCTCAACATCGCCATCGGCCAGGGACAGACGCTGGCGACGCCGCTGCAAATGGCGACGATGACGGCGCGGCTGGTGAACGGCGGCAAAGCGGTCAGGCCCGTTCTGGTGCGCTCCATCGAAAGCGAAGGCAATAAAATTCCCGACTGGCCGGAAACGGGATTTAAAAAACCCTATCTCGACCTGATCCGCAAAGGGATGGCGGCCGTGGTCGGCGACCCGCGCGGCACCGCCCACGGCTCGCGCATCATGGAAGCGCCCTATTCGATGGGCGGCAAGACCGGCACGGCGCAGGTCCGGCGCATCACGCTGGCGCAACGCGCCGCCGGGGTGAAAAACCAGGACCTGCCGTGGAAATTCCGCCACCATGCCCTGTTCGTCGGCTACGGTCCTGTCGAAAATCCGCAATACGTCACGGCGGTCATCGTCGAGCACGGCGTCGGCGGCTCCATCGCCGCGGCGCCGATGGCGCGGGATATCATGATCGCCGTGCAAAAACGCGACTCGCGCAAAATCCGCACCGTCGATGATGCAGAAGGGGAAAAAACATGAGCACCGGCCGCGGCGTTGGACAGGACAATCTCTCAATCCCCGAAAAGCTGGGGCAGATCAGCTGGCCGTTCCTGGTGCTGCTGACGATCGTGGCGGGGGTGGGGTTTTTATCGCTCTACTCCGCAGCGGGCGGCAGCATCAGTCCCTGGGCCGGCAAACAGGCAACACGTTTTTTCCTGGGACTTTGCGGCCTGGTGATCGTCGCCCTCATCGACATTCGCGTCTGGATGAAACTGGCTTACCCTTTTTACGGGCTCTGCCTGGCGCTGCTGGTGTATGTCGAGATCCGCGGGCATATCGGCATGGGGGCGCAGCGCTGGATCAACCTTGGATTCATGCAGCTGCAACCGTCAGAGATCATGAAGATCGCTTCGATCATGGCGCTGGCGCGGTTCTTCCATGCCAGCACAGCCGAAGACGTGCGCACCCCGCTTTTCCTGGCGATACCGCTGGGCATCGCCTTGGCGCCGGTCTCTTTTGTCCTGATCCAGCCTGACCTTGGCACGGCGGTCACTTTGCTGCTGGGGGCGGGGGCGACCTTCTTCCTCGCCGGCGTCAGTTACTGGGTGTTCGGGCTGGTGATCGCGGGCGGTCTGGCGATGCTGCCGGTGGCATGGCATTTTCTCCACGACTATCAAAAAAGACGCGTGCTGGTTTTTCTCGATCCGGAGAAAGACCCGCTTGGCGCCGGTTACCACATCACGCAATCGAAAATCGCGCTTGGCTCCGGCGGCATTTCCGGCAAGGGGTTTCTGCAGGGCAGCCAGAGCCGCCTGAATTTCCTGCCGGAAAAACAAACCGACTTTATCTTCACCCTGTTTACCGAAGAATGGGGCCTGATCGGCGGCATTTCGCTGATGGCGCTGTTCGCGGCGATCGTGGCCTATGGGTGCGTCATCGCCATGAACTGCCAGAACCAGTTTGGCCGCTTGCTGGCAATGGGCATTGTCGCCAATTTTTTCATTTATATTTTCATCAATATGGGGATGGTCATGGGCCTGCTTCCCGTGGTAGGAGTCCCCCTGCCGATGATCTCCTACGGCGGCACGGCGATGCTGTCGGTGCTGATCGGATTCGGGCTGATGATGTCGGTGCATGTGCACCGTGACGTGAAGTTCACCCGGCGCGGTTTGGGGATGGTGTGAAAGAAAAAACAATGCCGGTGCGAAAAAACAAAATCCTTTCATCTCAAGAGCCAAAACCATTCCGGCTGGATAACGTCAAGGGCACCGGTTCAGGCGTGGTCATCTGCGACCATGCCAGCAACCGTGTTCCCGCCTCTCTCAAAAACCTCGGCTTGAAAAAATCCGACCTGGCGCGGCATATCGGCTGGGATATCGGCGCCGAGGATATCGGCCGTCATATCGCCAGAAAACTGAACATGCCGGCTGTCTTTGCCAGCTATTCCCGGCTGGTCGTGGACCTGAACCGCGCGCCGTTGCACCGCGAATGCGTGCCCGAAATAAGCGACAAAGTGAAAATTCCGGCCAATACCGGCCTTACCAAAAAAGCCTGGAACCAGCGGCTTCAGGAAATATACTGGCCCTACCAGAACGAAGTCGGAAAACAAGTTGACCGCCTGGTCAAAACGAAACAAACCCCGCTGCTGCTGGCCGTGCACAGCTACACGCCGGTCATGGGCGATGTCCGGCGGCCCTGGCATCTCTCGCTGCTCTGGAACAAGGAAGAAAAAATCGCCAAACGGCTGATCGCCGAGATCAGAAAAAACAACCCAAGTTTGCTGGTGGGGGAAAACGAGCCTTACTCCCTGAAAGGCGAGAGGTTCCCCGATTCAACCATCTGCCGCCACGCCGAAGCCCGCGGCCTTCCTTACCTGTTCATTGAATTCAGGCAGGATCTGATCAACACGAAGGAAAAAGCGATCGTCTGGGGGGATATTTTTCTGCAAGCGCTGGGTCCGGTGTTGGAAGATGTGGCGGCCATCCGCAATAAAAAGACGATGACGCGCAAGCGATAAACATAATAAAAATCCTGCCCTTCTCGCGAAGGCGAAAGGGCAACAAACCTCTTGGTTTTTCAGAGACAGTTGGTATAATCCAGGCATTCTTTATTCACGGGAATCCTCATGAAGTTCACCATTGATCGCGCGGATCTGCTTCGGTCACTCAATCATGTGCACAGCGTGGTCGAACGCCGGAATACCATTCCGATCCTGGCAAACGTGCTGCTGCGCGCCGAAAAAGATACGCTGTATCTCGCCACGACCGACATGGACCTGGAGATTGTTGAATCAGTTTCCGCCAAAGTGACCAGCGCCGGCACGACGACCGTTCCCGCCCATACACTCTATGATATCGTGCGGAAACTGGGCGACGACTCCAGCATCGAGATTTCCAGCGCGGCCAACGACGCGACCTTGCAAGTGAAATCGGGGCGCTCCACGTTCCGTCTCGGCTGCCTGCCGACCGAAGACTTCCCCAAGATGGGCTCCACGGAAAAATTTTCCGCCAATTTTTCCATTCCGGCGGCGGATCTGCGCATGCTGATCGACCGCACGCGCTTCGCCATTTCGAACGAAGAAACCCGCTATTACCTGAACGGCATTTATCTGCATGCCGCCAACAATGACGGTGTCGCCGTGCTGCGCGCCGTCGCCACGGACGGCCACCGCCTGGCGCGGTTTGAAATGCCGCTGCCCGAAGGCGCCAAAAACATGTCGGGCGTGATCGTGCCCCGCAAGGCGATTAACGAGATCCGCAAGCTGATCGACGAAGCGGGCGATACGATCAGGATCGGCCTGTCCGACAACAAGATGCAGTTCTCCTTCGACCATATCGCGCTGACGACCAAACTGATCGATGGCACCTTCCCCGACTACGACCGCGTCATTCCCAAAAAGAATGATAAAGTGCTGGAAGTGAACCCGACGATTTTTGCGGGCGCGGTAGATCGCGTTTCAACCATTTCCAGCGAAAAATCGCGCTCCGTAAAACTGACGCTCGGCGGCAAGACAATGACTCTGTCTGCAAACTCTCCCGACAGCGGCAGCGCATCGGAGGAAATTGAGATCAATTTCAACGCCGGGCCGATGGAAATCGGCTTTAATTCCGCCTACCTGATGGATGTCGCCCGGCAGATCGAGGGCGAAGGCTGTCGCATCTCCCTTTCCGATTCGGCTTCCCCCACCATCATTCAGGACATCAGCGATGCCTCGTCGCTCTATGTGCTGATGCCAATGCGGGTCTGAATGACGCCCTGGTTCAAGAATACCAGCGGTACCACGGCAATTGAATACGGTCTGATCGCGGCAATCATTTCCGTCTCCATCATGGGGATTGTTTTTGTGCTGGGCGATGAACTGCTGGCCCTGTTCCAATACGCCGCCGACCGGATTGCCGGCGCTGGCTAAGCCCTATCCCGGCCATAAAACAGAATAATACCCCCAGGCGGTTGCGCCCGTGTTGCTGACGCAAAGTTGCACCGCGCCGACGCACGCAGCGCAATTCGCGGCGGTGATCGTGGTGGCGGTGCCGGCCGTAAACAAGGTGTCGAAATCGGCCGTCACCAGCTCAGGCACCGTTGTTGACCCGTTCAAAATCTGGTTAATACGCCCACAAAAAGCGGCGGAAGAAATCTTGGCGGTGAACAGAATATCGCCGACCACCGCGTCGGTGGCGCCGACGCCTGTCACGATAGACCCGCGGTTAATGCCGAAGTCGGTCGCCACGGTCTGCGTGCCGCTGCTGCTGCCGGACATATACTGAACGCCGCCGCCGAGCGGATGATAGATTTTAAGGTTGCTGGGCGCGGTCTCGAATCCCGCTTCACCGGGGCGCAGGACGGAAAGCGTTGAATAAAGAGTGGCAGGGTCCTCGCCGTTCATGGCGAGCTGCTGGAGAGCACTGCTGAGCGTTGCGGCCTGGGTCATCACGCGGGAAATGCCGTCATCAATGGTCTGTCGCGTCAGGGTGTCGGATTGCTGTTCGGTGGACTGCGT
>CAYGGT010000076.1:0-8504 GCA_964349475.1 uncultured Rhodospirillaceae bacterium
GAGATAAAACGGATGATATAAAAAAAACAAAAATAAAATATCTTTGGTCTGCATAACCGGTCAGACAAAATGGGATAAGTGTAAAAGAAATACCCAAGATAGAGACTGATATATTAGTAATGTTTTGAAAAATGCTTTTTCGTGCCAAAAAATAATGCATAGAGAGCAATATTAAGAAAAATGGCTGTGTTGGGACAATTTTAGACAGTACGATATAGGTTTCGAGTGTGTTTTTAATGACCCTTCTCATCCAGACAGGCGCGTCAGTAAACAATGTTTTACTGGCCCTTGCCGGATAATCCATCACAAACGACGGATCAGCAGACAGGGCAACCCATGAATTGTCCGAAATCCAGGGGGTCGAAAAGAATAACAGGCTATAAATTATCCAGGGAGTCAGTCCGGCCACGAAACTTATATTTGAGATTATAAAATCCGATGGGCCTCTATTTTGAAACCAAAGCACAAGCATCAACAACACCCATGCTGTGAACAAAAAGTCAAATCGCATCAGTACAGACGCGCCAAGCAGCGCAGAACCAATAAACAGCCTCCAATAGACTGGATATCCCAGCAATATCCGGAGCCCTGCCAAAGCCACCAGCGCGGCTGCCGGATATGAGCGTCCCGAGACTGTTTCCTCTATAAAGCCTGGAAAAAAAACAAACCCGCATGCCAGCGCCATGCCTGAAAGCGGGGGAAAATTGAGTTGAGACGCAATATTTCTGATGAGTAAAAACACACCAAAGGCGAGTGTAGCATTAAGATATACGGCATTGACTGGCTGCCAGCCGAACACTGAGTTTACAGCGGCCAAAGCCGCAGGATACCCAAATGGAAATGCAGCAGATTGAATATAAGAGAAATAGCTTCGGTAGGTATTAAACTTATAAAAATTCTCGCCGGTAAATGTTTTGGCCAGTTCAAAGTAAGACCAACTGTCAGGCGAAAAAGCTGTTATTCCGGCATTTGCAACAATTGAAAACAAATAGACGAAGACGATGATTGTGAAAATCCGGTGGCGATTTTCTTCTGTGCTAATTAGGGTTACTATTTGAGATGGCACTAAAAAATCTCCTCATCAATCTTTTCGAGAATATCATATATATTGTCTATTTTACCGCCCAGGATGGAGTAGCATCCCTGCAATCCGGGATGTTTTTCAAACAGAATGGGCCTTCCATCGTCGCCCTCGTTCTTCACTAAAACGGTTTTTATCTCGAATAACGAATCAATATATTTGGCGTCGAGCATCGCGGGAAGATAGCGCCCGACATCCCGAATCATGCGATCTGCGCGCGTTGCGCGTTCGTAATGAATGAGATTTTGGTAAGGATCAATGCCAGGCTTGTCGTCCCAGGAACAGTGGGGGGTGTAGCGGACGTGAGAAAGAGAATGCAGTCCGCGCGGCGGGAAGGGCATCATCGAGAAGAATGGGCCATCCATCACCGTAATGCCCAGATCCTGTAGGGCGGGCGGCGCCTGAATGAGCGCCATTTCAGTGATTTCATGTTTGAGGCCCGTCCGGGTTCCGGGAAAATCACCTCTGAACTGATTGATGCCGCTATAGGCGCAATTGAATATGTAACGGCAGAGGAGGGAGGTCCCCTCGATTCCGCGACCGGGTTGTAAGTCAAGCCGCAATGCTCCGTCTGTGTGCCTGCTGATAGCAGTAGCCCTTGTTTCAAGGCGGACATGCACGCCATATTCATTCAATTCCTGCTCAGCCCATAGGGCCAGCTTTGTTGAGTCGAAGGCATATTCTTCGACCTGAAACACATTCTCGATCAAGCGGGGTTCAAATAGGTCTTTATGCTTCTGATCTGCAGGCTGAAGCCTGGCCCCGATTTCCTGGCAAAACCGTTCGAACTGTCTGGCCGTAACCTTGGAATTACGGCGTGCAATGGCATATAATTTGGTGAAATCCTGTTTTACTGCGTCCGGCCAATCACGAACGAACCTGGGTAAATTGATCCGGCTTCGATACGCCGTGTTGAAGCTGCGTGGATAGTGATAGCCGTTATGCACCCGAGCCTGATTATTGTATGAGGCGCGGGTAAGAAGCGCTGGCTCACACTCTACAAGAACAATGCGTTTGAAGCCGCGCCTCTGGGCAAGGTATATGGCGATTGCCGCGCCGTAAAACCCGCCCCCAATAACAACTGCATCATAATTCGCATCTGTAACCGACATCAGGAAACTTGTTCGATGCTTGAGATGAGCGGTGGGGTTGACGCCATTTCCTCGATGTTTCGCTTCTCAAACCTGGTGATGCGGGTGCTGGTGAATTCCTGCCACACATGATAAAGCGGGCCTTCATTTGACAGGCTGGCCATATGCAGAATGTATTCGCCAAGCACAAGAAGCACGAGCGATATCAAAAAAAACATTCCCGATTGCTGCAGCGAGGTGCTGATCCAGCCGGGCACGACGTCTGTCTTCAGAATACCGATGGCGACGACGTAGACGGAATATAGCAGGTTGGCGACTGCTCCAAACATCGAGAGCGTGGTGACAAGCCGCATCGGCCCGCGCGTTGTCGAAACCAGTAATCGCATTCCCCGATCTATACTTTCCCCCAGCCGTTTGGTGCGTGATAATTTTGGTGTCGCACTGTAGTGGAGATTTACGCGCGAGAATCCCCCCGTTGTCAGCAGATGCCGGTAGATCATAACGGGCTGAGGGTGCTGAAGAATAAAGTTAATGACTCTCTTGCTCAGTACACGGTACCGTGGCGTTTCTTTGGCCAGATGGGTGTCGTTAAACCATTTGTAGAGCGCATTGAAGATTGCGTAGGCACCCTGATAGGCAATGCTTTGAGCAGGTTTTTGTTCATTGTCGGCAAACACCAAATCAGCGCCACTGACTGCTTTGTCAAGCATATCGGGCAGAAATCCAATGTCCTCTGTAAAGGGGTCAATGACGGCGACAAAATCACCCAATGCATTTTCCACCCCAACCCAGCAGGCAGTGTCAATGCTAACTTCCTTGGTAAGAACATATACCTGCAAGTTGGACTGTCCATTCTCTCCCGTTAGTTTTTTGTAGACTGATAGGCTGTCGTCATCCGACGCGTTGTCTACAATAATGAACTCATAATCATTGACGAGAGAGGAAATGCTCGTGTTGGCATCGGATATTATTTTTTCAATGTGCTCTGAATCGTTGCGAACAACGAAAACAACCGACAGAAAGATTGGAAATAGCGCCATACGAAGTTCTCTCAACTGACAAGATTTTTAGGTGTAGTTTAAAAAATTTAAAGTAAAGCGCCATTATGCGTTTTGTCGAGGAGAAAAATGAAAATCCCTTACCACCCCTCAATTTTGTTTGCCCCTGAGGAAGCACATGTGATTCAAGGATTCTCTTCTAATGATGGAGTGTCCGATGGGCAATGTGTCTGTGCTGGTGAAGGCGATTGATGATGATTTTCAACGGCGGCATCCGCAGTATCACAAGTCGCGGCGCGAAGGGCTGACAACGCTGGCTGGAATGATGCTGGAGGTGAAGAACGCCAATTTGATGGAACTGGCGGCAGCCTTGCCGCGAGAGATCGACATGGCGTATGACCGTTACCAGTACATCGAACGGCAGTTGAAGAACGCAAAGACGGATGCCGACACCATCATCAAGCCCTATGCGCTGGAAGTTATCGAACGTCTGTCGGCCCGTGGGGAGACGGTCATTTTGCAAATGGATCAGAGCCATATCAACGATATGAACGAAGTTCTTATGCGGTCGGTGCATGTGCGCAAACGTGCGCTGCCCCTAGCGTGGCGGGTAAAATCGACGCAGGGAAATATCGGCTTTAGCGCGCAGCAAGAGTTGCTGGACAGCGTCAAGGCATGGTTGCCAGAAGACGTTGCCGTCCTGCTGGCGGCGGATCGCTTTTATGGGACGGCCGCCACTCATCGGCTATTGCCAGCAGGCCGGATGGTCCTACCGCATCCGCCTGAAAGGCAATCTGACCCTTCATCATGAGGGCGGCGAACTGACAACGGGCGAGGTTGCGGCACGGATTCCCGAAGGCCTGACAGGAGTCGGACTTTACGCCAGCGGCGTCAGCACCAACATCGACGTTCTGCATGACAAAGGCTACAAAGAGCCGTAGATCATCGCCATGGACGCCAAACCTACACGCCATACTGTCCTGGATTACGGCATGCGCTGGGGAATCGAAAATATGTTCTCGGACTTCAAGAGCCGTGGTTTTGGCCTCATGCAAAGCCATATTCAAAGGCCCGAACGTCTTGAACGGCTTATTCTAATCATGAGCATCGCCCTCTACTGGGCGGTGTCCTGTGGTGCCTTCTCCGAACAGCAGGCCGCAGACAGCGGCTTAAAAGGGGGACTCTGAAACAGGCCCTGTGAGCTAACCCCAGTTTCACGGACACCCAGAAAGGCACATAATGCCGAAGGAGGTGTTCCATGCCGAAACGAAAAACCTTTAGCCGTGAGTTCAAACTGGAAGCGATCCGATTGATGGAGTCTGGTGACAAGAAATCCTCGGACCTTGCCCACGAGCTGGGCGTGCCGCGCAACCGGCTGTACAAGTGGCGCGAGCAGGTGCAGGCGCGGGACAGCGCGGCGGCGTTTCCGGGCAGCGGGCGGCGTGCGCCCGAGGCGGCGGGGCTTGCCGTGCTGAAGCGTGAGAACGCGTGGCTGCGCGAGGAGAATGAGATTTTAAAAAAAGCAACGGCGGGTTCAACCGGTCAGCGCAACATAATTGAATTCATGATGTTCTGAAAGGATCCAAGATGGCGCGGATTTCCGTGGAACGTGGCTGCCAGGTGCTGAAGGTCAGCATCAGCGGATTTTACGCCTGGCGGCGGCGCAAACCCAGCCAGCGACAGCGCGATGATATGGTCTTTCTGGCCCATATTCGGGAGCGGTTTGGGCTGTCCAACGGTACTTATGGCAGCCCGCGCATGACGGTCGATTTACGTGAAGACGGCCTTGCCTGCGGCAAACATCGCGTTGTCCGGCTGATGCGGGACAATGCCCTGAAAGCCCTGCAAAAGCGCCGTTACAAGAAAACCACCGACAGCGATCACGGCGGTCCGGTTGCGCCAAACCTGCTGGATCAGGATTTTTCCGCCACGGCGCCCGATCAGAAATGGGGCGTCGATATCAGTTATATCTGGACCGCAGAGGACTGGCTGTATCTGGCCATCGTGCTGGACCTGTTCAGCCGCCGCATTGTCGGCTGGGCCACCAGCGACCGGTTGAAAAAGGATCTGGCGCTGAGCGCATTGACGCGGGCAATCACAACCAGGAGACCCCTGCCAGGCCTCATTCACCATTCTGATCGCGGCAGCCAATATTGTTCGGACGATTACCGCAAGCTCATCAGGCAGGCGAAAATGCTCGCATCCATGAGCGGAAAAGGCAATTGTTACGACAACGCGGTGGTCGAAACAGTCTTCAAGACCATCAAATCCGAACTGGTCTGGCGCACCAGCTTCCAGACCCGTCAGCAGGCAACAATCGAACTTGGCCTTTATATCGACGGCTTCTATAATCACCGCCGACGCCATTCGGCGCTTGGATACCTGTCACCCATCGCCTACGAGAGCGCAATGACCTGACAGAGACGACGTCCCTCCACTTTTTCCGGGGAAGTCCAGTGGACCTTTGGCAGTCTCGGAGCATCAAAGAGCAGGGTAGGACATAGAGATTATGTTTTGCCGGATGTACCGTCATGGGATCACCAGGTCCATGGTCCGCGCGGTTTCAGATATTGCAGTGTGGTGCGGACCACTCCGCCGGTGAAGTTGCCGCCGTTCGCCGTCAATCGTATGGCGGTGTTGGCGTAATAGGCCAGCGGGGTGGTGATGCCGATATTGGTGGAATCGAGCGCAATGCCGATCAAATTGCCGTAGCGCGTGGTGTCGCCCGCCACCCCGATGCCGAAGCTTGTCGCGCCGGTGATGGCGGTCATCACCCGCACAGTGACGGCCAGCACAATGGCGCGGTCGGGAATCTGGATCGTGGTGTCCTTGAACGCGCCGGTGTTCACCGTCACGTCCTCGGTTTTATGTTCCACCCGGAGATATTCGCCGGTCTCCTTGAGCAGCAGGCCTTCCGGCATCCATGCCGCGCCGTCATAGAGGTAATATTCGTCGGTGACCTCATTCCACAGCCGCAGCCGCTTGAACGGGGCCACGAAAAACCAGCCGCCGCCATCGGCGGCCTGCGCGATCTGGCTGGCTTTCCCCGCCCATGCGCCGGTGGGCGAAGCCCCGACCACCCAGCATTGCCCGATGACGGGGCTGCCGGGCGGCGTGTTTAGGCCCACATCCTGGGCGGCGCCCTGAATCAGCACGTCGAGGATATTCAGCGCGTCGTTATGGCTGACTTCCTTTTGTGACTGCGATTGCAGAATGTAAGGCAGCAGCAAGCGTCCGGTGGCGTTGGGCATCGGATTTTCCTTTGGATAAATTGTTGAAGTTTAGATGGCGGCCACACCCGCGTAGCCGCGCCCCACCGCTGCGGAGAGCTGGTAGACGTTGATGGTGACGCTGCTCTGCGCCGCGCCGAAGTCCGCCACTTGCTGGGCTGTGGTGTAGATCGTGGCGGGCGAAGTCAGGCCGGTGATGGTGCGCATCAGCACCGCGCCGATGCTGGCCTGCGCGGCAAGGGTTTGCATCAGGGCGTAGTTCGCCCCGCCATCGTCCGAGCGATACACCGCCGAACCGGTCCAGCCGCCCCCCAGACCCACCGCGCCATAACGCAAATAGGCATCGGTCACCGCATCGGTGGGGAAAGCGGGCAGATCGAACAGTTCCAGCCGCGTGGCGGAAATACTGGCGGGCGGCTGGAACTGTTCGGTGTCCCCGCGCCTGCTGGGTTGTAGAAGTCATAGGAGGACACATCTTCGGCCACCGTCGCGATTTCCTGCATGCCGTTGCGCACCAGCCTGGTGGAATTGACACGCATGAGATAGGCCGCGCCGTCCTTGGTGACGGTGATCACATCGGCTGGCTCAAGCAGCGCGTATTTTGGCGGCGCGGTGAAACGGCGTGCCGAGCCAGGTGCGGGCCTGGGCAACGATGCGTTCTTGCGTGTTTTTCATAACTATGCCATTGGGTTAGTTAAAGGGCTTGCAATAACCGCTCCATTGGAGTATTTTTTAAGTGGCGAACACGATTGACGTCATTCCTCTGCGTAGCTTTAGAAAAGCGGCTAAAAAGCTGTTTTCTGAGGCTGAACTCGCAGCGTTAACCGAGTTCCTCGGCAGCAATCCTGAAAAAGGCGACGTTATCGCCGGTACAGGCGGGTTGCGGAAGTTGCGCTGGGCATTAGCAGGCAGGGGCAAACGTGGCGGCAGCAGAGTGATCTACTATTACCATCGCCCCGAATGGCAGGTGCTGCTACTGACCGCTTATGCCAAGAGCGAGCAGGAAGACTTGTCCGAAAGGGAAAAGAAACTTCTCAGTGCACGGATTAAAGAGATAATCGAACAGGAGTAACCGGCATGGCGCGGCCAGCAGGAAAACAGACCATAAATAAAAAAGGCTTAAGCCCACTTGCTCGCGACATCATGGAAAGTCTTGAGGAATACGCTGCCTATAAACGCGGGGAGAAAACAGGCGTCAAAATATATACCTTTCCCAAAGTTCCCGAAGATGTGGACGTGAAGGCCATTCGCAACAAGCTCGGCATGACGCAGGAGCAATTCACCACTTTCGGCTTTTCCCTAAGCGCTATCCGGCATTGGGAAGCCCGCCGCCGTATGCCCGAAGGCCCCGCGCGTGCGCTGCTTAAGGTCATCGAGCGTGATCCCGGTGTTGTCCTCGAAGCATTGCATCATTAACTCCTCTGTAAATCATTTGCCGTGGCGGCGGTGGCGAGCAGTCTGTCCATGCCTGGGACATAGGGCTCGCCCCGGAAATTAACGGCGTTGTTGAACTTGGAAACACAGGCGTCGAAGGTTTTGTCGCAGCCCGCTATGGCGTTAAACGTGTCACCCGCCGTGATGCTGTTAGGCATCGGCATGTTAATTTTCACTTAGATTTGACCCTGGATTTTCATTTAGAAGTGACCCGGGTGGATGTTATGTCCCGCGATGCGGGCAATTGGTCAAGCCTGTTTTTTTTCCTTTCTGGTTTTGGTGGCAGCGGAGCTGGCCCTGAAGCGGAAGCTGTCATTGCCGGTCTCGAGGATGTGGCAGTGGTGGGTAATCAGATCAACCGGTATCAGCGTCATTCCTTCTGGTCGGCGCGCGGGCTGTTCAACTATGTGCAGATTTTTGTAATTTCCAATGGCGTGAACACCAAATATTACGCTAATCAGCGCAGGCAGAGTTTCAAGCAGACCTTTTTCTGGGCTAACAAAGACAACACGCTGATCACACAACTCGACCAGTTTGCCGATGCCTTTCTGGAAAAGTGCCACGTCTCCAAGATGATCAGCCGCTATATCGTGCTGCAGCAGACCGATAAAATCCTGATGGTGCTGCGCCCGTACCAGTTTTATGCGGTTGAGGCGATTGTCGATCAGGT
>CAYGGT010000077.1:0-1592 GCA_964349475.1 uncultured Rhodospirillaceae bacterium
CAGTGGGAAAGCCCTCTTTCGGAGCCCAAATTACAAGTACCTAACTTTTACTTAAGGCCGAACCTTGATTTAATTTTTTGAAAAAAACTCGCCCGCACGGGCAAGTTGGTTGAAAGGAGCGGTGGCGGGGGCTGGAAAAACGGACGCAACTTTTCGCGAAGCAGCCTGATTTTGGCTTTCTGCTCATCACTAATTTGAACAATGATGTCTGAACTTTGGACGTTGGCGTCCGAATCGGCTAACGACAACCAGTTGCGCGCGAACATGACCCGCACGCGTTCATCCTCGTTCGCTCGTTCTTCAGCCGTCATCTTCTTCGGTTCAGAGTTGTTCATTAAGTGTAACCTTTTCTCAAAAAGTTAAAATTAACCCCCCTCTCCCAAAGGAGAGGGTGATTAGGCAAAAAGTCTCGTTTCAAAAAGTAATTTAAGTTTTTTAGAATCTTACCCCGACACTCAACGCGCCAAAAATATCTGGATGATCCTGCAGGACAAATTCTTTTGTCCGGTAAACGGCCGTGTAGCTGACCCGTGTGTTGTTGTATGTTACGGCGACACCGGCCGTTGCATCTGCCACAAAACTCTCTTTCTCAACGCTATAGCTATTCGCAAAACTGTTTCCGTCCAGAAAAATATCGCGCGCGACAGCCCGGCCCTCAAGGCCGGAAAAAACGGCCCAGCTCCATTTATTTTGCGGGATTTCGTAGATGCCAGTGCCCGGCATAGAAGGACGTACCCGGATCGGTGTGTCCTGCCACCTTGACTCATAGGGGCTAAGATGGGCTGTAAACCCCGCCGCCCCATAGGTTTTGACGTTTCCGACCGTGGCGCCGAAGTAGGGCTTCACCGACCAGAAATTATTGACTGTCCGTCCGCTGGCCAACATCGGCCAGCCCCGCTGCCAGGCAATCATCACGCCCGGCTCGTTCTTGAGCTGGTGTGACCATCCTTGAGGATCGGGGCTGCCCGTCAGGTTTTTGTGGATAAACTTTTGCGCCCATTCCCCCATCGCCGCAGAGCCAACGATGCCCAGAGTGGCCTCGACCTCATCTGTATGGTTGCCCGTGAGCGTCACCATGCCCAGAGAACCGTAGAGGAACCCCGCCCACGGCCTGTCGTTGGGGTTGACCGCTGTTTGCCTGATGTCTCTTGGCGTGTAAAGACTCTGGCCAAGGGAATAATAAGTACTGGATGTCTTGTTGATCTTAAACGTCGGGATCAGCTTGTCTATCTTATACGCGATGTCAGGAAACCTGGCGCTCACATCCATAAAATTGATACGCACGCCGCTGGTATAGTTTTGATCTTTTCCGCCGCCAAAAGAGTCGTTCTCTATAACGACGGTAACAATCTTTTTTTCGGGAGCATCGAGAACCCTGTCTGGAATCGACTTTTCAACAGTGGGCGCCGCCGCAGACGAAAAAGAGATCGTGGCTGTCCAGAGCCCCAGAATCGTTACCATCAAAAACGTCAGCTGATTATTCATGGCTTATCTTATAAAGCAATTCTTCTATAGGCTGTCTTCTTTTTGTTTCTCTTCAACGATTTCGTGAGGAATGATCGATTCGGTGGAAACACAATATCATCGCTCAA
>CAYGGT010000077.1:1692-8450 GCA_964349475.1 uncultured Rhodospirillaceae bacterium
GCTCAATGCCTGTATGGCGACCTCGCTTAAGTTTTCGATGTTAATGAGCTGATTGTTCGCCCCGTCCCTGTCGATGTGCAGCGCCATTCTGATAGCAAGGTCGTCATCCAGTTTTGCCGAATCGACCGACGCCGACCACGCGGGGATCACGAATTTTTCAAGCGGGTCGCCGTCTTTCGTCGTGCCCGCGGCATGCCGCAAGTAGCTTTGCACGGAATCTTTTGAATCCTCGGGGGTGGACGCGAGAACTTCTTTCCATTGATCGACAAGCCATTGCTGCAGCTCCGGCGCGGGTGCCAGCGCGATCAGTCCGTGCAGCATATAAAGCGTTTCCTGCGTGCCGGCTTTTTCGACGACAAAATCGATCGTGCCCTTGAAAGCATCGAGCGTGTCGGGATCATCGGTGTGTTTGATCAAAATTTTCAGCGGCTCTTCAAGATGGCGATAATATCCTTTGCCGGAAATGACCGCCGAGATTTTGCCCAGAACCTGTTCCAGATTGAAGTCGTCTTTCATGGTCACTCTTTCTCCAAAGTTGCGCCGTAAAGTAGCGCGGCGTTTAAGGTTATGTCAAGTATTAGGAGGTAGCGAAAGACAGATGTTGCAGCCCATCATATTAATACGGAAACAATACCAGGAGAAAGTAATTTAACCTCAACTACGGATAAGAGTTGAGGGGATTCCCACGGAATCAAGGATTTACTAATCCCTAAACCCATTCACGATTTGCGCGATCCGGTCGGGGTCGTACTGGTCGAGCACCTGCCGGGCGTGATCGTTGGCGCGCGCGAGGCTGAGGGCGCGGATGCGTTGCTTGATGCGCGGCAGACTGGCGGCGCCCATCGACATCTCGCGGATGCCAAGGCCAAGCAGCAAGGCCGTGAATTTCGGGTCGGCCGCCATTTCGCCGCAGATGCTGACAGGTATGCCGGCGCGCAGGCCCGCCTGAATGCTGAATTCCATCAGCCGCAGCACGGCGGGATTGAGCGGATTGTACAAGGCCGCCACCTGGTCGTTGCTGCGGTCGATCGCCACGGTGTACTGAATCAGGTCGTTGGTGCCGAGCGCGAAAAAGTCGGCCACGGCCGCCAGGGAATCCGCCGATAACGCCGCCGCCGGAATTTCGATCATGATGCCGAGCGGCGGAAGGCTTTGCGCCATCGGCACTTTTTCTTTCTGCAGCGCGGCATGGCATTCTTTTAAAATTTTCCGCGCCTGCACGACTTCCGCCGCCGTCGTCACCATCGGCAGTAAAATGCGGACAGGCCCGAAAAATCCGGCGCGCAGCATTGCCCGGAATTGCGTCCGCAGCAGATGCGGTTCCTTCAGCGACAGACGGATGGCGCGCAGCCCCAGTGCGGGGTTGACGCTTTCGGAAAGGTAAGCGCCGACGGATTTCGCCAGCTTGTCGCCGCCAATATCAAGCGTGCGGAACGTGACCGGCGCCCCTTTCATGGCGCGGATCACCTCGATAATTTCCTCGAACTGCTCGTCTTCCGACGGCAAGGTATCGCGGTTCATGAACATGAATTCAGTGCGGAACAGGCCGATGCCTTTGGCGCCGGATGCGCGAATGTCGTTCAACTCCCGCGGGATCTCCAGGTTGGCGCTGAGCGTGATTTCAGCGCCGTCGGTGGTTTCCGCCGGCAGGGCCGCCAGCTTTTGCAGCGCCCTTCCGTCCTGCCGGAGCTGCAAAATCTTTTGTTCGTACCGCAGCCGCGTGGCCGGCGCCGGGTTGATGACCAGCTTGCCGTCGATGCCATCGACAATCGCGAAAGCGCCGTGGTGCAAGCTATCGAGCAACGCGGCCGGCAGCCCCAAGACGGCCGGCAGCCCCAGCCCCCGCGCCATCACCGCCGTATGCCCGGCGACGCCGCCGTGCACGGTGGCGATGCCGGAAAACCGGGCGGGGTCAAGCAGCGCCGTTTCCGCCGGAGAAATCTCGCGGGCCAGCACGATGCCGCCGGGCGGCACATCGCCCAGTGAAAGATACGGAACGTTCATCAAAATGCGCACCAGCCGGTCGCCCAGGGCCAGCACATCGTCGCCGCGCGCGGCGATATACTGATCCTGTAACTGGCAGAACTGCGCCGCGATCGCCTCACCTTCGCGCAGGATCGCCTGCTCGGCGTTGACGCGTTCGTTTTCGATCCGCGTCCGCGCGCCGCGAACGAAGCGCGACCCCGACAGCATTGCCAGATGCGCTTCCAGCAGCAAGGCGATCTCTTCCGCGGCGGCGCCTTCTTTCAAAAGCAGGATTTCTTTTTTGGCGGCGAGGACGGCGTGGTCAAAGCGCGCCGTTTCCCCTTCGATCTGGTCGGGGAACAAGGCGTATTCGAGCACGGCCGGATGCTCGATCTGCACCAGATAGGCCGGCCCCATGGCAACGCCGTGCGAAACGCCGATGCCGGTGAGGATGGTTTCATTTTCCTGCTTATTCTTCATCAAATTTACGCCCGACAAGATCTGTCAGTTCCTTCAAAACCGCCGCCGCCTCCTGCCCTCTCACGGCGATGCGGATCTGCGTATGAAGGCTGGCCGAGAGCATGAGAAGCCCCATGATAGAAGCGCCGGAGACGGAGATGTCGTCTTTGGTCACGGTGACGTCAGCCTGATGCTGCTCGACAAGCCGGACGAATTTCGCGGAGGCCCTGGCGTGCAGCCCGCGCTGATTGACGATCTCAACGGTTTTTTCGAACAAAACAGTCATGACCCCTTACGGCGCATTCAGAAGCGCCGAGGCGGCGTGGATGTATTTCCGCCCCGCCTCCTGCCCGCTCAGGGCCGCTTGCCGCAAGGTTTCCGTCTGACGGACGGAAGCAAGCTTGACCAGCATCGGCAGGTTGACCCCGGCCAGCGTCTCGATCTGTTTATCTTTGGTGATGGAAATCGCCAGGTTGGAAGGGGTGCCGCCGAACATGTCCGTCAAAATCAGCACGCCGTCGCCGCTGTTGACTTCTTTTTCTTTTTTAAGGAGCTCCTGACGCTTTTGCTCCATGCTGTCATCCGGCGCCAGGCAGACGGCGGCGATTTGCTTTTGCGGGCCGACGATGTGCTCCATCACGGCAATGAATTCCTTGGCAAGATTGCCGTGCGTCACCAGAATAAGGCCGATCATGTTCTTTATCTCCCGCGTTGAATGGTTTCTACCTTACCAAAAGACCGGGCCTGTACACCAGCTCTATCGCCTTGACGATTTTGAGCGGCGTGGCGGCGTCGAAGCCATGCAGCTGCAGACGGGGCAGGGGGACCCCCAGAATCTCCACGCTTTCCCATTCCGGCAACCGCGGCACATGCTGGCGCGGGACCAGGTCAATGACCAGCCGCAGGATTGTCTGGGGGGCCGTATCGAATTTCACCAGGCCCACACCGCGAATTTCCATCAGCCCGGCGATGGCGTCGACCGCTTCGGCCATGATTTTGTCCTGACGGCGCTCCAGCGTCACCTGGTCGTCGCAGATCAGCTGCCCCTTCGCCTCGATCAGGCGAAAGGCGAGGTCGGATTTTCCCGTGCCGGACTGCCCGCGCAGCAGCACCGCCACAGACGCGCCGTCCGGGGCCTTGAGCGCCACGGCCGTCGCATGGACGATGATTTTTTTCCGGTCGGTCATTTACGGTGCTGCCGCCGCCGGCAAGATAATGGTGAACCGCACGCCCTGATGACGGCCGTTTTCATCCTTGAGGTTGCGGGCGAAAATGATGCCTTGATGCGCCTGAACGATCTGACGCGAAATACTGAGGCCAAGGCCCGAATGCAGGCCGAACTTTTCTGTTTCAGGGCGGCTGGAATAAAACCTTTCAAAAATCGTTTCAAGCGTTCTCTCCGGAATTTCCGGTCCGTCATTATCGACGTGGACGACGGTTTTGCCGTCATGCACAAGGCCAAAGAAAGTGATTTGCCCCGCTTCCGGCAGGAAAGAAACCGCGTTGATGAGCAAGTTGTTCAGGACCCGCGCCAGCTGACGACGATCACCGTTGACCCAGAGCTTTTCATTTTTATCCAAATTCAAAACCGCTTTTCTCTCCCGCGCCACCACTTCCTGCAGAAGTTCGGCAAGACTGAAAACGCTTCTGCTACTCCGGTGCAGCTCTGCATCCACGCGGGAAACTTCTGAAATATCCGTGATCAGCCGGTTCATGCGGTCAATGTCATCGAGAACGATCGCCAGCAATTTCTTTTTCTGCCCCGGCTCCGTCACGACCGCGAAAGTCTCGACGGCGCTTTTCAGCGACGCGAGGGGGTTTCTGACTTCATGCGCCACGTCAGCCGCAAAATTGCTGATGGCTTCAATACGATCGGAAAGTCCGGCCGTCATGTTCCGGAGCGCCGCGGACAGCACGCCGATTTCGTCCCGGCGGTAGGCAAAATTCGGAATGGATTCTTTGAGCAGCGGACGGGTTGTGACTTTCTCCGCGGCCTCGGCCAGCCGCAGGATGGGCGTGCCGATGGTTTCGGAAAGATAAACCGACATGATCATTGTCGCCAGCAGCGCCCACAGAAAAAGACCGATCACTGTCATCTGCACATCCCGGACGGCCTTCTCGACACTGCTCCCCTCCCGCGTCAGCATCAACGCCCCCAGCACGTTTTTAAGATGCTGCACCGGCAGCGACGCCGTCAGCAGGATATGGCCGTTCCGATCGTGCCAGGCGAAAGCCACGCTTTCCCCGCTGAGCGTTTTCAGCAAGTCCTGCACGTTTGTTTTTTCAGGATATGACGGCAGTTCAAGGCGGGAGGGCAAAAGCCGCAGCGAGCGTTCGAAGAAAAACGACAGTTTCTTTTTCAGCGGCCATGTCTGAAAGGGCGGGTCCAGGGCGACGATCTCCACCGCCCCGCCGGGGCCGGTTAACTGGTGGCTGTCGAGCATCAGCTGGCCGGTTTTGCCGAACAGCTGGATGCGCAGCTGCGTCGTTTCGACCAGCTTGCGCAGCATCTGGCGCGATAAATCTTCAGCCAGCACCGGGTCGCCGCTGAGCGTCGGCCGCACGCCGCCTTCGGCCACCGCCGCCGCCAGCAGCCGCCCTTCGGCTTGCAGCGCGGACAGCTCCGCGTCGATCATTTTTATTTCGTAACGGCCGGTATAAAGCAGTCCCAGCGCCAGAATCAGCAGCGCGCCGATGTTCACCGCCATGATCCGCAGCGTGATCGGGGAAACGTACCAGCGGCGGTGACGGAAAGCGCTAAACATTCTTGTACCGATACCCGATGCCGTAAATGGTTTCGATCAGATCGAAATCGGGGTCGATATCCTTGAATTTTTTACGGATGCGCTTGATGTGACTGTCCACCGTGCGGTCTTCAATATCGAGCGCGTTGCCATAGGCGAAGTTGATCAGTTTTTCACGGGATTTGATATGGCCCGGATTTTCCGCCAGGGACCGCACCAGCAGGAATTCCGTCACCGTCATGTCGAGGTTCTGTCCTTTCCACGTGCAAAGATTGCGCGCGCCGTCAAGACGCAGCGGCCCCAGCTCCAGCACGGCGTCTTCCGCCGGCGGGCGGGGTTCCCGCCGACTTTCATCCCGGCGCAGCACCGCGCGAATGCGCTCGATCAGCAGTCGCTGTGAAAAAGGTTTGGTCACATAGTCGTCGGCGCCAAGGCGCAGGCCCAGCATTTGATCGGCCTCATCGCTTTTCGAGGTTAGAAAAATAACAGGCATTGCAGATGATTCGTGAATTCTTTTGAACACTTCGATGCCGTTAAGGCGCGGCATTTTGACGTCCAGCAGCACGAGATCGACGGGGTCGGCTAAAATTTCCGCCAGCGCGGCGGCACCATCGCCGTAAGCCTGCACGGCAAACCCGGCCGCCTCAAGCGCCATGGAGACGGAAACCAGAATGTTCCTGTCGTCATCTACGAGGGCGATGCGTTTTTTCATGCCGATTCACCGCGCAGCGCGCGGCTTCATCAAAAGTCTGATCAGCGTGATCAGTTGCGCGCGCAGCTCCCCGCGCGGCGTGACGAGATCGACCATGCCGTGCGCGCGCAGGTATTCGGCGGTCTGAAACCCTTCGGGCAGACTTTCGCGGATCGTTTCCTGGATCACGCGCCGTCCGGCAAAGCCGATTTGCGCGCCCGGTTCGGCAATATGAATGTCACCGAGCATGGCAAAAGACGCGCTGACGCCGCCGGTGGTGGGGTCGGTCAGGAGGACGATGTAAGGCAGGCGCGCTTCCTTCACCTGTTCGACCGCGATCACCGAACGCGGCATCTGCATCAGCGAAAGCACGCCTTCTTGCATGCGCGCCCCGCCGGAAGAAGGAATAACGATGAACGGCGCCTTCAGCATCACCGCGAGGCGCGATGCCGTCAGCAGGCCGTCGCCCACGGCCGCCCCCATCGATCCGCCCATGAAATTGAAGTCGAAGGCCGCGATGACGGCCGTTTCCCCGCCGATCATCCCCTGGGCGACAACGACGGCATCCTTGCGGCCCGACTCAGTCTGCGCTTCTTTCAGGCGGTCGGCATATTTTTTGCGGTCTTTGAATTTAAGCGGATCGGTCGGGGTTTTGGGCAGTTCCACCAGCTGATATTGTTCCGCGTCAAACAGCATTTCAAGGCGCTCAATCACCCCAAGGCGCATGTGATGGCCGCAGTGGTGGCAGACGTTGAGGTTTTTTTGCATGTCCTGATGGTAAAGCATCGTCTGACAGCCCGGGCATTTCTGCCACAGGTTGTCGGGCAGATCTTTTTTGAGCATCAGGGCCTTGATCTTCGGCCGGACGAAATTGGTGATCCAGTTCATGCAACCTCAAC
>CAYGGT010000078.1:0-7828 GCA_964349475.1 uncultured Rhodospirillaceae bacterium
GACGTGTCCTTGATGCTTTTCACCAGCGGCGACTTCAGCGCTGAAAAGGCAGGCGGGGCTTTGGTGTCAAAATCGATTCGCGTCACGCCATCGACGTCTTTCACATGATACGCATAGAGCTTCGGAAACTCAAAAACGATCCGCGTGTAATCTGCGTGATGGCCGATGTTGACGGGGATTGCCGGTAAAGCCACATCCGCTGCATGGGCGACGTTCAGCATCAGCAGCGCCGCCCCCAACGCTGTCCAAAAACGGATTTTTCTTTTTATTTTTCCCAAAGCCATCTGAACAAAATTCCCCAGTTTTCAGGATACATCAAAAATCGTTACATTTCAGTATATTGTAGGATTTTTGTTTATCATTTTCAGGCCCATTGACTTAACGGCCGAAGTTAGGGTAATTTTTGCTTCGACTTCAACATTAAGGAGAATAGAGATGAAGCCTCAAAAAAACATAGCCCATGCATTTAATAAGTTTGCCGGCAGCGAAGTACAGGTAACGGAAACAATTATTCAGACACAATACGGTCCAGATACACATCTGGAAATATCCCCATCAGATACGGCTGTTGCCGATCTCAGGAAGGCAGCGGCCTCCATGGGGTTGAGGTTGCGCGAAAACTTGCCAGGAAGGATGCAGACGATGGACTTTAGGGCGGATCGTTTGAACGTTTCTATCGAAAGAAGCACGGATGGTAAGTGGCGCATCGGCTCCGATTTCAGAATCGGGTAGGCTCCAGTGACGAAAGTCACCATCTTCGGAAATTTTGACGGCGTGAAAGTGAAAAACATGGCAACGCCGGCGCTCTTTCTGGCGCTGACGACGGAGAACGTCATGGACTATCCGCCGGGTGCAAAAAACGCCGTTACCGCGCGGGCCGTGCAGAAATCGGGGGAAATCGACCCCCGTTTTTTCAACGGGTCCTTCTGTTTGATGCAGAAAGACGAAGCCGAGCGCCTGTTTTCTGAAATGGCCGATCTGGCGCGGGGGCAGGATGCGCAAAAACAATGCGCCACGCTGGGGTCAAGCGCTTTTCTGGCCGTCTGGGATATCGGCGGCGGCACGGCGCTGCTGATGGAAGGCGCAAGCGGCTCGCATAACTATGGCACCCTCGACCCCCTGCACCCGGACCGGGCCGGAAACATGGGCTATGCCGGCGTCTATGCGCCATTCGACAGGCAATGGTTCACCGCAGGCTGGAACAGCGCAGGTTTCGACAAAAAAACCAAAGATATTTTTAAAGGCCTGGAAGACCGCTCCCCCGTCCCGCCGCCGCCCCTGCGGAAAAAACCCTCACCGCCCGGCTTTTAAAGACCGCTGTTTTTAGTAAAAAGCTTCGGCCGTCGCGGTGTGAATTTTTTGCAAAGTGTCGATGCCGCCCAGAATTTCGCCGTCAAAATTGCCGTATTTTTCACCGTCTTTTTCAAGGCTGTAAAACCCCGGCGCAGCGCCGAACATGCTCAGATTCTCTTTATAGGAACACGTATATTTTTTTTCCACCATAACTCCCTGGTTACGGGTGAAATAAACATCAAGCTTCACGGTGCGTAAAATGACATTTTCAGGCGCCTTGCCGTTTTTGAAAACAGTTTTCTGAATTTCGATCAGATCGGTGGCGTCAGACAACGCCTGAATAGCGCTCACGCAGGCTTTGGCGAGTTTCTTGTCCATCTCGGCGCGCGGCGGGGCGCAGGCGGAAAGAGATAAGGTCAGCAGCACAATCACCGGAATAAAATACGTACGCATTCTAGGAATCCTCCATAATATGATGATCCTAAAAGATGCCCGGCAAAAAGTCCAGCACCGGCGCTGGGTCGGGTGTTTGAAGAATCTGGGCCGGGGTCATCTGGTGGCGGAACCAGGTGACCTGCCGTTTCGCGTAACGACGCGTGGCTTGCTGTGCCGCGGCAACAGCATCCTCCAGGGACATTTTTCCATCCAGATGGTCGGAAAGTTCAGCGTAACCGAGCGCTTTGGAATAAAGAGACAATTTTTTAAATTGCCGCACTTCCTCCAGCACGCCCAGGCGCAGCATTGCTTTAAACCGCGCATTGCAGGCCTCATAAAGGGCAGCCCGCGGCGGCAGCAGCGCAACCGTGATAAACCGCAGATGCGGCGGCGGCGGAACGGGCGGGGCCGATTGCCATGCGGCGAGACTTTTGCCGGTTGCTTCCAGCACTTCCCAGGCGCGGATCAGCCGCTGCGTATTCAAAGGATCAAGACGGGCGGCGGTATCCGGATCGCGCTTCTCCAGCGCCTGGTGAAAACCGGGGTTGCCCAGCTCTTTTTGCAAAGCCGCTGCTCTGTCGCGAAATTCAGGCGGGATAGGAGGGATCGGGCTGATCCCCTGCAACAGCGTCTTCAGGTAAAACCCGGTGCCGCCGACGATGATGGGAAGTTTTTTTTCGGCCTGCGCCCCGGCGATTTCCGCCAGCGCCAGATCCCGCCAGCGCGCCGCGGAACACGGTTCACCGGGCATGAGCGCGGCGTAAAGGCGGTGGGGCGTTTTTTTAAAATCTTCCGGCGGCGGCTGCGCGGTCAGCAACGGCAGCCCCTGATACATCTGCATCGAATCCGCATTGATCACAACGCCGGAAATTCTTTCCGCGACCGCCAGCGCCAGCCCCGACTTGCCGCTGGCGGTCGGCCCGCCGATGATCAGGACGGGGCGTTGTATCATTGAGACTTCCTTCTGTGGCGCCGTCTGTTTATCTCTTCAACTTCAAGGCCACAAACCGCATATCATCCCGGCGGGCGACGAAGAAGAGGACGGAGGCACGGCCGGCTGTTGCAGCCGCCGCAACTTTTTCCATGACATGTTCGGGCGTCGCGACCTCTTTCTGATCGACCTCGATGATCACGTCGCCGCGCTCAAGCCCCTTGTCGGCGGCGGGGCCGTCTTTTTTGACGTCCAGGATCAGCACGCCGTTGACGGTTTTGGCGACTTTATAAGTGGCACGGTTGGCATCGGTCAGCGCGACAAGGCCAAGGCCGACACTGTCCACAACCGTCGACTTTACGTCCGGCGCTTTTCCGCTGTCGTCTTTTTTACCGGCAATCATGCCCGATTCCTCCGCCTTTTCCAGCTGGCCGAGATCGACCGTCACGGTTTCTTGCTGGCCCTTGCGCCACAGCGTCAGCGTGGATTTTTGCCCAACCTCCGCTTCGGCCACCAGCCGCGGCAGCTGGCGCATTTTGTCGAGCGGCTGGCCATTGAAGGCCAGAATAATATCGCCCGCCTTGATCCCGGCTTTTTCAGCGGGACCTTGCGGCGTGACGCCGGCGACCATGGCGCCTTTGGACTTATCAAGCCCCAGGTTTTCAGCGATTTCCGGCGTGACTTCCTGAATTCGCACGCCAAGCCAGCCGCGCTTGGTCTTGCCGTATTTCACCAGCTGCGCGACGACGCCTTTGGCAAGGTTCGAGGGAACGGCAAAACCGATCCCCACGGATCCGCCGGTGGGCGAGAAAATCGCCGTGTTCACGCCGACGACTTCGCCGTCCATGTTGAACATCGGGCCGCCGGAATTCCCCCGGTTGATGGAGGCGTCGGTCTGGATGAATTCGTCATAAGGCCCCGCGTTGATGTCACGGTGGCGCGCGGAAACGATGCCCGCAGTAACCGTGCCGCCCAAGCCGAAGGGATTGCCGATCGCCATGATCCACGACCCGACGCGCGCCTTGTCGCTGTCGCCCCAGGATGCTGCCGTCAGGGGTTTATCCGTCTTGACTTTCAGAAGAGCGATATCGGTTTTCTCATCCGTGCCGACGAGTGTTGCGTCAAGACTGGTATTGTCGTTCAGGATGACCTTGATTTCCTCTGCATCCTTGATGACGTGATTGTTGGTAACGACATAGCCGTTGGCGGCGTCAATAATGAAGCCGGAGCCGAGCGACGAGCCTTTTTCCTGAGCGGGCGGCTTGCCATTCTGATACTGGTCGTAAAAATCCTTGAAGAATTCCTCGAACGGCGAACCGGGCGGCAGTTGCGGCATTGCCGGCAACTCGCCTTTGGCCGCGGTTTCCATTTTCATCGTGGTGGAGACGTTGACCACCGTCGGCACCAGCTTTTCCGCCAGGTTTTCAAGCCCCGGCAGCGCCGCTTTTTCTTGCGCGAAGGCGGGCGCCAGGGAGAAAAGTAAAAAGGCAAAGATGGCAAAGCTGGTCAAACGGGATGTAAGCGTTTTCATTGTCAGAACCCTCTGTTGAAAATGACGAATAGGCTATAGAGAAGATGGATTCTAAACCCGCCTTTTCAATGGGTCAACGGTGACCGTTAAGGAAATATGCAGGGCGATCCAAAAAAGAAGCCTATAGTTTCAAGCGATACTCTTTTGGTATAGACTGGTGCATCAGGATTTCACGCATCAGGAAATGTCATGGGTATTCTCGACGGGTTCATCAAGCCCCTTATAAAAGCCCTGCGGCAGCCGGTTGAATCATTTATCCGCCTTGAAACATCCGACGATAACGTGACCTTCGCGGCGGAAGACGGCTCGCTTGTCACGCTGCTGCGGATCGACGGCGCGCGCCAGATCATCGGCGACGCCGAATACAAAAAAATCCTCGCGGATACGGTCGTCAAGTTCGGGGCGCGCTTCGACCGGCCGGGGCACGCGATGCAGATTTATTTTGTGCGCAATCCTGAGCGCGCGGGAGAATCCATCCGCCTGCTGCTCCGCCCCAACCAGCAGGCGGCAAAAAACATCGGCCTTGAAATCGACGATATTTTTGACGAACGCGCGCGGCATCTCAGCCACTATATCGCCTGGGAGGAAATTTACTTCGTCCTCTGGACGCGCCCGACGATTTTAAGCAAGGCGGATTTCGCGCGAGAAGCCGAAAACGCCCGCAAGCGCAAATGGGTCAGGGCGCAAGAAGCGCAATACCCTTTTGCCGCCGTCGAAGCCCTGCGCACGCGGCATAAAAGCATGACGACAGCCATCGTTTCCGCATTGCGCGAAATGGGCATCCATTCAGGCGAGGTCGATGTGCACGAAGCGCTGCGCATCATCCGCGCCAATCTTTTTCAGGGCGGCATGGACAGCGGCTGGAAAGCCTGCCTGCCGGGCGACCCCGTGCCGACACGGGCGCCGGAGCATAAAGAAGATATGTCGGAGTTGCTGTGGCCGCCCTTGCGCCAGCAGCTGGCGCAGACGTCCGCGCGCGTCGTCAACGACCATGTCGTGGAGATGGGAAGATATATCTGGGGCGGAGTCGATATGGTGCTGGGCCCGCAGGAGCCGCTGCCGTTTCCGGCGCTGCTCAACCGTTTAAGCGAAAGCGACACGCCCTTCCGCATTTCCATTCTGATCGAAGGCGGCGGCGCCCAGGGCATGGCGGTGCAATCGTTTCTGGCGTCGATCTTTACCGTCACCAACGCCGAAAACCGGCAGATCCGCGAATCTCTCAAAGGGCTCATGGAAATGGCGCGGAGCGAGCCGGTGGTCAAGATGCGGGTTTCTTTTTGCACCTGGGCGCCCAAGAACGATATGAACCTTCTCGAAGACAGACTTTCCGCGCTGACGCAGGCGATTGAAAGCTGGGGCTATTGCCAGGTATCGCAGCAGACGGGCGACCCCCTTGATTGCGTGATGTCGTCGGCGCTGGGGATCGCGTGCGCCTCGACGGCGCCGCCCGGCATCGCGCCGCTCTACGAAGTCATGAAACTGGTGCCCTGGCAGCGGGCCTCCAGCCCGTTCCAGCGCGGCCCCATTTTATTCCGCACGCCGGATGGCCGTGTCTGGCCGTATCAGACGGGCACCAACCTGACGACGACCTGGTTCGACCTGGTCTTCGCGCAGCCGGGCGGCGGTAAATCGGTTTTGATGAACACGCTCAACCTCGGCACCTGCCTGAATGCGGGGATCAACAAGCTGCCCTACATCGCGGTCATCGACATCGGCCCCTCTTCGGCGGGGCTGATCTCGCTGATCCAGGACGCGCTGCCGCCGAACCGCCGGCACGAAGCCATCTCGGTCCGCCTGCAAATGAACCAGCAGTTCGCGATCAACCCCTTCGATACAAAGCTCGGCATGCGCGCGCCCCAGGCGACGGAGCGCAGCTTTCTGATTGAAATCCTGACGCTGCTCTGCACGCCGGCAGGCCAGGCCGACCCTTATGACGGCATCTCGCAACTGTCCGCCATGGTGGTGGATGAGCTGTACCGCTGGCGCGACGACAAAGTATCGAACGCCGAACCGCGCCCTTATCTGCCGCGCATCGACCATGCGGTGGACGACGCGCTGCGCAAGCACGAGATTGCGCTCCCGGCCAGCGCTTACTGGTGGGATATCGTTGACCTGCTCTTCGACAAAGGCTTGACGCATGAAGCGGCGCTGGCGCAGCGCTACGCGTCCCCGACGCTGGGCGACGCGGTTGCGGCGGCGCGGCGCCCGCAGATCAGGAATTTACTGGATGAAACATCCATCGGTTCCAGCGCCGAAGGGGTGATCCACGCCTTTGAGCGCATGATCACTTCCGCCGTGCGCGAATTCCCGATTTTGGCCTCGGTCACCAAATTCTCGCTGGCGGAAAACCGCATCTGCTCGCTCGACCTGGCCGATGTCTGCCCGCAGGGCGACGCCACGTCGGACCGCCAGACTGCCGTCATGTACATGCTGGCGCGCCACGCTCTCGTCACGCCGTGGTGGATCAATGAAGAAGCGCTGGCCTTCATGCCCGCCAAATACCGCTCCTACCATGAACTCCGGCTGCGCGACCTGGCGGAAACGCCCAAGCGCCTTTGCTATGACGAGTTTCACCGCACGAGCAGTTCAAAATCCGTGCGCGGCCAGATCGTGCGCGACGTGCGCGAAGGCCGCAAGCGCGGGATCCAGATCATCCTCGCGTCGCAAATGCTGCAGGATTTCAACGATGATATGGTGGATCTGGCGACGGGCATCTGGGTGCTGGGGACGGCAATTTCCGACGGCGCCGTCGATGCGACGCAAAAGCGTTTTGGCCTGTCGGACACGGCGCGCTGGATCATCCGCCACAAGCTGACCGGCCCCAAGGCGGGCGGCGCGCCCTGCTTGCTGGTACTGGGCACAACCGAAGGCCGGTATGAGCAGCATCTGATCAACACGCTCGGCCCCATCGAACTCTGGGCATTTTCAACATCGACGGAAGACGTGCTGATCCGCAACCGGCTCTATGCGCGGCTTGGCGCGGCGCATGCGCGACGCATGCTGGCGGTCAACTTTCCCGGCGGCTCGGCACGGTCGGAAATCCGCCGCCGCGTCGCGACGCTGTCGGACAAGGGCGGCAACGTTGAAAAATCGACCACCGCCGCCGTCATCGACCAGATCGTCGATGAAATCGTCGGCTCGCTCAAAAACGCGCTGCCGGAAGAAAATGCGCCGGCCAAGGTGACGAAGTAGGCCCGCCATGAGCACGGAAAAAACCGGCATTATCATCGGCCTCTCCGCCGTGATCGTTTCCGTCGCAAACGACGAACCGAAGGTGTTTATCCTGCGCGGCGCGGACGACGCGAGCGACGCCCTGCCTTTCGGCCCCTTCGACCCCGATACGCATCCGACCCTGGATATCGGCCTGCGCCGCTGGGTGCGCGAGCAAACGCCGCTGACGCCCGGCTATGTCGAACAGCTCTATACCTTTGGCAATCGCGGCCGCTATGCCGGGCAAAAACAAGACGGCCCGCGCGTCGTTTCAATCGGTTATCTGGCGCTGACAGCCATGCCCTCCGACAGCATGTGCTGGGGCGACTGGTACCATTATTTCCCCTGGGAAGATTGGCGGCGCGGCAAGCCGAAAATGATCGGCGACGCCATCGAACCGGGGCTGATGGCCTGGGTGAACGCCGCCG
>CAYGGT010000078.1:7838-8277 GCA_964349475.1 uncultured Rhodospirillaceae bacterium
CGCGCGTGAATGCCTGCTTCGGCCCAACCCAGGACGAAGAAAAAGTGCTGGAGCGTTACGAACTGCTCTATGAAGCAAGGCTTGTCTTCGAAGCGGCCCGCGATAAAAATATCAAGGTCGATGACCGCCTGGTGCCGGGCCGGTCCATGCTCTACGACCACCGGCGCATTCTCGCGACCGCCATCGGGCGGCTGCGCGGCAAACTGAAATACCGTCCGGTGGTGTTTGAGCTGATGCCGGCGGAATTCACCCTGCTGCAGCTGCAAAAAACCGTCGAGGCGATCAGCGGCCACGCGCTGCACAAACAGAATTTCCGCCGTCTGGTGGAAAGTTCCGGCATGGTGGAAGAGATCCCCGGCAAAAAATCCTCGATCGCCGGCGGCCGCCCCGCCGCGCTTTTCTGCTTCCGCCCCGCCGCCATGCTGGAAAGATCCACGCC
>CAYGGT010000079.1:0-8268 GCA_964349475.1 uncultured Rhodospirillaceae bacterium
GCTTTGCGTGTTATGTCTCAGGAATCACAGAAAACCGGGGAAAAAGTGGCGGTTAATGGCCTTATTTATTGGGTATTTTGATGGTCTAAAAAACTTCTTCGGATGGCCTTGGAAGAAGTAATGGTGGCGCATGCTGCCTGTGATCGAAAGCTCTCACAAATGACGGCCCCATATTTAAGTCCATAATATCCAAGAACGTTATCGTTTCCCGTCTGCGATTCCTTTGTCGTGTGTATAGGCAGGCCGTGCACACCCTTGCGACAGACTGTTGTCAAGTGCGCGTTGAAGCTTTCTATCGTGCTGCGATGGGTTATAGGCTTCAATATCTTCAACCATATTTCCGCTCGCGTCAAAAACAAGAACATGTGGATAGATAAGACGGTTGGCCACTCTTTTTCCGGAGAGGGAAAAATGAACACGACTCTCTGGATCTTCACCGAAAGGAATATTTGTCACCCCTGCCATATCCTGCACTGACCTATACCGGCCGCTTTCATGCGCGGGTGGGTTAGCGCTCAAAACAATGACCTCCACCTTTCCAAGATAAGGAGCCCATTGCTGTTCAAGCGCAGAAAGATCGAAGGTTTCTTTGTCCCAATAGGTCAGAAAAACCGCGACGACAGGCTTTCCCACAAGATCCGGCTTGTCCTGAGTCCAGTAAGGCACATCGGCCAGCTTAAGAAGCGGTGCTCCTGCCACAACGGTGCAGCCACCTGAGCTTCTTGATGACGATGACGCAGAAGCATCCTTGGGCTTTTTCCACGAACCATGCGCCCCCTGTTCACGCGGCGCTGCATTATTACCTTGAGCTGCAGCCGTGCTATATTCCGGACGCGGACAATCTTCCAGCGACTGATCCACCATCCGGCGTGTTACATAGTCTTTCATCGAGCACAGGTTCAGTGATGGAAACTTATCAGCGTTTCGCCAGAGATATTGATGAAGCGGCTCGTCAATGTCCGGCTTTCCGGTCACCCGGATACCGCGGCCCACGACGCGGCCCCACTCTTCGTAGTGCGCGGTGGGATCTTTCAAAGCAAGCTCAGGCTTGGCTTTGCTGATCCAATCACCGATCATCCTCTGCACCTCGGGCTGTTGCCAGAGCAGCGGATGGCGCATCGCGTCCATGAGCTGTTCCTTACTGACAAGCGCGGGGTTGCTCCTGTTTTTGAGAATATAGCCCAGATCGAGGGGCGCCTCCCCCACCGGCTTGTTCATGCTCTCCGCAACATCGCCCCAGCTTTTATGACCTTTGCCACTCTTGGTTCCTGTCGCAGCCGCACTGTTTTTATCCTGCATTTGCTGCGCCACACGTCCCCAACCACCGACCTTGTCTGGATTGAGAGACGGGACAATTAAAGGTGACGCTTTAAGCGTCGTAAGGTGATCCAGGATCCACTGCTCGCGCTCCTTACTGATGTGTATGCCCCAGAGCAATCTCCCGGAGGCATCAAATGAAATGCAGGCGGAAGAATCGTAAGATTTTCCCTGAAAAATATGCCGCTTTTCTTGGCGGGTTTTTGTGAAACTAAGCGCCTGATGCGGTTTGGTTTGTAAGCAAATCCAGTCCGTCGCCTCAGACTCTGTAAGACCCTCCCTCAGCATTCTTAGATCATGGTAACGTGCTTTAATTTGAGCGGCGGACACAAAGGGTGCTATAATGTCAAGACGCGGGTCGTCATAATTGACATGCTTGGCTGTTTTATTTTCATACTCAACGATTTCTGACGCATGTCGCACCCAAGCCCCGGCTCGCCATTTGCCTTTCGCAACCGGTGCCTCCGGCAGATAGAGCGCCACGAAAATAAATTGACGCGCTTCGTCCATTGACAGATTTTCCTTGAGGACCTTGAGGTCACCATAGTGTTCCTCCCTTTTGTCATGGGGACGAAAGGGGGCGTATTCTTCAGGCGGAAGGACAACGCCAATAACGCGGCCACCTTTAATATTAGTGCCCGTTTTAACTTCAAAAATACCGACGGAATAATGGTTGGGCCCCGCCTGTGGCGTTGCCGGCTTTGTTTCCTTCTCAGGTTCTGCTACTGCGCGGCCTTCAACGATGTCATCTTTGATCGTGGCGATATCACCGCGCAGCGCTGCATTTCTCAATTCCTCTGCTGTGGCGCCTTTGCGGAGCTTGATCCGACCCTCCTGCAGGGCCCGCTCATAGCTCTCCCACAGCCGCGCACCCTCGCTCTCTTCCCGGTCTGATGCTCCCACATTTGTTAATTTGTCCGCACCACGGAAGCCAATATCAAAAGCGCCTCCTGCCAGCTTGTCGATATACTGTCCTGTTCGCGTATTTTCGAGGACAAAACGCGTCCCGCTATAGCTTGCCGTATAGGTGCCGATGACAGCGCCGACGGTGGGGAAAGCCTGCATCGTCACGGCCATCGCCGTGCCCACCGTTCCCTTTTCCACCATCCCGTAAGCCACTTCACGCGCGGCTTCGAAATGTTGCTGGGCAACTTCATCTGGCACGTCTTTACCCATCGCCGCATTGATGTGATAGGCGTATTCACCCATCATGGACCCGGCGTCGGCCGCTTCCACGGCAAGGTCCAGGATATCCATCATGCCGTTTAGTTTCGGCAGCGCGCGCTGTGCCAGTTCCTTCATTTGTTTTTTGGTGGGTACTTGCCCCGGCTTAAGCCCTAAGGACACGGCAATCTCCTTATCCCAACGCCTTGCATTTGTCAGGCTCGGGGTAGGATCTACTTCAGGCTGAATTTTACCCTTGTCAACGGCGGCAACAATTTCTTGATCAAAAGCAGGATTATTAGGCTTGGGAGGAGAAACATTCCGCATTTCCCGCGCCACTTCAGCCGCAAAATCACCACCGCGCGCTTTTTTAATCTTATCCAACAAGAATCCTTTATCGGAGGCCGGCAAATTCTTGGTCAATTGTGCAATGTCTTTTGTGGCCGTCGCTGAAAAGTCTGAGTTAACAGCAGCGACCTGCGCTTGGGTCTCTGCCAGCTGCGACAGAGAGCGGTTCAAGGAGTTCTGCGATACGGCATTAGCTGAAGCTGTCTGAAAGAAATTTTCCGGCGCACGGTTTGCGCCTCGCCGCGCTATAGATCCGAGAGCACGATCACGGAAATGGATGTTTCCATTCTGATTTTGAAAATTCTTATGCCGCAGCACCACATTACCTTGTTCGTTCTTGACGACGGAATAGCCAGCGCCCATGACATTGCGATCGATGGGCTTGAGGTTATTCTGACGGCGCAGGTGATCTGTAGCCGCTTCTATGCGTTCTATATATTTCTGCTCCTGTCCCATGGTGAGGGCGATATCGGCACGATCAGCCTTCGAAAGACCAGTCTCGCGCATTTTTGCCAAGGCCTTTTGCTTTTTGACGATAAGGTCTTGCATCTCATCGGCATAGGCATTGATATGCTCAGGCTTGACCGTCGAGCCATCCTGCGCGCGGCTGATACGCTCATACTCAGCGGCCTCACGTCGTGTATAGGCGGCATTGTTCATCTTGGCAATTTCCTCAAACTGCGCTTGCGTGACATGACGCGGATCCGCCATAAAATCCGTATCCAATGTTTCATGCCATTTGGCATCCGGGTCCTGGAACACTTCATTGTCCCCAAGAAATTTATTGATATTGTCATTATAATTCTTCTGCATCTGCCGGACCTGTTCAGGGCTCTCCACCTGTGCGATATAGTCGGAGTCCGTACCCGGGCTAAAGCTATCTGATTTGCTGACCTGCTTTTCCAGCTTGGCACCCGCCTTTTGCGCCGCATCGGCGGCAAATCCTTCGTTGAGCTTCGAAAAATCTTTTTGTGCGGCCTGATACTGCTTGTCGCTAAGCCAGTCCCGCAGCCGCGCTTTATTAATGACATCATTATTGGCAAAGAGCAGCGCCTGCTGCCGTGGAGAGGCCTTATTTGCTTCAACCGCCTTCAGCGCCTCAATCAGCTCTGGCGAAAGCCCCGGCGCAGCTGCCAAGGCAGACCCCGTGAAAAACAACAGCAACACACCAAGGACAGCTATTCTCTTCATGGGTCTATTCTCCTGTCAGCTCTTTAATATTATTGAACACGCGGGAGTAATAGAAAGTCAGAGACTTACCCTTTACCGTGCCGTTGACAATAAAAAAGCGGGAATCCGGTGTCCATTCCACCTTGTCAAACACAAAATCTTCCTGCACCGCCAGGACCGTTTCCCGCTCCTTGATCTCCAACCGGCTTTTTTGCCCCGCCCCTGTTACAACAGCCTGCAGCGTTTCATCGGGAGAGATATAACGTTTCCGTCCCTGCTCTCCCACCGCGGCGCGCTGATACCAATAGGCAGACTC
Source organism: uncultured Rhodospirillaceae bacterium (assembly GCA_964349475.1). Taxonomy (GTDB): domain Bacteria; phylum Pseudomonadota; class Alphaproteobacteria; order Micavibrionales; family UBA2020; genus PALSA-926. The sequence goes on from CAYGGT010000079.1 coordinate 4,316, forward strand.
CTTTTTATCATGCGGCATATTTGTGCCATAAGCATAAAGATAGCCCAGATGCGATGCAGCAGCCGCATCGCCCTTTTCTGCCGCGCGGCGATACCATATAATAGCCTCTGCATCGCTTTGCGGAACACCGGAACCCGATGCATAACAAGCGCCGAGTTTCGCCTGTGCGGGAACATAGCCCTGATCGGCAGCGCGCCGATACCAACGCGCCGCTGCTTCCATGTCCTTAAGACTTTCTCCTTGGGACATGATGACCCCCGCGAGAAACTGGGCTTCAGTATTACCCTTCTCCGCCAAGGGCCGCAGCTGCGTATACGCCGCTCTGAAATCACCCTGCCTGTATTCTGCAAGCCCGCGCAGATCTGCTGTAAGAGCAGGCTGAAACACAAAAATCAGCGCGAGAAAGAAGGAAAAACCGAGGGCTTTATTCCTTGATGTCAATCAGCACCTGCCCCTCCAAAGAAGTCTTTGGCAAAGCGGCGCGCAACTTCAGTGTATAACTTCCTACCGCTGCATCTTCCGGAATGGGCAAAGTAAATTCATGTCGCGCATGACCCTTATCTACATCGAACTTTTTCTGAAAGGTCATGACGGACTCGCCGTTAAACAGCAGCGTCCAGTCTTCCACCACGGCAGTCGCACTTTCAGCTGGGACATAGTGAACCGCAATCGTCACTTCCGCACCACGGCTCACCTGCCTTGGCACCGCTGTGACTTGTTTGATGCCGGCATCCGCCGCCGCAGTCTCCTGACCAATTTTCAGCTCCTTGCGCAACTCATCTCTTTTAGCACGCGCCTCTTCATCGCCCTGCACGGCGGCTTTCTGATACCATTCATAGGCTTTCTGCTTATCTACCTTAACGCCTTTCCCGCGACGGTAATAGAAAGCGACATTATGTTGTCCATAGGGGTGCCCCATTTCAGCTGCCTTGAGCATCAACTGGAAAGCTTTCTCAGGGTCCTTGGGGACGCCCGTGCCGTCCGCATACATTGCGCCAAGATTGACATGAGCGGCTGAGCTACCGCTGTCTGCCGCTTGCTGGAATAGTTCCGCGGCCCGCGTATAGTTCTTAGGAACGCCTTTTCCATCCCTATAAACATTTCCAAGACTGACATAGCCCGGCATATAGTTTCTGTCCACCGCGCCTTGATACCAAACGGCGGCCTCTTTCAAATTTTTAGGAATGCCGGGAGCGCCAAGCTCATAGAGCCTACCGATCGCATCATAAGCTTCACCCAGGTCCTGTCCGGCCGCTTTCTTGAACCACTTCAGCGCCTCGACAGCATCTTTTTTGACATCCAAGCCATCTAAGTAGACATAGCCTAAGCGCAACATCGACAGGCCATGGTTGCCTTCATTAGCGGCTCTTTCGAACCATTTTTTGGCTTCCTTATAATCGCGCTCAATGCCGCCCCCGCCCATATAGTAGATGAGCCCTACACCACCATAGGCACGGGCAAATCCCTGATCCGCCGCGCGCTTAAAAAGCGCGAAGGCGTGTTTGATGTCCTTTTTAACGCCCATGCCATTGCTATAGAGGTTGGCCAGTTCGGTTTGGGCCAGGGGGTTATTCTCTTTTGCTGACTTTTCCAGCCAACCGGCTAAAGCCTGGTAATCTTCCTGAGGTCTTTTTGGTTCCTTAATATAGCGTTGCGTCAAGGCGCTTTGCGCTTCCACGTCACCGGCGGCCGCTTTTTGCTGCAACTCCTCAAGAGAGGCTTCTGCGGCAAAGACCTGCGTCTCGCAGAAAAAAGACAGCATACAAAGAAAGGATAAACAGAAAAAAGACTTCCTAAGATAGAGCATGGGCACCCCCTTCAGTTACTTTAAATAAAAAATATTAATAAAGATGAAAACGTCTGTCGCGCTCACTTAGGGCGATAGCGTTTAATTGCGGAAAACCAGCACCCCAAAAAAACTCAATAAAATCAACAATCACACAACCTGAACTTGTAGAGGTTACTTTTCTCACTAAAAAAGTCAAAAAATGACTATTACTCTGCAATTTTGGAAATTAAGCCTGTATCCTCGATTGATCATATGACGGCATTTAACTAAAGGGCTGTCGTAGATATGTACCGGCTTGCAGTGCATCGCCACAAATCAGGCGGTGAACGCCCAGATGCCAAATATCTCCCGCCTGCGTCACCGGCTGATATTCCGGCGGCAGATCTTCGATGTCATCTTCGGGAGACTCAGATGAATCTTCTCCACCTAGCGCCAGGTCTATTTCCGCCGTATCAAAGGCTGTCTGGCCCAATTCAATCTCAAAACCTTCAAGAAATTCGAATTCTTCTTTCGCCTTAACCATGTCCCATGTGGAATCCTGGGCAAGGCGATTATCGGCAAGAATAAAGGCGCGCTTCTGCGTTTCAGTAAGGTGATTGACTGATACGGCCGGGATTTCTTTCAAACCAGCCATTTTTGCCGCTTCAAGGCGGCCATGGCCCGCAAGAACCGTATCTTGCGCATCTATAATCACCGGCACAATAAAATCGATTGCCTTGATATTGGCAGCTAGTTTCTGCAGCTGCTTTGGCGGGTGCTTTCGGGCATTGTTTGGATAGGGTTTTAGTTCTGATATTTTCCGGTATTTGATCTGTAACATCTGATGCTCTCTTTCCTACGCCAATCATCGGCGCATAGGTTCATTGAACCGCGAAAGAGGTTTTTGAGGCATTGGCAAAGATGAAGATTTTTTCTTGTCTTCGCCCCGGTCTATCTTTTTAGAATTTTGCGAATATCGTTTTCATCATAATCGACATCGTAAATAGCTGCCGTGGCCGTCGCCAGAACAGCATTCATGGGGGTGCCATATGAACGTTTAAGGTGTCGGGCAAGATGATAGACGAACTGCCGTGCTTCCGTATAATCATCCACTCTGAGATTTTTTGGGTTTTTCATCTCAGTTTCTATGTATTGCATCAGCCGCTTTAACACTTCTGAAATCCGTGGCTTTTCAAGCGCACTTTTATCAGCGTTCCAGTTATCAAGAAAATCCAGCCGCTCATAAAGATCGAGCATTTTGCTTTTGTCAGAGTGCGCCAACCGATAATCTAGGCGATTAACGGCATGATGCTGATGCCGTTCGGAAGAGGTTATTAAGCCCCAATCTGCCCTATGAAGAGCAAATCGTTGTCATCATATCGTCTATTGATGTTTGTGGATAGCCACATTTGGCCGTAGTCGTCCGGCAGACTAATCTCTTGATAAAAATAGATTTATTCCCTCAACCCGTATAAAATAAAAGCATAGAAAACGGTGAATGCAGTGAGAAAGCAGTGAGCCATGGCAAATGAACGCAACCTAAAGCCTTGGAAGGCTGGACAATCCGGAAATATTGCTGGCAAAGCCAAAGGCACACGCAACCGATCCACAATCATCAGGGAGATCCTTGATGCAGCCGCAGTAGAAGCTCTCAAGGGCAAGGTTGATCTTGGCGTGGAACCAAAAACCATTTTCGATCAGCTGGTTTTGACGCAAGTTATTAAGGCAAGCTTGGGAGACACGGCTGCTTTCAGAGAGCTTGCTGACGGAGCCTTCGGCAAAATCACAGACAAGGTTGAAAGCCGCCAGACCTTCACGCGGATGGGCAATGTTATCGTGTACGAAGATGGCAAGAAGCCAAAAGCCTTGACCTTTGATGTTGGCGAAGCAGTGCCAGAGCAAGAGTACTCAGAAGACTGATGTGTTATTAATAGTTTTCATATTTTTCTATTCAAATATCCCGCCACATATGAGTTGAGCGCAAGATATACCTCCGATTCCTTTATGAGATATTGGCGTTCCATATCCTGCAATTATCTTCATTGTGCAGCAGTTTTTGTTCGTATTTATTCGCCTCTATCCGCTTTTCATTTGTGGGACAATTTGTGGGATAGACGGCGGCATAAAATACTAAATAATTGATATATATCAGTAATTTAGAATAAAATGGTGGAGGAGGAAGGAT
>CAYGGT010000080.1:0-7906 GCA_964349475.1 uncultured Rhodospirillaceae bacterium
CTCTTTGCCTTTGGCGATGATCTTTTTGACGGCTTTCGCCAAAGCGCCCTGCAGCGCGGTATCGTCCGCTTCTTCTGCGCCGTCTGTTTCGATTTCTTCGTTTGCCTTCGCGACCATCCGCGCTGTTCTCCTGCTTTAGGCTGTTTTAGCGTCTCTGAATCCTATATCCCAAATATCCTGCCACGCCTGACGCGCGGTATCGAGCGGCTGCCCCGGCTTTGCAAAACCGGCATGCAGGTAGAGCGAGCTGTCAAAAATCGCCTCCAGGACCCTGCCATGTCCCGATTCGTTAAGATGTTGCTTAACTGCCTGATAGTCAAGGCTGTTCTGTTCCGTCAGCAGATTTATTAACGCCTGACGGAGCAGGCGGTACCCGTCGTTGGCTATGTTAACCATGCCGAGATTCTCGCCGAATTCCTCGTAAAGCGCCGGGTAGTGGATCATCAGCGCCAGTAAAATGCGGGTGCGCTCAAGATGCTGGTTTTTTTCCGACCGGACCTGGCCTCCCCGGACGGCCTGCGGCCGGTAGGGCGAGTGGATACCCGGCGTGACGGGCTTTCCCTTGAAAAAATTCTTGTCCGCGAACTGCTTTTTAGGCGCGATTTTATTGAGAAAAACATCGTTAATCTTCTGGTTTATCTCATGGATAAAAAACTTCTGCACCGACATGTCAGCGATTTTCCGGGCCTGTTTTTCCAGCGCCTGCCGGAACCCGGCTTTGACCTCCGGCTGGGAAAGGTCGCGCGTTTTGGCTTCTTCCATCCACATCATATCGAAAAGGCCGATGGCGCTTTTCAGCACACGATCCATCGCCGGCACGCCTTCGCTTTTAATCAGGCTGTCCGGGTCATGCTCTTTGGGCAAAAAGGCGAATTTGACGGCATGGTCGGGCTGCAGAATCGGAAAAATCCGCTCCAGCGACCGCGCCGCCGCCCGTTGCCCCGCTGCATCGCCGTCAAAGCAGAGAACCGGGGCGCGGTTATGCTCCGGCATCACTTTCCACAACTCCTGAATCTGTATCTCGGTCAGGGCGGTGCCAAGGGGGGCGACGGCCGCCTTAAAACCGGCCTGCGACAGGGCGATCACATCCATGTAGCCTTCAACAACAATCACCGTCGCACCGTCGCCAATCGGCTTGCGGGCGCGGGAGAGGCCGTAAAGAATGCGGCCCTTGTGGAAAAGACTGGTTTCGGGGGAGTTGATATATTTTGGCGCGGTCTTGTCCGGCGGCCCGCCGTAGTTTTCCGGCAGCACCCGTCCGCCAAAGGCCACGACCCGGCCCTGCAGATCCTGAACCGGAAACATGATGCGGTTGCGAAAGAAAGGATAGACGTCGCTCTGATTTTTGGTTGAGTTTTTAAACAAGCCCGCTGCAAGCATTTCTGCGGTTGTAAAACCGCTTTTAAGCAGAAATTGTTTCAGGCCCCGGTTGTCTTCCGGCGCAGAATCACCGCCGGAATTGACATCCCCCGGCGCAAAGCCCACGCGAAAACTCTGGATTGTCTCTAAAGAAAGGCCGCGTTCCGTCAGGTATTGGCGGATTTTTTTATTTTTAGCGTCGTGCAACTGCCGTTCAAACCATGTGGTCGTCAGGGCCATCAGGTCGTAAAGCGCGGTCTGTTGCTGATATTTCTTCTGGTCTTCCGGAGTGGATTTGGGCACCTGCATCCCGGCGAGGCTCGCAAGCTGTTCCACCGCATCCATAAACGACAGGTTGTCGTGGTTCATCAGGAAACCAATGGAATCCCCGCTGACCCCGCAGCCAAAGCAATGGTAAAAACCTTTGATATCGTTCACGGTGAAAGAAGGGGTTTTTTCTTTATGAAAAGGGCAACATCCCTTATGCTCCCGCCCTGCACGCGTCAGCTTCATCCGCTTGCCGATGATATCGGACAAAGGAACGCGGGTGCGCAATTCATCCATAAAAGTTTTTGGCAAGGACATAGCAGTGAAATTAGTATAGGAACTTCTCAAAAAGCAAGTGATTCACGATATTATTTTCACATAGTATTGAACCAATTAACAAAGCTTTAATAAAACCTTGAATTCTTATGAAATTTACGATATAGTGCTCATTAAGCACTGGTCTATCCGCTGGAGCGATCTAGATATTGGAAGACAAAAATTCTGCTTGAAAGCGAGAACCAAATGGCAAAAGTTACAAAAAAGACAAATACAAAAGCAAAAAAACCAACAGCGAAGGCCACAGTCGTGAAAAAAACGGTTTCTGCGGTAAAAGTCACGGTAAAAGGCAATAAAACGACGGTAAAGCTCACTTCTCCGCAAAAAGCGCCCGTTTCCAAGGTTATTACGCCGGTTTTGATGCCGGAAACGAAGCCAGCTGTCAAAAAACCTGAAAAACTCGACTTCGTTGCCGGAGATTTCGTTGTTTACCCTGCCCACGGCGTGGGTCAGGTTGAAGGCGTTGAAGTGCAGAAAATTGCCGGTATGGAAATTACGCTCTACACAATTTGTTTTGAAAAAGACCGCATGCGCCTCAAGCTGCCGGTGACGAAAGTGAAGGCTTCGGGTTTGCGCAAGCTTTCTTCCAAAGACCGCCTGAAAGATGCGCTGGCCACATTGCAGGGCCGCTCCCAGGTCCGCCGCGTGATGTGGAGCCGTCGCGCCCAGGAATACGAGGCAAAAATCAATTCCGGCGACCCGGTTTCCATCGCGGAAGTCCTGCGCGACTTGAAAAAAGAGGGTGATCAGGGTGAACAATCCTACAGCGAACGCCAGATCTACCAGGCGGCGCTTGCCCGCCTCGCCCGCGAAGTCGCGGCGATCGAAAAAATAGACGAGAAAAAAGCGGCTGAAAAGCTGGAAGCGGTTCTTTCCAACGTCGCTTGATCGGCTGATGTCATCTCGACAACCCCCGCACCCGGTGCGGGGGTTGTTTCGTTTTGGCCGTCCGCATAAAAACCTTCTTGGTTTTATCTAAAAAGTTCCACATCTCCTAAAAAATATTCTCCTACCCGTTTTGATCTAATCCTTTTTTCTTTCGTACAAAGTTGCGAAACAGGGAAGGAAAAAAAATCATATGGCACATCATGACGATCCAACCACCCAACAGGCAAATATGCGTTACATCCGCTCGGCAATGGACGAACCGATGCTGGAGCGCGCGCACGAACTCGACCTCGCCCGGCGCTGGCGGGAAAAGGGCGACGAAAAAGCGCTCCATGAACTGACGCGTTCTTATACGCGCCTGGTGGTCGCCATTGCCGCAAAATTTAAAAATTACGGGTTGCCGATGGGCGATCTTATTCAGGAAGGAAATATCGGCATGATGGAAGCGGCGGCGCGTTTCGAGCCGGATATGGAGAACCGCTTTTCGACCTACGCGACGTGGTGGGTGCGGGCGCAAATCCAGGACTATGTGCTGCGCAACTGGTCGATCGTCCGCACGGGAACGACGTCGGCGCAGAAATCGCTGTTCTTTAACCTACGCCGCTTGCGGGCGAAGCTCGATGGTCAGTCGGCGCGCGACTACCTTGATACAGAAGGCGCCGCCAGCATCGCCAAGGAGCTCGACGTCACGCCCAAGGAAGTAACCGACATGGAATCCCGCCTGAACGGCGGCGACAAGTCGCTCAACAATCCCGTCGGGGAACCCGGTGAAACCGAATGGCAGGATCTGCTCGTTTCTCCGACGCCCACGCCCGAAGACGCGGTCACGGCGCGAAAAGACAATGCCACCCGCACCGAATGGCTGGCGCAGGCGCTGGATATTCTGGAGCCGCGCGAGCGGGCGATCATTCTCAAGCGCCACCTGGGGGAAGATTCCTCCACGCTGGAAGTGCTGGGCAAAGAGCTGGGGGTCAGCAAAGAGCGCATCCGCCAGCTGGAACACCGCGCGCTCGGCAAGCTGAAAACGGCGCTTTCCGACAAGCGGGATTTTATGCTGCATCCGTAGCTTGGTTAAGCGGCCCTAAAGCGCCTTCGCCAGTTCCGGCAGCGCCGTGAATAAATCCTGCACCAGCCCGTAGTCGGCGACCTGGAAGATCGGGGCGTCGGGGTCTTTGTTGATGGCGACGATGACTTTTGAATCTTTCATCCCGGCCAGGTGCTGAATGGCGCCGGAAATGCCGACGGCGATATAAAGCTCCGGCGCAACGACTTTGCCGGTTTGCCCGACCTGATAATCGTTGGGCACAAAACCGGCATCGACCGCCGCGCGGGAAGCGCCGACGGCGGCACCGAGCTTATCGGCGACAGCGTCGATCAGCTTGAAATTTTCACCATTGCCCATGCCGCGTCCGCCGGAAATGATTATTTTCGCGCTGGTCAGCTCCGGGCGCGCGGATTTGGTGAGCTGCTGGCTGACAAACACGGACAATCCGGTATCTCCGGCACTGGCGACGTTTTCAATCGCGGCAGGGCTGGCGGTCGCCAGCACCGGGTCGAAAGCGGTGGTGCGGATGGTCATGATCTTGATTTTGTCTTTGGACTGCACGGTCGCGAAAGCATTGCCTGCATATATCGGGCGCACGAAAGTATCGGCGCTGACAACGCCGCTGACGTCGGAGATCATCTGCGCGTCCAGCAGCGCCGCCGCGCGCGGCAGCATGTTTTTTCCGGTCGTGGTGGAAGGCGCTAGAATATGCGTATAGCCGACGCCCAGTTTCGCCACGAGCGCCGCAAGATTTTCGGCGAGAAATGTTTTATAAACGGCGTCGTCCGCGACCAGGACTTTTTTGACGCCGGCGATTTTTGCGGTTTCGGCCGCAACGGCGGCGCACCCCTGGCCGGCGACGAGTATATCGACATCGCCACCCAGTTTTTGCGCGGCGGCAAAGGCACTGAGCGTCGCTTGTTTCAGGCGGACATTATCGTGTTCCGCGACCAGTAAAACGCTCATGAGATGACCTTCGCTTCTGTTTTAAGCTTGCTCACAAGTTCAGCGATGTCCTTGACCTTGATGCCGGACTTGCGGACGGCAGGTTCGGTCACTTTGAGCGTGATCACGCGCGGGCTGACATCGACGTTGAGATCGGCGGGCGTCATTGTCGCCAGCGGTTTTTGCTTGGCCTTCATGATATTGGGCAGGGAGGCATAGCGCGGCTCGTTCAAACGCAGGTCGGTGGTGACGATACAGGGCAGCTTGAGGTGAAGCGTTTCCAGGCCCCCGTCAATCTCACGCGTGACGTTCAGCACGCCGTCGGTCTTTTCGATTTTGGAGGCAAAGGTCGCCTGCCCCCAGCCGAGCAAGCCCGCGAGCATCTGCCCCGTCTGGTTGTTGTCGCCGTCAATCGTCTGCTTGCCGAGAAGGACGAGCGCCGGCGTTTCCTTCTGCACCAATGCCGTCAGGATTTTGGCGACGGCCAGCGGCTCCACATTGATGTCGCTCTGCACCAGGATGGCGCGGTCGGCGCCCATGGCAAGCGCGGTGCGCAGCGTTTCAGCCGATGCTGCGGGGCCGATGCTGACGACGACGACCTCCGTCACGACACCTTTTTCCTTGAGGCGCACGGCTTCTTCCACCGCAATCTCGCAGAACGGGTTCATCGACATTTTGACATTGGCGAGTTCAACGCCGCTCTGGTCGGCCTTGACGCGGATCTTGACGTTAAAATCGACGACGCGCTTGACGGGGACGAGAACTTTCATATTTTTTATTTATTCTTCGCGTCGGCGGTAATGTCGGCGGCGATTTGCATTTTCACGATTTTGTCCGGGCTCATCGGCGGCTCGCCTTTGCGGAGGCTGTCGACGAATTCCATGCCGGAGGTGACTTTGCCCCAGACCGTATAATTGTTGTTCAGGAAAGATCCTTCGTCAAACATGATAAAAAACTGGCTGTCCGCGCTATTGACGTCCTGCGAACGCGCGGCGCCGACCGTGCCGCGAACAAAGGGTTCGGCGGTGAACTCAGCCGGGATATTCACGCCGCTGCCGCCCGTGCCGTCGCCGCTTGGATCGCCGCCCTGCGCCATGAAACCGGGGATGACGCGATGAAAGACCAGCCCGTCGTAAAAGCCCTTACGCACCAGTTCCTTCACGCGGGCCACGTGTTTTGGCGCCAGATCCGGGCGCAGCTGAATCACGACACGGCCTTCTTTCAGGTCCAGATAAAGGGTGTCTTGCAGATCGGCCGCCGAAGAAGTTTGAGACATCACCACCGCCGCCGCCGCGATCATGCCGATTGCAAAAAGAAGAGGGAGGATTAATTTTTTCATGAGTGTTTCCTTTGTTGTGGATTTTCTTGAGCAGAAAGAGAGAATTTCAGGATTGTATCGGGTTCGCGCGGCGGCTCCCCGTGGGCGATTTTGTCCACATGGTCCATGCCTTCAATGACTTCGCCCCAGACTGTATATTCGCCGTCCAGATGCGGCGCCGGGCCAAAGGTGATGAAAAACTGGCTGTCGCCGCTGTCAGGGCTGCGCGAGCGCGCCATGCCGAGCGTTCCGCGCACGTAGGGCGCATCACTGAATTCCGCTTTCAGCTTCTGGCCGCTGCCGCCCATGCCGGTGCCGTCGGGGCAGCCGGTTTGCGCCATGAAACCGGGGATGACGCGGTGAAACTTCAGACCATCGTAAAAACTTTTTTCGATCAACGCGCTGATACGCGCAACATGTTGCGGCGCCAGATCGGGGCGCAGCTTGATGGTGACGCGGCCGGACTTGAGATCAAGGTAGGCAAGATTGTTTTTATCTGTCATAATTCCCTCTGTAAACTATTACAAATAATATACATTCCTGTCATTCCCGCGCAAGCGTAAATCTTGTAGTCTTAAAGAGAAAGGAACTTGTCGTGAACACGATTGTCTTGCTGTTGATCCAGGTGCTCGATATTTACCTGTGGCTGATTATCGCCAGCGTCGTTGTCAGCTGGCTGATCGCTTTCGACGTGATCAATACCCGCAACAAGTGGGTATATAAATTCTGCGATATCCTCAATCGACTGACCGAACCCGGCCTCCGGCATCTGCGCCGGATGATCCCGCCGCTGGGCGGCATTGACCTCACGCCGATGGTGATGCTGTTTGGCATTTACCTGCTGCAGGGGCTGCTGCGCGGGCTGCTCAGATAATGACGCAGCAAGGACACGTCATCGACGGCAAGGCGCTCGCCAAGCAAACACGCGATTCGGTTGCACGGCATGTCGCTGTGCTGATAGAAGATCATAAAATTTTGCCGGGGCTGGCGGTGGTGCTGGTCGGGGAAGACCCGGCGAGCCTGATTTACGTGAACAATAAAAAGAAAGCGGCGGCGGAAGCGGGGATTCGCAGTTTCTCCCATTCGCTGCCCCAAAACACGTCTCTGGATGAAGTGCTGAAACTGATCCAGACGCTCAATCGGGAGAAAAAAGTACACGGCATTCTGGTGCAGTTGCCGCTGCCGAAACAGATCGACGCCAACACGGTTTTAAAATCGATCGATCCCGCCAAGGATGTCGATGGCTTGCACATCGAAAACACCGGGCGGCTGATGATCGGCCTTCCGGGGATGGTGCCGTGCACGCCGCTTGGCTGCATCGCGCTGATTAAAAAAGTTGAAAAGAATTTAACCGGCCTGCATGCCGTGGTGGTGGGGCGCTCCAACCTGGTCGGCAAGCCGGTGGCGCAACTGCTGCTGCGGGAGAACTGCACCGTCACCGTGTGCCATTCGCGCACGCCGCACCTCTCCCACATCACGCGCCTGGCGGATATTCTGGTGGTTGCGGTTGGCAAGGCGCATCTTGTGAAAGGCGATTGGGTCAAGCCCGGCGCCATTGTCATCGACGTCGGCATGAACCGCACCAAAGACGGCGGCCTGGCCGGCGATGTGGATTTCGCGGAAGTCGTGAAAATCGCCGGCCACATCACCCCGGTGCCGGGCGGCGTCGGACCGATGACGGTTGCCTGTTTGCTTGGCAACACCCTTATCGCCGCCTGCCGTCAGAACGAGCTGACAACGCCGGAGAT
>CAYGGT010000081.1:0-7869 GCA_964349475.1 uncultured Rhodospirillaceae bacterium
TTCTTTGCCATTTCTGACTCCTGAAAAGAGTGTCGTGGTGCGGCCCCTCAATGGTCTTGCGAGGCGCCTCCCACATGTCAATGCTCACAAACTATCCGTAAGCGCGGCCAATATATCGTCCTTTCAACGGAATGCAAGGAAATAATGATGTTTAACGAAAATATATTATATTTCATAATATCATATCTGAAATGCCATTGACAGAACCTCCTAAAAATCATAATTCTGCGTGTCTTGAACAAGGAGCGCCTCAAATGCCAGACAACGTCCCTGCAACAAAAATCTCTCCCCGAGAGCAAACAATAAAGCTGTCTCTTCAAGAAGCTCAGGATGAGATACTGTCTTGCACTCGGGAGATAAACGCACTGCATTCCAAGTCTAACCTCAATGTAAGGGGAATTATCAAAGCATTTGCCAAGGAAACAGGCCGCACGGCGGCTTGTTTAAAAATTATGCAAGAGATGGAACAAGAAATTCAAGTCCTGAAAGATCGGCTGAACGATCTGGAGAATCCGAAACCTGTGTTCCTCAATAAAACTCGCCTCCCCCCACGAAAGGATTGCCCATGATCGATAAAAATGCAAAAAAAGAAATTAGAGCTGTTGTTAAAAAATATGGTTCCCCGAGCAAGGCCCTTGCGATCGGGCTACCCGTAACAGCCTTGGGCCTTGGAGCGGGAGCTGTTGGCTTTGTGGCTTTGCTCCCAACGGGCGGCATCGTACCGGTGACCCTACTAGGGATCGACAAGCCGCGCCACTTCCCTGCGTTCTGAGCCTCATGAAAAATCCCGTTCACGCTTTTAAACCCGCGCCCTCCGCTCAACCGGAAACAAAATCAGCATTCCCCGCCACCCGCCTGCGGCGCAACCGGCGCACGGCTTGGATGCGGGGGCTGGTGGCGGAAAATCATATTGCGGTGGAGCATCTGGTCTGGCCGGTCTTTGTCACCGAAGGCAACAATCACAAAGAAGACATCCAATCCATGCCGGGCGTCAGTCGTTTTTCGCCAGACCTGCTGGTGAAAGAAATTGAATCTGCCGCCGCGCTCGGCATTCCGGCAGTGGCGCTTTTCCCCGTTGTGCCTGCCGGCAAAAAAACGGCGGATGGAAAAGAAGCGTATAATCCGGATAACCTCGTCTGCCGCACCGTGCGTCTGCTGAAAGACGCCGTGCCGGACATCGGGATTATCTGCGATGTGGCGCTTGATCCCTACACCTCCCACGGGCATGACGGGCTGATGAATACTGCCGGGTATGTCCTGAATGACGAAACGGTTGAAATTCTTGTCCGGCAATCTCTATGCCAGGCGGAAGCCGGCGTCGATGTCATTGCCCCCTCCGACATGATGGACGGACGCGTCGGCGCGATCCGCACCGCGCTGGATGCAGAGGGATTCACCAATGCCTCTATTCTTTCCTATGCCGCAAAATACGCCTCCGCCTTTTACGGCCCGTTCCGCGACGCCGTCGGCTCCGGGGGGTTACTCAAAGGCGACAAAAAAACCTACCAGATGGACCCGGCGAACAGCGACGAGGCGCTGCGTGAAGTCGCCCTCGATATCGCCGAGGGCGCCGATGCGGTGATGATCAAGCCGGGCCTGCTCTACCTTGATATCATTCGCCGCGTTAAAGACAGCTTCGCCGTTCCCACGTTTGCCTATCACGTGAGCGGCGAATACGCGATGTTGCAGGCAGCCGCGCAAAACGGCTGGCTTGACTACGACAAAACGCTGATGGAAACATTGTTATCCTTCCGCCGCGCCGGGGCCGACGGCATTCTGACTTATGCTGCCTGCGATGCGGCCAGGCTTCTCAAAACCGGTTAAAGCTTATTGTCTGGGCAATCCGCCAAACTGCGGGCCGATATTGGTAAAATCTAAATCTTCCACCCGAAGGTGCGAGGCACCTTTTTCTACCTGTGCCGATGGCGATAACACATCGTGCGAGACATAAGAAAAAAGCAATGTTATCAGAAATAAAATAGCCGCGAGCCAAAGCGTGTCTTTAGGAGTCCAGACGCGGATCGGCTGCTTCTTCCGGGCATGACCGGTCGGATTATAGATCCAATTGCAATCTTCTAATTTCCAAAAACTGATCAGCAGCACGGTAATGTTCAAAAGAGCCAGATTTTGCCAGGGAACCTGCATAAAAAGCTGCGGCACATGCCCCACCGTCAGATAGCCTGCCCATGGCGCCACCAGCCAAACGATAAGCCCTGCCACCAAAGATATGCTGATGTTGGCCCACACCCGCATGCCGGCTTGCGGCTTTGTCTCTGCTTGTTTACGGTTACGCATAAAGCTTCGATAGACATTCAAAAGCAACACGCTCGATAGCGCCAGCACCAGCAGGCCGGAGAACTGCAGAATTCTAAACCCGATGGGACTGCATCCAGCCTGAAAAAATGCCGTGTCGCAGAGCACAACTTCTCTCAATAAATAAATATCGATGGTTAACATCTTGAGAAGCGACAGAAATATCAGCAGAAAAGCCGTTTGCCGCAGCGCCGGACGCGACTGGCGAACGCCCCGTTTTAAAACAAATAACGCAAACACGATCAGCATCAAGGACGCGGCAAAAAACAGCCCTTTTGCAAAAGGTATGCAATAAAACCAGCACATGGTCAGCATGGACGGTATCCTTTACCTCAATGCAAAGTATCTCATCTTTACTTTTTGAGGCCAAGCGTTCATCTTAAGATGCAGTAGATTTACAATCATTATCATAAGTTTAGAATGCAAAAAGTAGAAATTATCGGTTACGACAGCGGCTGGGGATGTGGTGACTATCGTTGCGAAGACGGCCCAAGCGGCGTTTCGGCAGACCAGATTCTTCATGCCTTGCATCAAGCGGGGGTTGAGGCGAAATGGAGAGGCCCGCTGGGGATCAAGTTTCTGGATAGTCATGAAACCCTGAATACAAAAGAAAAAACCCTGTCGCCCATGCTGGAGGGGTTAAGAAGGCTATTTAAGAATGTAAAATATGTAGTTGAAAATAAACGTATTCCTGTCGTCATCGGCGGCGATCATGCATCAGCTATCGGCACCTGGTCGGGGGTTGTGGCCGCTCTCGGCGCCCCTGAAAATTTGGGCCTGATCTGGCTCGACGCCCATCTGGACGCCCATACGGAAGCAACATCACATCAGGGAAAATGGGGCGGATGGTGGCACGGCCAACCCGTCAGCGCCTTGCTGGGTCAGGGATTGGTCCCTCTTCAAAATTTGGGCGGCCCTGGCGCAAAGATTTCTGCCCGGCACATGAGCATGATCGGCACTCACAGCTTTGAACCAGCGGAAGCAGATTTTGTCAAACAGCACGGCATCCGCGTGTACTATCTGGACGAAGTCCGGCAACGCGGTTTCAAGGCTGTATATGCCGAAGCCTTGCAACGGGCCACAGACGGCACCGTCGGTTTTGGCCTGACAATCGACTTGGACGGTTTCGATTCAGAGGAAGCGCCGGGCGTCGGCTCTCCGGAAAGTGCTGGGCTGCACGCGGCGGAGGTTTTACCTATTATTAAATCTGTTGCGCGCCACCCCTTGTTCAAGGCGCTGGAAATTGCCGAATTCAATCCTCATAAAGACAAAAACAACAAAACCCGCCGCCTGCTCGAAAAAATTATCGAGAGTGCCTTTGCGACTTCCGATTGATGATTGGATCAAGCTGAGCCATACTGAAGCAGGGGAAACATGTTAAAACTTGCTGGCCTTATAGGGGTTATTGTTTGCACGTTCGGCGGATATGCCGCGAATGGCGGGCACTTGGGCGTCCTCTGGCAGCCCTTTGAAGTTGTGATCATCTTCGGCTCCGCCTGCATGGCATACCTGATCGCCAATTCGAAGCACGTCGTCAAAACGACTTTCACGGACATCAAACTGATTTTTAAGCCCGCCAAGTACGGCAAGAAAGAATATATAGAACTCTTCAGTATCCTTTTCACGATTTTTAAAACAGCCCGTACCAAAGGGTGGCTTGCATTGGAACAACACATTGAAAATCCCCATGAAAGCGAGATGTTTAAAGCATTCCCCAGCTTCCATGCAGATCACCATGCCGTGACTTTTCTCTGCGACTATTTGCGGCTCATTTCTCTTGGCGCCGAAAAACCGCATGAAGTCGAAGCCTTGATCGACCAGGAAATCGATACACAAAAAGAAGAGCGCAGCCACACCAGCCATGCCGTACAAGGAATGGCGGATGGTATGCCGGCCTTGGGTATCGTGGCCGCTGTGCTTGGCGTTATTCACACCATGGGTTCCATCACCGAACCACCGGCGGTTCTCGGCCATCTTATCGGCGGCGCTCTGGTCGGGACGTTTCTGGGTGTGTTCCTATCTTACGGTTTTATCGCCCCTATTTCGAGCGCCATCAAAGATCGCAACGATACTGAAATTAAATATTATGTATGCATGAAAACCTGCATCCTGGCGTTCCTCCAGGGTGCTGCACCGCAGGTGGCCGTTGAATTCGGGCGAAAAATTCTGACGCATGACACGCAGCCGACTTTCCTGGAATTGGAAGCAGCAACCCAGAACGTAACCGCGGCATAGAAAATTGTGGCAAAATCAAACAAAGGCGATGATGACAAGCAATCTATCATCATCATCAAACGGGTCAAAAAAGGCGGCGGCGGCCACCATGGCGGTGCCTGGAAGGTAGCCTACGCCGACTTTGTGACGGCGATGATGGCGTTCTTCTTGCTCCTCTGGCTGCTGAGCGTCACGACCGAAGTGCAAAAGCAGAGAATCGCGGATTATTTCTCCCCCACCGATGTGCGGATTTCTAAATCAGAAAGCGGCGCGGGCGGTGTTCTTGGCGGACAAACCGTCGCGGAAGAAGGCGCCATCACAGCCTCCGGCGGAGAGCCGGACGTCGCGCAAGAAGGCAGCGGGGATGCCGAACAAAAAGCGACTGAAGCGCTTGACCAACAAGACGAAAGGTCTTTTAAGCAAACCGAGGAGGAAATCCGCCAAGCCCTGGAAGAAACCCCCGATCTGAAAGAGCTGGCGCAGCATCTGTTGATCGACATGACGCCGGAAGGGTTGCGGATACAAATCATTGATCAGGACGGCAAACCGATGTTTCAGCTGGGCAGCGCCATTCCCCTGCCCCCCGCCGAAAAACTGCTGCAAATGATTGCGGGCGTCATCAAGGCTTTGCCCAACAAGATCTCCGTCCGTGGGCACACCGATTCCAAGCAGTACGGCAAGGATGCCGCCTATAGCAACTGGGAACTGTCGGCGGATCGCTCCAACGCCAGCCGCCGCATCATGACGGCGGCCGGTCTTGATATCGTGCGCGTCGAGAACGTGCAGGGCAAAGCCGACCGTGAACTGCTGGATATCGCTAACCCCGATTCCGCGCGCAACCGCCGGATCAGCATCATCTTGCTGAAACAATCCATCATCACAAACGCTAAAAAAGCCGAGAAAAGATTCAAAAACAAAAAACCCGGCGCCGCCAAGCCGGAGCCGAAAAAGCGCGAAGAAGGCGTGATTTATTTTCCCTGATACAGTGTGACGCGCATCACCCGCCGTTAAACTTCGCCGCGCGCGGAAAACCGTTCGGCGGCAGGCAGCCGGCCTGGGCGCGGTCGCCGAGCCAGGGTTTCAAGGCGGTTTCGGTGCGTTCGCGCCCGGCACTATACCATGTCAATCCGTCTTTCAGCCTGAATGTCTTGGCATCGGATAACCCACCGTCTTTATAGCGCTGCAACATGACGCCCACGCCGCGGGCCATTTCCGGGATCTGGTCGAGTTTGAAAATCAACAACTTCCGGTTTTTACCGATCACGGCGACATGATCGCCTTTGACCGGCACGCATACGCAAGCCTCGACATTGTCTTTCACCAATAAACATTGCTTGCCGTTTTTGGTTTGCGAAAGAATTTCCTTTTCCTGCACGATAAACCCGCGCCCGTCATCGGCCGCAACCAGAAGCTTGCGTTCGGGATCATGTTGCATGAGCGCCACGATATCCGCCTCGTTCTGCAGGTCGATCATCAGGCGCACGGGCTCCCCGAAACCGCGCCCCGGCGGCAGTTTATCAGCACCGATGGTGTAGAACTTGCCATTCGTTCCAAACACGACGAGCTTGTCGGTTGTTTCAGCGTGGAAAACGAATTTTTTACCATCGCCTTCTTTATAAGAAACAGTCTCGATCTTGTCTTGCTCCAGATGGCCCTTCATCGCGCGAATCCAGCCTTTTTCCGAGCAAACAACGGTGATCGGCTCCTTCTCGATAAAGGCATCGACCGGCAGATCCACCCCGACCGGCACCTTGCCGATTTTGGTGCGGCGGGCACCCAGTTTTGTCGCCGGACCGAAAGCAGCGTGGATATCCCTGATCTGCTTTTTAATGGCCGTCATCTGACGTGGTTTGCTGGCAATCAGCTTTTCCAGTTCTGCTTTTTCTTCCTTCAGCGCTTTATCTTCGTGACGGATTTCAAATTCTTCCAGCTTCCTTAAAGAACGCAGACGCATGTTCAAAATCGCCTCGACCTGAACGTCAGTCAGCTTGAATCTTTTGATCATTTTTTCTTTGGGGTCGTCTTCCTCGCGGATGATCTTGATAACCTCGTCAATATTCAGATAGGCAATCAACAACCCGCCCAGCACCTCAAGCCGATGTTCGATATTGGCCAGACGGTGTTTGGAGCGGCGCACCAGCACGTCCTGGCGATGATTAATGAACGCCTGTAAAACTTCAACCAGGTTCATCACCCGCGGCACGACGCCGCCGTCCAGCACGTTCATGTTCAGGGAAAAGCGATTCTCCAGATCCGTCTGGCGGAAGAGTTGCTCCATCAGCAATGCGGGATCGATGCTCTTGTTCTTTGGCACCAGCACGACGCGGATGTCTTCCGCCGACTCGTCCGTCACGTCGTCCAGAAACGGCACTTTCTTGGTGATAATCAGTTCGGCGAGCTTTTCGATCAGGCGGGATTTCAGCACCTGATAGGGAATTTCCGTCACGACGATCTGCCAGTTGTCGCCCTTTAACTCTTCCTTATGCCACTGCGCGCGCACGCGGAAACTGCCGCGTCCGGTTTCGTAGGCCGTGACGATATTAGCGCGCTCTTCCGCCAGCAGTCCGCCGGTCGGAAAATCCGGGCCTTTAACGTGTTTCAACAGATCTTTGACGCTCGCGTCCGGTGTATCAATTAACACTTCCAGCGCGTCGCAAAGCTCGGCCACGTTATGCGGCGGGATGGACGTCGCCATGCCGACGGCAATGCCGGAAGAACCGTTGGCGAGCAGGTTGGGGAAGTTGGCCGGCAGAACGATCGGCTCCAGCGTTTCGCCGTCGTATGTCGCGCGAAAATCAATCGCGTCGTCGTCAATGCCTTCGAGCAGGAGCTGCGACACCGCCGTCAGCCGCGCTTCAGTATAGCGCATCGCCGCCGCATTATCGCCGTCAATATTGCCGAAGTTGCCCTGCCCGTCCACCAGCGGATAGCGCACCGAAAAATCCTGCGCGAGTCGCACAAGCGCATCGTAAACCGACTGGTCGCCGTGCGGGTGGAACTTGCCGATCACATCCCCTACGACCCGTGCGCATTTTTTTGGCGACAGTTCGGGGCGTAGCGACAGCTGCATCATCGCAAACAGCACCCGGCGGTGCACCGGCTTCAGCCCGTCACGCACATCCGGCAACGAACGCGACATGATGGTCGACAGGGCGTAAGACAAATACTTCTCGCTCAGGATTTCCGTGAGTTCACGGTCCTGAATATTCATGGAGATGATTTTTGTACTGCCTTTACGCGCCATGGGGCTGTTTTAGCGGATTTTTTAAAAAAAAACCAGATGGCTCCGCTTTATTTGTATTCCATATAAAAACTGAGCCGGACTTTAGAAAACCACGATAC
>CAYGGT010000082.1:0-7484 GCA_964349475.1 uncultured Rhodospirillaceae bacterium
GCCATGGCCAGGCCCGCGCCGTTGACCATGCAGCCGATATTGCCGGTGAGCTTGACGTAGCTGAGATCGTTGTCTTTGGCGCGTTTTTCCGTCGGGTCTTCTTCGCCGGTGTCGCGCAGGGCTTCAACCTCTTTCTGGCGGAACATCGCGTTGTCGTCGAAATTCATTTTGGCATCCAGCGGCAGGATATCGCCGCTTTTGGTGACGACCAGCGGGTTGATCTCAACAATGGAGGCATCCAGGTCAAGAAACGCTTTGTACAGAGTGCCTACCAGTTCGACCGCCTTGCCGATCTGCTTGCCTTCAAGGCCGAGGGCAAAGGCAATCTGCCGCCCCTGAAACGCCTGAAAACCGATGGCCGGGTCAACGACCACGCGCATGATTTTCTCAGGATGCTGCGCCGCCACTTCTTCAATGTCCATGCCGCCTTCGGTTGAGGCCATGATCGTGACGCAAGACGTCGAGCGGTCGATCAGCATGCCAAGATAAAGCTCGCGGCTGATGTCGCAGCCGTCTTCGATATAAATGCGCCGCACTTCCTGACCTTGCGGCCCGGTCTGGTGCGTGACCAGCCGCATGCCGAGCATTTTCTTCGCGGCTGCCGTCACATCGTCTATTGATTTGACAACCTTGACCCCACCGCCCTTGCCGCGCCCGCCGGCGTGGATCTGCGCCTTGACGACGTAAACCGGGCCGGGCAGACCTTTGGCCACTTCCGCCGCTTCCGCCGCCGTATAGGCCACGCCGCCCCGGAGGACGGGAAGCCCCGCCGCCTTTAAAAGCTCTTTGGCCTGGTATTCGTGGATGTTCATTATGCCGCGCTCGCCTTCAGGTTCTTCGCCACGTCGCACATCGCCTTCACCGCCGCGACGGATTTTTCGAACATGGCTTTTTCTTCCGCCGTGAACTGGACTTCGATGATTTTTTCGACGCCCTTCGCGCCGATGATCACCGGCACGCCGATGTAAAGACCCTTGACGCCATACTCGCCGTTCAGATGCGCAGCACAGGGCAGGACGCGTTTTTTATCGAGCAGGAAGCTTTCCGCCATCGCAATCGCCGCCGAGGCCGGCGCGTAAAAAGCCGAGCCGGTTTTCAGCAGCGCCACAATTTCCGCCCCGCCGTCGCGCGTGCGCTGAACGATTTTGTCGAGTTTGTCTTGCGTCGTCCAGCCCATTTTCACCAGATCGGGCAGCGGAATGCCCGCGACGGTCGAATAGCGCACCAGCGGCACCATCGTGTCGCCGTGACCGCCGAGGACAAACGTGGAAACGTCTTCCACCGAAACTTTGAATTCTTCGGCGAGGAAAAAGCGGAAGCGCGCGCTGTCGAGCACGCCCGCCATGCCGACCACCATGTGCGGTTTAAATCCTGTCACGTCCTGCATGATGCCGACCATGACATCGAGCGGGTTGGTGATGACGATCACGAAAGCGTTCGGCGCGTATTTTTTGATATTCTCGCCCACTGCGCGGACGATGCCGGTATTGATGCCGATCAGGTCGTCACGGCTCATGCCCGGTTTGCGCGGAATGCCGGCGGTAACGATGACCACATCGGACCCGGCCATCGCGGCGTAATCGTTGCTGCCCGTGAAATGTCCGTCGAACCCTTCGATGGGGGCGGCTTCCGCGATGTCCAGCGCCTTGCCCTGCGGCACGCCTTCGGCGATATCGACCATGACGACATCGCCCAGTTGTTTCATTCCGGCGAGCAGCGCCAGCGTGCCGCCAATCTGCCCCGCGCCGACCAGCGCAATTTTTTTATGCGACATAATATTTTCCTTCATTTACAGGCTGTTATATAGAAGATCCAACTGCAGTAAAACTAACACAGATATACGCGAAAGGGCTGCACCTTTTCAAGAGATGCCGCCGCGCAAGGAAAATAATTCTGGATTTATTGCATGATTCGCCCGCACCCAAAAATCATATACAGAATAAATAATATTTACCATATAAAAATAATATAATGATTTTTTGTATTTATTATTTATAAATAATCCTATTGCAGCGACAGAACATACCGCATTGCCGCTGGAAGAACCGAAGAGACCCGGAGTACAGTGATGGGGCGAGGCGTGATAATGCAGATTGCGGGAAAAGGGAAAACCATGGCAACAGACTTTGAAAGTATAATTATCGCCGCTAAAGAAAAGCGGCCGGATTTGGCTCAAGAAATCGACGAACTGAAGGATGCTTTTTTAAAAATCCCCGGCGCCAGTCTGCCCGTCTCGCGCTTAGGACAGGCCGCGCTTGAAAAGTACTTAACGAAGGCATTGCAAGCTCACAACCCATCAGAAGAACTAAAAAAAACTTCTGCTAATCTGCATAAGCAGGCTGACCACTTTAATAATGTTCCAACTTTGCATGCTTACACTACTTTGCATGCTTACACTATTGTCTTGTTTACCATTGTTTTGGGAATTGCCCTCCTTTATTTTTGGGGCTGGCATAGATAACGGAGGCTTGCATACCCCCCTCCCGGAGTGATGCCGATACGGGGTTGACAACATTCCGGTAATACTGAAAGATAAAGCCTTATC
The DNA here is from genome assembly GCA_964349475.1 of uncultured Rhodospirillaceae bacterium. Lineage (GTDB taxonomy): Bacteria > Pseudomonadota > Alphaproteobacteria > Micavibrionales > UBA2020 > PALSA-926. The sequence goes on from CAYGGT010000082.1 coordinate 2,546, forward strand.
ATCAAGGGTGAGGTGCGCCGTGGGACTGATTAAAAAAATTCAGGAAATGAAGCATGAAATGACGCGCTGGCGGAAGAAGCTGCACGCGGAGCCGGAACTGGCGTTCGAAGAACGCGGCACGGCGCGGTTCCTGATGCGCCAACTGCAATCTTTCGGCATCGAGACGCACAGCCTGGCCAAGACCGGCGTGGTCGGCGTGCTCCATGGCAGTCTTGGGTCGGCGGCGGACACGGGCGGCAAAGCGATTATGTTCCGCGCTGATATGGATGCCCTGCCCATCCAGGAAGATAGCCATGAGCCCCATGCCTCCAAAACACGGGGCGTGCACCATGCCTGCGGCCACGACGGCCATATGGCGATGCTGCTGGGTGCTGCCAAGCATCTGGCGCAGACCAAAAACTTCAGCGGCACGATTTATTTTGTCTTCCAGCCGGCCGAAGAACACATCGGCGGCGCGGCGGCGATGATCAGGGAAGGGCTGTTCCAGAAATTCCCCTGCGACGAAGTTTACGGCCTGCACAATGTTCCGGGGCTGCCGCTCGGCTCCATGGCGTCGGGCGCAGGCCCGCTGCTGGCGGCGTCGGACGAGTTTCACATTATTTTCAGCGGTACCGGCGGGCATACCTCCAGCGCCGAAAAAGCCACCAACGTCATCGGCGCCGCGGCCGAGGTCGTCACGGCCCTGAAAGCGCTGGCGGATAAAGAAATTCCGGCCGGGGAACCGGCGTTGCTGACGGTTTGCTCCCTCGTCACCAACAGTCAGACGGCCAACGTCCTGCCCGACACGGTCGAAATACAGGGCAGCATCCGCGATTTTGATCAGGGTCTGCACGACAGGCTGAAACAGGGCATGGAGACGATCGTGCGCGATGCCGCGTTAAAACACGGCGCGGAGGCGACAATCGAATTCAAAAACGGCTACCCGTCGCTGGTCAACAGCCGGAAAGAAACCGATTTCGCGCTGGCAATCGCCAAAGACACCGTCGGCGACGACAAGGTGACATCGGTCGTGCCGCGCTCCATGGGGGTTGAGGATTTTGCCTGTTACCTGCAGCAAAAACCCGGCAACTTCATGGCCATCGGCACCGGACGGCCGGACGGCAAGCCGTCCCCCGACCTGCACAGCGCGAAATACGATTTCAACGACGCCGCCTTGCCGATCGGCGCCAGCTATTGGGTCAAGCTGGCGGAGAAAGCGCTGCCGCTGTTCAAAGCCGCGCCGCCCGCAAACCCCGGCCCGGCGCCCGCGCCGTCATAAAGAACCCGGCGCAGGCGGGGGAGGCAGTAACAGGTGAGTTTTTATCTGACTTGGTATTACCCGACGATTTCCGTTTCGCTGAAAAAGAAAGCGATCTCGGATCTGGCGTTTTCCCGGCTGTCGGAGCCGTGAACGGAATTGGCTTCGATCGACTCGGCGAATTCCTTGCGGATTGTGCCGGGGTCGGCGTTGGCGGGGTTGGTGGCGCCCATGACTTTGCGGTTCAGCGCGACGGCGTCGTCGCCTTCCAGCACCTGAACGACGACAGGCCCTGAAATCATAAAGTTGACGAGGTCCTTGTAGAACGGGCGTTCTTTATGCACCGCGTAAAACCGCTCCGCCATTTCCTGCGTCATGTGCAGGCGTTTTTGCGCGACGACGCGCAGGCCTTTTTCTTCGAACTTCGCGTTTATTTTACCCGTCAGATTGCGTCGCGTTGCATCGGGCTTGATGATTGAAAAAGTGCGTTCTTTATGCATGTGTTTTATTCCTTTTGTTTCTTATTCTTTTTGCGCTGGTCGGCGATTTTGGCTTGCACTTGATCAAGACCCACGGCGCCGGGGATGATTTCATCGCCGATGACAAAGGCGGGCGTGCCGCTCATGCCCAGCTTGCCGGCGAGCGCGCGGTTTTTTTCGAGCTGGAGGAGGACCGCCGTGCTTTCGATATCTTTCTTCGCCTGGCCGGCGTCCATGCCGATATCTTTGGCGATTTTTTCAAGCAGCGCGTCGTCGATCGGCGTGTTGTTGTTCATCAGCGCCTGGTGATATTCAAAATATTTCTTTTGCTTGTGCGCGGCCAGCGCCCATTTCGCCGCCGTTTCGGACGTCGGGCCCAGAATCGCAAAATCCTTGAAGACAAAGCGGACGTTTTTATCTTTTTCCAGCAGCTCCTGCACCATCGGCAGAACTTTTTTGCAATAGCCGCAGTTGTAGTCGAAGAATTCAACGACGGTCACATCGCCTTTCGGATTGCCCGTTTCGGGGGAGTTTGCGTCCTTGAAAACCATGTCCTTGTTGGCTTCCAGCGCGCCGCTCATTTTTTCCTGCATGGATTTTTTCTGATAGTCGTCCACAGAACTTAAAATCACCTGCGGATTGCTGACGATGTAGTCGCGCACAATCCGCTCCACATCCGCCGTCGTCAGGTTTTTTTCCGCGGCAAAAGAGGGGGCGCTAAAGCCGGCAATCAGGGCAACAAGGACAATGCTTTTGAAAAAGGGCATGAGATTAATCCTGCGGTTGTTGTAAAAAAAAGACTTCCCGACGAATCTGGGGGTTGGCCGCGTATAAATCAACCCTTTTTTTGAGCCATTTCAAGAATATCCTGCGCCCGCTGCCAGGAAGGCGTGCCTTTTTTCAGATGTGTCTTGGCAAGCCCCGCTTCGCGCTTGGCAAAGGCGCGGCGGTTTTGCATCAGGGCTTCTTCGGCCAGGTGCAGGCGGGAAAGCCCTTCAAAGCCCTGTTTGCCATAGGCAACGGCGAGGAGGTAATGCGGCTCGGAAATTCTTTTTTCACGGTCGAGCGCCAGTGTCAGCTGGTGCACAGCTTCGTCCAGCCGCGCTTTTGAGTCTGTTTTCGATTCCAGCAGGCTGTGCGCGTAGGCAACGCGGATCAGGCCGGAAAAAGGCGCCAGTTCCACCGCGCGCGCATAGGCCGCGACAGCGTCTTCGATGCGCCCGCTTTCAAACAGGATCTGCCCCTTCAGTTCGTGAAAGTAAGGATTTTCCGGCTCCGCCTGGAGCAGGGGGTCGAGCAGGGCCAGCGCCTTCTGCACCTGACCTTTACGGAACCAGGCGATGGCGCGGGCGTATTCCGCCGCCACGGAATTTTCTTTATTTTGCAGCGCCCGGTCGGGGAAGAGATAGCCGGTCAGCTTGGCCTTGAGGCGGCGGTGCAGCTCATGCCATGCTTCCGGCATCGTTCCGGGCGGTTTTTCCGTGACGATCTGCCGCAAAAAATCGACGCGATCCTGCGTCAGCGGGTGGGTGCGTACGTATTGCGACTGTTCCGATTCCGGCAGCAGTTCCTGTGATTCAAGCTTTTGCATGAAGCGCAGCAATCCGGCGACCGGCAGGTCCGCGCCGCGCAAAAACCGCACGGCGGCCTGGTCGGCGGCGCCCTCCTGCGTGCGGGTATGGCGCAAAAAGTCGCGGGTGGTGATGCTTGACGCGGCGCTGCCGATGGCGATCCCCGCATCGGGCGCGTGCGCGCCGATGGCGACCGCGACGCCGAGAATGCTGGCAAACATCGCCTGCAGGGACAAATTCGATACTTCCGCCTGGCCCCGGAAAAGATGCCCGCCGGCGATATGCCCTGATTCATGGGCGATGACGCCGAACAGCTCGTCGGGGCTTTGTGTTTCCAGCACCAGTCCGGTGTGCAGAAAAATATTCTGCCCGCCCGCGACAAAAGCGTTTGGCTCCGCGTTATCGACGATGACAAACCTGACCGTCTCCGCCGACAGCCCGCTCTGGTTGAAAATCGGCCGGGACATCGTTTTCAGCGACTGTTCGATTTCCTCGTCGCGGATCAGCGACGGGCCAGCCGCCCAGGACGGAGAGGCGGCGAGGAGCGACAGCAGGACAAGAAAACTATGCAAGAAGCCTAATATAAAAACATCCCTTTCGGCGTATAGGAGCCGATCCGTGCGTGCGTGTCCCAGTCCAGTAGTTCCACCACGTCAAAGCCCTGGTTGAAAATCCCCGTCTGGTCGATCAGCAGTTTCAAAGTCCGGCGTTGGTCGAGGTCGGATATTTTATAAAATGCCGGACCCAGCTCTACCACGGGGATGCCGCCGTGCCTGATGTATTTACGCTCAAAAATGCGCGCTGCGAAAAATTTCCGGATGGCGGTTTCAGGCGTCCAGTCGCCGCCCCATTTCGCGGGATCCCATTCCTGGCCATCAGACCCTGCCGGATGCCGGTGCTGCGGATCCTGATTGGAGGAAAGCGGCAGGAATTCAGCGTGATCCGGCTGGGTAAAAATCCATGACGGATAGAAGACTTTTCCCGTCACGCCGCGGTTGGCCGTGCGATCCTCCATGCTGTTGCTTCCGGCAAACCCGGCTGCCGGAGACAAAAAAGCGCACAGGGCGGAAAGGGCGATAGCCAGCGAAACCATTCTCATGCTTTCACCGTAGACTAAAAACGGCATTTAGTCTACCGTGGAGATAATGGGAGAAGTGAAAATCGTGAACGCCCCCGCGCCAGAAGTCGATAAAAACCTGAGAGTCCTGATTGTGGACGACCAGGTGGATATTCGCCGGATGCTGCGCCTGATGCTGACGGAACTGGGCATTTCGCAGGTATTCGAAGCTGCTGACGGCAAGCAGGCGATGCAGTTCACGGATACGTCCATCGACATGATCGACGTGCTGATTTGCGACTGGAATATGCCTGAAATGTCCGGTCTCGACCTGCTGAAGCATCTGCGCGTTGCATACCCCGATATTCCGTTCCTGATGGTCACCGGGCGGGCGGACATTGAATCTGTGACGGCGGCAAAAGCCGCCGGCGTGACGGGTTATATTATCAAACCGTTTTCATTGGACGAACTCACTGCTAAGCTGACAAAAGTGATGCAGCGTAAATGATGTGACGTAATTAAGAGCTGATAACCCAAAAAATTACAGAGGCAAAGTGATGCGGGCTAAAATACTTGTCATTGACGACGCGCCGGG
>CAYGGT010000083.1:0-3172 GCA_964349475.1 uncultured Rhodospirillaceae bacterium
GCATTTGCTTTTCCGGCATCTCGTCGAATTTTTTTATGTCGAGATGGTCGATCGTGTTTTTGAGGGAATCGGCCATCTTCTGCAGGTCTTCGCGGGAGTTGGCTTGCAGCATCTGCTCCATTTGTTGCAGCATTTTGCCCAGGTCGATGTTCTGCATGAATTTCTGCGCGATTTCGGGGGAAAGCACGGGTACGTTTTTCCCGTGTTGCAGGCGCTGCTGCATTTCCGTCGCCAGAGACTGGACGTATTGCTGCATCTTTTTATGCACGTCCTCTAGAATTTCTTGCAGGCGCTGCTTGGAGATGTTTTTGTCGTTGAGCGCCGCCGACATTTTTTGCAGGGCGTCGCGCAGTTCCCGCTGCGCCAGTGACAGGCCGCCGTCTTCGAGTTTAAGCGCGATATCCCACAGCAGACCCTGCACGCCCGCGACGGCATCGTCGCTGCCGTCATACATCAGGCGGCGGGGCGCGACGGTGAGGGCGAGGAAAAGCGCGACATCGCCCTTGCTGTCAAGCGCCGGATCGTTTGCAATCTCGATCAGATGGCCGGCGATGGCGCGGCGGGCAAGAATATTTTTTGCATGCGACAGGGCCTTGCGCTCTTCAATCAGGCGTTTGGCAACGGGGTTGGTGAAGCTGCGTGCCGGCAGGATAAATTCATAAGGGGCGCTCAGGGTTTTGCGTCCGGAGGTGTCTTCCGCTTCCAACGAGAGCGCCACCGGCATACCCGCCCAGAGATGCGGGGTCAGATCCTCGACATGGCTTGATTGACCGGGGATGTCGAAAATATAGTTTGCGCCTTCAGGGCCGACAATAATGCCGGATAGTTTTGCGATTCCGTGGTCATCCTGCGCTTCGTAGATAATTCTGGTAGCGGCGCGCGGCGTTGGGGCGATGCTCATGATATGCACTTTCGGAGGCATATCCGGCGTCACGGTCAGGGACCATTCTCCAAGCGTGCTGAACCATGAGATGAGGGAGAGGTCGCCGCTCTGCTGCAATGGCAATTCCAGCGCAAAATTTCCGGGGCCTGTCTCCGTCAGGGGATACGATTGCCCTGCATAGCGCAGCTTCGGCGCGTGGCGGTAACCGGTGGCATGCAGTTTCAGGATACTGCCTGCGGGTACTTGTACGTCATGCGCGGATCTCGCCAGAAATATGGCGGCTTTTTGCGTATAGGCCGGCGGCGTGATCCAGAGGTCGAAGGCGACGGTTTTTGCAGGGAGTAAAGCGCCGATATCGGGTGTGAATGCCTGGCGGAGGCGGCTCGCCGCGTTTCCCTGCGCCACCACGAGCCCGACCACAAGAAGAATGACGGCGGCATGGCGCAGGGCAAATCTGTCCTGACGCACGACATCCGGCTGCGGGGCGTAAAAACCGAGATGGGGGATGGAGCGGGCAGACTCTTGCAGATGCTTTCGCCATAGGCTTAAGGAGTCTTGCGAAAGCCCTTCGACCGGCGTATCGCGCAGCGCTTCCAGCGGGCGGTGCATCAGCGCGCCGGATGCTTCCATGCGCCGCTCGACTTCTTTCCGCGCCGGGAAGACAAACGGTTTTTTTCGCCGCAACACGATGAGGGCGAGCAGGACGGAAACAATGCCCAGCAATACAATCGCATTAAAAAACTGCGGGATATTCAGTAGCGCCAGCGCCATGAACAGCAGCAGAAAGCTGAAGCCATCCCAGAAACGGTTCCACAGTCTTTCCCACAGCAGGCAGAGGGCGCTGATGCCGAATATAAAATAGCGCCTCATGCCAGCCACCCGGGAATTATATCAGTGTTCACAATATCTTCGATTTTCGGCACTTTTCGGATGCAGTCGAGCTGTGTATCGCTGACCAGCACTTCGGATACAAGCGGACGTGTGTTGTAGGTGGAGGCCATGACGGCGCCGTAGGCTCCGCTGACCATGATCGCCAGCATGTCGCCGGCGGCCAGTTTCTCCGGCAATTCCACATCGGTGAGGAACGTATCCGCCGTTTCGCATACCGGCCCCACGACGTCAAAACGTTGTTTTTCCTGTTTCGGGTGAGGCGCGGTGCAGGGAATAATCGGGTGATAAGCGCCATACAGCGCCGGACGCATCAGGTCATTCATGGCGGCATCGACGATCAGGAATTTTTGGCCATGTGCCTGCTTGACGTGCAGGATGCGGGTCAGCAGAACGCCGGCATCGCCGACAATCGACCGTCCCGGCTCCACCACCACATGTACATCAAGCGGCAGAATAATTTCACGGATGAGCGCAGCGTAAGCATCGAGCGGGATCGGCACCTCATCCTTGTAAGTAATGCCAAGACCGCCGCCCAGGTCCACGGTCTTGATTGTGTGCCCCTCGCCTCTCAGTTGGCCGACAAGGGTGGCCACGGATTTAAAGGCTTGTTCGAAAGGCTCAAGATCGGTCAGCTGGGAGCCGATGTGGACTGCCACGCCGGTCGGCGCGATGCCTGGCATGTCTTTCGCCTTGCGATACAGCTTGAGGGCATCGTTGATGTCGATGCCGAATTTATTACCCCGAACGCCCGTGGTTATTTTGGCGTGAGTCTTGGCGTCGATATCGGGGTTGATACGGAAACCGATATTGATTTTCGGACCTTCTGTCAGGGCAATCTGCCCAATCAGGTCGAGTTCCGATTCAGATTCGACATTGATCTGCATGATGTTGTTCTTGAGCGCCCGGATCAGTTCTGTCTTGTTCTTGCCGACGCCGGAAAAAACGATTCTATCGGCAGGCACTCCTACTTTAAAAGCGCGGTACATTTCTCCGACGGAAACGACATCCATGCCGGCGCCGAGTTTGTGGAGCAGCTTGACGACGGCCAGGTTGCTGTTGGCCTTGCAGGCGTAGCAAATCGTGAACCTGTCGTCGGGCATGATCTTCCGCAGCGCCGTTTGCCAGGCGTGAAAATTATCGGCGATTTGCTGGGTCGAATAGCAATAGACGGGTGTGCCGTTCGTCTCCGTGATCGTATTGACGGAGACATTCTCGATGTGCAGCGTGCCGTTTTTGTAACCGATGCTGCTCATGAAGGATCAGGATAGGTGCGTGGAAAGGTATCCCGCTCGACTCCGGCAGGCGGATCGACTTTATCAGGTTTAATGCCGCATCCGGCAATCACCAGTACGAGACACAAGGACAAGACTGTCAAACGCATAAAATCCCCTTTATATT
>CAYGGT010000083.1:3182-7397 GCA_964349475.1 uncultured Rhodospirillaceae bacterium
ATCTTCAAGTATGGAGGCCATTGCCGTGCCGGTAAAGCGTCATTTTTTGCTGTTGTTGTTGGTTGTTATCGTGTCTGTTCTGGCAGGCTTGTACGCCTTCAGACCGGAAGAGCGCGGCGTTTATTTTTACGACAAATCTGACAACAAAGTAACGCTGGATGATTTTAAAGGCAAAGTCGTACTGGTCAATCTCTGGGCGACGTGGTGTTTGCCCTGCATTGCGGAGCTGCCGTCGTTGAATCGCCTGCAGGACAAATGGCCGCAGGATAAATTCAGCGTGGTCGCTATTTCTTTGGATAATAAAATCTCTCCTCTGGATCTTCGCTCTTTTCTGGATAAACATGGCGCAAAGGGCATAGATGTTTACCACGACAAAGACAGGCAGATCCGGCTCAAATGGAAGTACGCGGGTCTGCCGACGAGTTTCCTGATTGATCGGGAGGGAATTGTTGTCAGGCAGTACAATGGCGCTTATGATTGGGACAACGAGTTGAAAGATATCCGGGCTTTGCTCCCATAAATTGAGGATTGTATGCGCGTTCTTGTTTTTCTGATTCTTATTTTGGCATCTTTTTGGATACAGCCGACCTGGGCGCTGGATTGCGTAACACCGGTTATGACGGATCAGAGGATCGAAGAGGCGGTTGCGATCTTTGAAGGGACGGTCGAGCATGTCGAAAGAGAATCTCCGCGAGTTGTCAGAAAAGTTTTACAGGATATCGGTATTGTGGGCGACGATATGATCCGGACAAAAATATTTTTCTTCAAGGTCACGAAATCATGGAAAGGCGTTCAGGTGGGAGACATGGTCGAGGTGTCACGCAATACTTATTGGGGGGATGGTTTTGCGCAGGGGGTTCCTTATCTGATTGTGGCAGAAACGCTTGCAGAAGACCGGTTAGTCGCAGAGCCTTGCGGTCTTTCTTCCGTGCTGAAGCACTCCGGGCAATCCCTTGAGGTTCTGAAAATTTATTTCACGGGAAGCGGCCATAAAGCACCGTAAATATCTGCCCTATTCCGGCCAGTACTTGATGAACCCGTAAATGACGAAACCCAGAGCCACAACGATCAGCAGGCTGAGAACGCTGACGAGGGCGATAAGACGGCGCATGGCATTACTCCTTTGTTTATAGTAAAGGTAAATCCGTGGAAACAACAGAAACTTTAAAGATTGTGGTCGGGCAGGAAGACCGGGGTCAGCGGCTTGACCGGGTGCTGGCGGCCCATGCACCGCATATTTCGCGCTCGCGCTTGCAGGCGTTGATCGGGGCAGGGCATGTCCGTCCTGCGGAAGGCTGTTCCTATAAGGTCAAGGCGGGGGAAGTGTTTTATATCACCATCCCCCCGGCCATTGAGGCCGTGCCCCAGCCGCAAAAAATAGACCTCGATATCGTGTATGAGGACGAGGATCTGCTGGTGATCAACAAGTCGCCGGGTATGGTCGTGCATCCCGCTGCCGGCAATCATGACGGCACGCTGGTCAATGCCCTGCTGGCGCACTGCGGGGATCAGCTTTCCGGTATCGGCGGCGTGAAACGCCCCGGCATCGTGCATCGGCTTGACAAGGAAACGTCGGGCTTGATGGTGGTGGCAAAAAACGATCTTGCGCATCAGGGATTGTCGCAGCAGCTGGCATCGCGGACATTGAAGCGCGTCTATCAGGCTATTGTCTGGGGGGCGGTGACGCCGGCGACGGGGCGTATCAAAACCAACATCGGCCGCAGCAAAACCAATCGCAAGAAAATGGCGGTGCTCTCTTCCGGCGGCAAGGAGGCGGTGACGGATTATAAAAGACTCGACAATTTCGGGCTGATCGCTTCGCGGGTCGAATGCCGGTTGCAGACCGGCCGCACGCATCAGATTCGCGTGCACATGGCGCATGTGCAGCACTGGCTGGTGGGAGATCCGGTTTATGGGCGCGGTGCAGCCGAGAAATTTTTACGCCTTAACAAAGTTGATGCGACCCTTGCCGCCGCGTTGCTGGCTTTCCCCCGTCAGGCGCTGCATGCCGCAGCTCTTGAATTTATTCATCCGATCAGCGAAAATAAGATCAGTCTGAAGGCGACGCTGCCCGAAGACATGCAGAATCTTTTGTTGATCCTCAAGAAGGTAAAGTGATATGAGCAACGCCGCGTCGCACATGCAAAAAGGCCAGGAAATCGACCTGATGAAAGTCGATCCGGGGCTGCACCGCGCGCTTATCGGCTTGGGGTGGAGTGTGCCGCAACAGCAGGATGGTTTTCCGGTCGATCTGGACGCCAGCGCCTTTTTGCTCAACCGTGAAAATCGCGTGCGTTACGACACCGATTTTATTTTCTACAACAATCTTGAATCCGAAGGCGGGTCCATCAAGCACCTCGGCGATAACACGACAGGCGACGGCGACGGAGATGACGAAAAGATCGAAATTGATCTTGATACCCTGCCTTTCGGAGTCGAAAAAGTTTCTTTCACTGTGACGATCCATGACGCCGAAGAACGGCAGCAAAATTTCGGCCTGGTCAAAGATGCCTATATCCGTATCGTCAACTTGGATACTGGCGTCGAACTGGCGCGGTTCGATTTGAGTGAAGACGCCTCTGGCGACAACGGCTTTATCTTTGGCGAACTCAGCCGCGAAGGGGCAGGCTGGAAATTCAAGGCCGTTGGCATGGGCACGGCCGGCGGGCTGTATAAACTTGCGCGTGATTACAGCGTCAACGTGGCGGCGCCTTAAGGCGCTGGCGGCGTGGCGGTAGGGTGTTCCTCCATAAAAAAAGCCGGTGACTGAGCGCCGGGGTATAGTGATAGGCAGAAGAGTTCCGATTTCTGACCACACTCAAATACAAAAACAGCCCTTACCTTCACTGGTATACGAACCCGAAGCGCTGCCGAGGCGTTGGAGTTTCAAAGGAGTTATTTTTTATGAGATTGTCAGAATTTATCCAAGAAAATAAAGAAGCCATAACCGATGATTGGGTATGCTTTGCTCGAGAGCATATCCTGCCCGCTCGGCATATGGATCTTGCCGGTTTGCGCGATCACATCAGCGGCATTCTCAAATTTATTGTGGATGACCTGGATTCGGCGCAGACCAAACAAGAACAGAGAGAAAAATCTAAAGGAGAAGGCGTTAAAGCGGGAGGCGCGGGCGACAGCATGGCTGAAACTCACGCTGACGTGCGGTTTATGGATGGTTTCAACAGCGTTGAAATTCTGTCTGAGTTCCGCGCCCTTCGTGCAAGCGTTATCAGGCTATGGGAACGTGAGCGCACAAGAACGGATCAGGACTATCTGGAGATTATCAGATTTAACGAGGCCATCGATCAGATCTTCTCCGAAGGACTCTCCCGTTACAATGAAAGAATAGATAGTTCCCGTGACCTGTTTTTGGGCACTCTCGTTCACGACCTTCGTAACCCGCTCAGCGCAGTCTCGCAATCCGCAGAAGTGTTAAAGAGACTGGGAAACCTAGATGAAAAGCAAAAGATGTTGGTCAGCCAGATAAGTACCAGCACGACCCGTATCACCAAGCTGGTTTCCGATCTTATTGACGTTGTCCGCGCTCGTCTTGGAAAAGGCATACCCATCGACCCCAAACCAATGGACATGCGGACAGCTGTAGAGCAGGCCGTAAATGAAGCCCAAGCCACACATCCTGACCGAAACATCTCTGCTGAAGCTACAGGCGATCTCGAAGGGGAGTGGGATGGCTCGCGCATTGGCCAAGTCCTGTCGAATCTGATTGGAAATGCTGTTCAGCATGGAGGAAAGGCTTCTGCAATCAAGATAGTTGCAAATGGGGAACGCCAAGAAGTGCTGCTTTCCGTTCATAATGAGGGGGCAGCAATTCCAGCAGCTATTATTTCGACGATCTTTGACGCCATGACAAGAGGCAAGGGAGAAAAACAACAGAAAAGCGCCTCTACAAGTCTCGGTCTTGGTCTTTTTATCGCCAAAGAGATTGTCGAGGCTCATGGTGGGAAAATAAATGTATCATCGAGTGAAGCCAAAGGTACAACTTTCTCCGCACGGCTTCCACGCACTCGGCCAGAGGTCTCCGACGATCTTGGGGACAGTGAAAGTGCTCGTCAACAGCCCCCCCCCTCACGGCTGGACAACGGAACGCTGCCAACGCCAGTCCGGGCTGATACGGGCAGCCTTCACACCCCAGCATGAAAACTGCAAAGGAAAGACAATATATTTTTACAATCTTGTTCCTTTAAAGAATGCAAT
>CAYGGT010000084.1:0-7194 GCA_964349475.1 uncultured Rhodospirillaceae bacterium
GGAGCAGGTAGGTCTTCATCTATGTGGAAGAAAATAAAAAAAATGGTTTGGCCCTTGATGACAGGGAGGCGCCTGATATTATATTATCGGCATCGTATCGGACGCCTGTCCGGCACCCCTTATTACATCGCCGCCGGTTTTGCGACCGGGGTGGCTGTCTCTTTCACGCCTTTTATCGGCTTTCACCTGCTGATGGGGAGCATCATCGCCTGGATTTTAAGGGGATCGCTCATGGCAATGGTTTTGGGAACTGTGGTTGCAGGCAACCCGTGGACCCTTCCTTTGATCTGGATGGGCACATATAAAGCCGGGGTGGCTATGCTCGGTCAGTCCGGGCGCGAAACCGTGTCTTCGGTCCATCCGTTTACGTGGGCAGATTTGCTGGATAAGCCGCTGGAACTCTTGCTGCCCATGTCTCTTGGCTGCCTTCCGGCTGTTATTGTGTCGGGGGCTGTCAGCTTCTTCTTTGTCCGTCATGCCGTTAAAGGGTATAAAGAAACAAGGCGCCGCCGCCTTCAAAACATTAGGAAAAATAATTGATTCTGGGTATCGGGACAGATCTGGTGAATATCGAGCGCATCGCACAAATCCTGCAAGAGGGCGGGGACCGGTTTATCGACCGGTGTTTTAGCGCGGACGAGCGTGCAAAAGTCGAAAAATCCGCCAACGGCGACGTCGCCTTGCGGGCCGCCGGCTACGCCAAAAGATGGGCGGCAAAGGAAGCTTGCGCCAAGGCGCTCGGCCTTGGTATTCGCGGGGATATCTATTTGAAAGACATCGTTGTTTCCAACAATTCCGACGGGCAGCCGTCACTGCTGCTGACCGGCGGCGCCAAAGACCGTTTGACCGCTATAACGCCAGAGGGTATGACTCCCCTGGTGCACGTCAGTCTGACGGACGATGCACCGATGGCGCTGGCGTTTGTCGTGATCTCCGCATGAAGAAGGGCAATATGAACGAGAACGTCGCAATCATAAAACCGAAAGAGAAAGACGGGGACGATGTTTTCGGCCTGATCCGGGCGATGGCGATGGCGGCGCTGATCGCGCTCTGTATCCGTTCTTTCGCTTTCGAGCCTTTCAATATCCCCTCCGGTTCGTTGCTGCCGACGTTGCAGATCGGCGACTATCTGTTCGTTGAAAAATATTCATACGGGTACAGCCGGTATTCTTTCCCGATGGGCCTGATCCAGTTTGACGGGCGGATTTTCGGCGCCGATCCCAAGCGCGGCGACATCGCGGTGTTTCGCCAGCCGAAAAAAACCGGCATTGATTATATCAAGCGGATCATCGGCCTGCCCGGCGACAAGATCCAGGTCAAGGGTGGCATCCTGAACATCAACGGCAAACCGGTGATGCGCGACTTCCGCAATTCCGAAAGCATCACCGCCGACGGCAGCACTTCTCTTTACAAGCGGTACATCGAAACCCTGCCGAACGGCGTCGAGCACTATATCTACGAGATATCGGACATGGAACGCCTGGACGACACGCCCGAACATACCGTGCCTGCAGGGCATTATTTTGCGATGGGCGATAACCGCGACAGCTCGCTCGACAGCCGGGTGCTGGGGGAAGTGGGCTTCATTCCAGCCGAAAACCTCATTGGCCGCGCGTGGTTTATTTTCTTTTCCACCGAAGGGATCGGCGATGCCTGCGACCGGGAAGGCACCCTGGCTTTGGCCAAGAGCATCGGCTGCAAACTGGTCAAATGGCCGCAGGCCGTCCGGTACAGCCGGATTTTCAAGCGCATTCAAAAGATATGACTCTCGAAAATAAAATCGGCTATACGTTTTCCGACCGCGGTCTTCTTGAAACCGCTTTGATTCATGCGAGCCTGCAAGACAATAACGGCGATAACGAACGTCTGGAGTTTCTCGGCGACCGGGTGCTGGGGCTGGCGATCGCCGATCTGCTGTTTAACACGTTTCCGGCGGCGCATGAAGGCAGTCTTGCCAAGCGCCATACCGGGCTGGTGCAGCAAGGCGCGCTGGCGCGGGTGGCGCGGGAGATCGGCCTCGCGGCCCATCTGAAACTTTCCGTCAGCGAAATGAAATCGGGCGGACACGAAAAGGAAACGATATTGTCCGATGCGCTGGAAGCCCTGCTCGGCGCCATTTACCGCGACGGCGGGTTTGATGCCGCCTATGGTTTCGTGCGCAAACACTGGGGCGGGATGCTGCTGGAACAACTTCTGCCGCCGGAAGACGCGAAATCCAGACTGCAGGAATGGGCGCAGGAAAAATCCCTGCCGCTGCCGGTTTATACGCAGGTCGGCAAGCTCGGCGCGGATCATGCGCCGCAGTTTGAAATCGAGGTGGCCGTGGCGGGGGTCGGAAAAGCCTCCGCCATTGCCGCCAACAAGCGCGCCGCTGAAAAAATTGCCGCGGCGAAAATGCTGGAAATAATAGGGATTGAAGAGTGACGCCAAAAAAAGAAAAACGCTGCGGCTTTGTCAGCATCATCGGCGCGCCCAACGCCGGCAAATCGACGCTGATCAACAAGCTGGTGGGATCGAAAGTGTCGATCGTCAGCCCCAAGGTTCAGACCACGCGCACCCGCGTGATGGGGATCGTCAACAAGGGTGCGACACAGGTGGTGTTTATCGACACGCCCGGTATTTTCACGCCGCAAAAGCGCCTTGACCGCGCCATGGTTTCGGCGGCATGGCAAGGCACGGATAACGCGGAAATCATTCTGCTGATCGTTGAATGCTGGCGCGGCAAGATCAACGCCGAAAGCCAGGCGATTGTCGATAAGCTGAAAGAACAAAAACGCCAGGCGGTTCTGGTTCTGAATAAAGTTGACGTGGTGGACAAGGACAAACTTTTGACCATCGCTTCCGCATTGCATGCGACCGGCGTATTCACCGATGTTTACATGATTTCGGCGTTGAGCGGCGACGGCGTCGACCGGCTGCTGGAGGAGATCGCCGCCAGAATGCCCGCAGGCCCCTGGATGTTCGATGAAGACCAGGTTTCTGACATGCCGATGCGGTTGCTTGCGGCCGAAATCACTCGTGAAAAAATTTTCCTGCAATTGAAAAAAGAGCTGCCCTATGCCTCCACCGTCGAAACCGAAACCTGGGAAGAATTCGACAACGGCAGCGTGAAAATCAGCCAGGTCGTCTATGTCATGCGCGACACGCAAAAAGCCATCATCCTCGGCAAGGGCGGCGCGCAGATTAAAAAAATTGGCGAAGCGTCGCGCAAGGAACTCGAAGAAATATTCGAGCGCCGCGTGCATCTCAGCCTCTTCGTCAAGGTCCGTGAAAACTGGGCGGACGACCCGGAACGCTATAGGGAATGGGGGCTGGATCCGGGGGCATGACGATCGATTATTCCTTGAAATGGAAGCCGACCTACGACCGGGTGATGAATTCCCGGATGCATGCGTTTCGTCAAGAAGCGGATTATCACCGCCTGTGGCGCTGGTCGGTCGAGCACATGGAAGATTTCTGGTCGCAAGTCTGGGATTTCTGCGGCGTGATCGGCGATAAGGGAAAAATAATTTACCAGCCCGGAGTCCGGATGCAGGACGGGCGTTTTTTCTCCGATAGTAAAATTAATTTCGCTGAAAACCTGCTGCGCCGCCGCGATGATGCCGTTGCCCTGGTGTTCAAGGGCGAGGATCGCGTTGAACGGAGCATCACGTATAAAGAACTTTACGATCAGGTCAGCCAGTTGCGGCAGGCCCTGCAGGCAGAGGGCGTCGGTGTCGGCGACCGTGTTGCCGGTTACCTGCCCAACATGCCGGAAGCCATCATGGCGATGCTGGCGGCGGCGAGCCTTGGCGCCATCTGGTCGTCGGCGTCCCCGGATTTCGGCGTGCAGGGCGTGCTCGACCGCTTCGGCCAGATCGAGCCGAAAGTTTTGTTCGCCGTGGACGGCTATTACTACAACAGCAAGGAAATCGATTGCCGTGACAAGCTGAAAGAAGTGGCGGCGCGCCTGCCGTCGGTGAAGAAGACGGTGATTGTTCAGTACGTCTTCCCCCCCTCTGTCATCGCCGCGACGGCGGCAGGGGATGACACGGTTGATTTTGATTCCTTCAAAGACAAATTCACCCCCCAGACCATACCCTTCGAACGCTTCCCCTTCAACCAGCCGCTCTATATCATGTTCTCCTCCGGCACGACCGGGATTCCGAAATGCATTGTGCATGGTGCGGGAGGCACGCTGCTCCAGCATCTCAAGGAACACCAGCTGCACTGCGACATCCGCCGCGATGACCGGGTGTTTTATTTCACCACCTGCGGCTGGATGATGTGGAACTGGCTGGTGAGCGCGCTGGCCTCTGAGGCGACGCTGCTGCTTTACGACGGCGCGCCGTTTTATCCCGACGGCTATATGCTGTTCGAATTTTCCGAGAAATATAAATGCACGTTGTTCGGCACCTCCGCGAAATATATCGACGCGCTGCGCACGAATTGCGTAGACACCAAAGACTTTGATCTGGACAGCGTGCGCATGATCACTTCGACAGGGTCTCCGCTGGCGCATGAAGGGTTTGACTATATATATGAGCATATTTTGCCGGAAGCGCATCTGGCGTCTATTTCCGGCGGAACGGATATCGTGTCCTGTTTCGTGCTCGGCAATCCGTTGTCGCCGGTCTATCGCGGCGAGATTCAAGGTGCTGGGCTTGGCATGGATGTCGATATTTTCGACGAAAACGGCAAGGCATTGCCGCAAGGCAAAGGCGAGCTGGTGTGCAAGACGCCTTTCCCTTGCATGCCGGTCGGGTTCTGGAACGATCCGCAAGGCGAAAAATACAGCAAGGCATACTTCGAGAAATTTCCCGGCGTCTGGTGTCATGGCGACTGGTGCGAATGGACGGAAAACGGCGGGCTGATCATTCACGGCCGCTCCGACGCGACGCTTAATCCCGGCGGCGTCCGTATTGGCACCGCCGAGATATATCGCCTGGTCGAACAACTGCCGGAAATCAAGGAAAGCATCGCCGTCGGGCAGGATTGGGAAGGCGATGTGCGGGTGATTTTGTTCGTGATATTAAAAGCGGGCGCGGCGCTTGACGAGCTTTTGATCAATAAAATCAAGAAGACTGTCCGTGAGGGCGCGTCGCCGCGCCATGTGCCGGCCCGGGTGATTGCCGTGGCCGATATTCCGCGCACCAAAAGCGGCAAGATCACCGAGCTTGCCGTGCGCGAAGTCATTCATAACCGCCCGATCAAGAATATCGAAGCGCTCGCCAACCCGGCAGCGCTGGCGCTGTACAAGGATTTAGAGGTGTTGAAGTCGTGACCCGCGGTTATTTCGGCATTGGCGTGGAAGGAATCTCGAAACCGATGAACGTCGGCAATCTGTTGCGCTCGGCGCATTCATTCGGGGCCAGCTTTTTCTTTACCGTCAGCCCGGAAGTCGATGTAAAAGCGATGCAGGCGTCGGATACGTCCGGCGCTTTCGATCATATCCCGTTCTATAATTTTCAAAAGCCCGATGACCTGCTGCTGCCGTACCAGACGGCGCTGGTGGGCGTCGAGTTTTTAGAGGATGCCATCGAGCTTCCCAGTTTTCGCCATCCGCAACGCGCCATTTATGTGCTGGGGAGGGAGATGGGAAATATTTCCGATGCCATGCTGGCGCGCTGCGATTACAAAATAAAAATCCCGATGAAGTTCTGCGTCAACGTCGGCGTGGCCGGGGCGCTGGTGATGTATGACCGGCTGATCAGCCTCGGCAAGTTCGCGGATCGCCCGGTGCAGGCGGGCGGACCCGATGATTTTTCGCCGGAAAGGGTTCAGGCGGAACAAATCATCAGCAGGCTTGCCAGACATTCCCCAGCGAAATGACGGCGTTATTATTGCTGCAGCGCAAAATGCCATATCCTTGTTTTTCTTTTTTAAAACTTGGACAGACAGGGTAATTTTCAATCAAAACGCCATTTATCAATTCTGATTATTGCAGAAATACCTAAAATCTGCGAGACCGTTAGAGACTTTTAAACATTTAACAGGCAGGGTGATTCATGACAAATGTAGCAAAAAGAGGAATAGGCATGTCCGTGTTCAGCCATACAGAATTTCACCAGCATGAGCAGATATCTTTCTTTTACGATGACAAGACCGGCCTGAAAGCGATTATCGCCCTTCACAACACGCACCTTGGCCCGGCGCTTGGCGGCTGCCGGATGTGGGCCTATGAAAGCGACGAGCAGGCGCTGCGCGATGTTCTGCGCCTGTCGCGCGGCATGACGTATAAAGCGGCGATCACCGGCCTGCCGCTCGGCGGCGGCAAATCCGTCATCATCGGCGATGCCAAAAAGATCAAGACGCCAGACCTGATGCGGGCGATGGGCAAAGCGGTTGAAACTTTCAAGGGCCGTTACATCGTGGCCGAAGATGTCGGCACAACCGTTGAAGACATGAACGCCATTCACAGCCAGACCGCGCATGTCGTGGGCATTGCGCATGGCGGCGGCAACGAAGGCAGCGGCGACCCGTCGCCGACAACGGCGCTTGGCGTTTACACCGGGCTGAAAGCCGCCGTGCGCTTTCGTTTGCATCGCAGCGATTTCAAAGGGCTGAAAGTTGCCGTGCAGGGGCTGGGCAATGTCGGGTATAATCTATGCCGCATGCTCGCCGCTGACGGCGCGCAGCTTTTCGTCACCGATATGCAGCCGGAAAAAATCGCTCTCGCGGTCAAGGAATTCGGCGCGACGGCCGTGGGATTGAACGATATTTACAGTCAGGATGTCGATGTCTTCGCGCCTTGTGCGCTGGGGGCCATCCTGAACGACGCGACGGTCAAGCTGCTGAAAGCCAAGGTTGTCGCCGGCGCCGCCAATAATCAACTGGCTGAAATGCGACATGGCGACATGTTGCGCGATAAAAAAATTCTTTACGCGCCGGACTACGTGATTAACGCCGGCGGGTTGATCAATGTTTACTATGAACATATGGCGCGCACAGCCGGCAAAGCTTACGACCGCGCGGCGGTGATCGCGCATGTCGGCAAGATTGATGAAACCTCGGAATCAATTTTCCGTCGCGCTGAAGCCGACGGTATTTCCACCGCCGCCGCCGCCGATTGCATTGCCGAGCAGCGTTTTCAGTCACCGGCAGCTTGCAAGGCGGCTTAGGAAGCTGGGATTTGGCCCCATTATAACAATGGGGCGACTGATGGGGATTGAACCCACGACATCTTGGACCACAACCAAGCGCTCTACCACTGAG
>CAYGGT010000085.1:0-6976 GCA_964349475.1 uncultured Rhodospirillaceae bacterium
TCCCTCCGGGCCCACCAGCCTTTGCCGCTACGCAGCTTCGGCTTGGCAAGCCAGCCTCGCAACGGCGAAGGCTGTCACGCCGAAGCGTAGCGTAGGCGGACTGGCGTAGTTGAGAGCGATAGAAAAATGAAATACGTCTATATCTTGCAAAGTCTTGCAGACATCTGGCCGAGCTTTACGGCGTTGAGACTGGGGCTTTGGTTCGAGCCGTCAAACGCAATCTGGAACGCTTTCCTGATGGGTTTATGTTCCAAATCAATGAGATAGAACTTGAAAACTTGAGAAGCCAAATTGGCATCTCAAGTCATGGTGGCCGCCGCTATCTTCCCTATGTTTTCACTGAACAAGGCATTGCCATGCTGTCCAGCGTGTTGCGTAGCAAGCGTGCCACTCAGGTCAATATCGGCATCATCCAAACCTTTGTGAAGATGCGCGAGGCGATGATTGCCCACAAAGACCTCTCCCGCCGGCTCAATGATATGGAGCGGAAATACGATAAGAAATTCCGGATCGTCTTTGACGCGATCCGCCAGATCATGGAGCCACCGGTGCCGCCAAAGCGGCAGATTGGTTTTATTCGCGACAAGGAAAAAGAATAAAGCATTTAAAAACAGGAAGTGATCATGCCCGGCTGGCGGTGGGCGGGCTGGGTTCTCAATCCGTCTCCCCGGGCCCATCAACATATCTCATTGTTATTTAAGAGATTTTTAATTTTTTATTGCAAATAAAATCTTCTAATGTTATCACTCGACCCGATCCGTTTTCTTTTAGAAGGAGAAAATTCATGCTGCCAGATTTCATTGCAGGCGCTATCAACAAAATACTGAACAAGGTTATCAAAACAGCTCCCCCTGCAAAACCTAAACTTCCTTCCCCTTATAAAAACCAACATGAGGCGAGCGTTGGCTTAATGGAAACGCATGCAGAAGAATTCAATGCCATCGCCCAAACGCATCGGATACAGGGTCACGGTGTCGTGTTTAACGATAAAACCGGCGACCCGGAATATCATATAACGCTGGTCAAGGGAGATAAATCCGATGTCAGCGATATTCCAAAGAAATTTAAAGATGGGCTTCCGATTGTTGTCGAATACCGTGGTATAGCCCGCGGTTAATTTGATGCCTTGGCACATCGAAACGAACAATGGTGGCACCATCAATCGGCGATTTTATTGAAAGGATGACGAATATGACCGAGAACACTGAGAAGAAAGTTGTTCTTTTCAACAAAAATTTTCGTCACATATCCGATGATCCCCGGATAGAAGTTTTGCGGGTCTCAGCCATCACCAATCAGGTTGAACCCTACTCTTTCCGCGCTTCCATGATTGACCATCTGGAGGGGGCCGGGGCTGATAAGTCAGTCATTGCCCTGCAATCCGGTACAACCGTCATGTTATCTCTGCCCTATGCAGAACTTGCCGACAAAATAGATGAAGGCTCTTCACCGATAGATTTAAAAGCGTATTGCGCAATCGTCGCCCCTGCCGTCGAGCCGAAAGCTGGCGACAGAATGGAAGACGGCACGTTTTATCTTGGTCGTTTCAAAAGCAAAGACGGGACGACAAAGGACTGGTTTGCAGCCGCCAATGATGCTCAAGACGGAAGTGGCAGGAGACTTTCGTTGAGCTTTAACGGGGCTGCTGAATACGCCGGAAACTCAAAAGCCCACGGTCACGACGACTGGATGGTGCCGCCCGGCTGCAACGACCGCAACGGGCAACCGGATGTTCTGAATGCAATCTTCAACAACAAGGCGAAGATTGGTGGATTTGATGTAAGCGGTTCGTATCCCAACGGTTGGTACTGGTCGTCCTCGCCCGGCATCCTCGATGGCTCTGCGCGGTGCCAGCGCCTCAGCGACGGGTATCAGTACTATGATAACAGGAGGGACGGGCTGTCTGTCCGTCCTGTGCGGAGCTTAACCATTTAACCATTTAATCATTCAATCCTTTCATCGTCCCCGCGACTGCATGGCGTCGGCACGCCGCCCGGCGCGCGGGTCAGGGATTTTTCTGCAAGGCGCTGGCGATTTTCAAGACCCGGTTGGCGGCGAGCGAAGGAGTTTTCGGGTTGGCCGGCGCGCCGAGGCTGACGATGATCCGCGATGACGGGCCGTTTTCCGTCGCCGCCATCCAGCATTTACCGGCCGCATTGGTGAAGCCGGATTTATGCCCCACGATGTTAAAAGAACCGCAGTAGGAACAGTTCCCGCGTTCCACGCCCCTGACGGTCACGGTTCTGGCCGAAAAATATTTTTCAAATGCGGCGGGATAGTCGCGTTTCAAGGCTGCAAAAACGATGGCAATATCATAAGCGGTGCTGAACTGACCTTCGGCCGTGAGCCCGCTTGAGGTTTTCCACACGGTATTGGCGGCGCCGAGCGCTTTGGCTTTTTCTGTCATCTTGTCGGCAAAGGCGCTTTCGCTGCCCGCCACTGCTTCTGCCAGAACAACCGTCGCGCCGTTGGAAGAGATGGAGGTTATGGCGTTGAGCGCTTCGCGCGTCTTCATTGTCTGCCCTGCGGTCAGCGGCAGCTTTTTTGAGTAGAGCGCCGCCGCCCTGGCCGAAACGGGCAGGGCCTGATCGGGTGTCAGCTTGCCGGCGGCAAAGGCTTCGAAAACCAGATAGGCCGTCATGACTTTGGTGAGAGAAGCGATATGCCGCCGCGCCGTGGCGTTGTGACCATAAAGAACTGTTCCGGAGCTTGCATCAATGGCAATTTCGGCGAATTTTGGGTCTTGTTCCCAGCTTGGCAGCGGGATATCGGCGCGCGCCTGGGCGCCCGCGTCACCGGCAACAGCCGCCCCGAAAGCGGTGGCCAGCATCAGTCTTGTTATTGCGCGTCTGGTTGACATGAAATTCCTTTGCCGTCATCGCCAAAAACTTAATTGGTGAATCTATTCCTCAACAGGCGATGATTATGCATTGTAAATTAAATTATGTCAATATACCGGCGCGGGTTTTTAACGGTCCGTCGCGCGGCGGGAGAGTTTTTCGATTTCTTTCTGGACGGCTTTCTCGACAATGCCGGGCAGGTTGCGGTCGATCCAGGTTTTGATCATCGGTTTCATGATATCGAGCGTCATTTCTTCCAAAGTCACCGGGCCGACGCGCCCTGGCACATTGTCTCGTTCGACGGCGACGTTGCCCACCAGAATTTTTGAAAGCGCGTCGCTGGCGGCGTCCGCGGTTTGCGCGGACATGAGGCTGCTTGAATCCGGTGTGTTTTGATCCATGACTGTATCCACTGTTTCTGCGACGGGTGAAGGCGGCGGCGGAATTGGAGCGGGCGGGGGAGCGGGCGGAGAGACTGGAGCAGGCGTTGGCGTGACTTTTTCCACGAGATCCAGCACGGGTGATGGGGCAGCTGGTTTTGGCGCAGGGGGTGATGCTTCCGCCGGGGTCGCGCCATCCTCAGAAATAATCTGCCGGATAGATTCCAGAATTTCTTCGATCGACGGTTCTTGCTCTGTCTTGACGTCTGCCATGTACATATTATTAGGGTATTGCATTTAAAAAAGCGAGTCAGTTTATTCCTTTTTCTTTTCTGGAAAAACGAGACTCAGGCGCTCCGGCGTCAGGCTGCCGACCGCTGCCAGCAAGGCATAAGCGGCGATGATCCGGTCGGTTTCCGCGCCGACATAAGCGACCTTGGCGTCCAGATATTCCTGCTGCGCATCCAGCAGGTCGAGCATGGTGCGGGAGCCGACGTCTGATTCAACCCTGACGCCGTCGAGCGCCAGTTTGGCGGCGTTAATCTGCGCCTGACGCGCCTTGCTTTCTGCTTCCGCCGCGGCCAGCCTTGCCTTGGCGTCTATCACCGATTGATGCACGCTGCGGGCGGTGCTTTGCGTGATCATGCGCAATTGGTTTTCAATCTGGCGGGATTGCCGGATCCGCGAAACCGTGGCGCCGCCGGTATAAAGCGGCAGTGTGGCGCGAATGCCGACGGATCGGGTTTCTTCGTCCCGTGCCGCGCCGACCGGATTATACGTTTTGCCCAACGATCCTGTCAGGCCGATCGCCGGCAGGCGTTCGCCTTCGATGCCACGCGTCAAAGCCCTGGCCACATCTTCGGTATGGCGGGCGAGGACGAGGGCGGGGTTGTTTTTTTCGGCAAGATCCAGCGCCGCCCCGTCCGTGGCGGGCAGGGCGGCGGTCGCCGCCGGCTTCTGCAGGTTTTCTGGCGGCAGGCCGATTACTTTTTCAAAGAAAGCCCCGCCTCTTTCTAACGTCGCTTGCGCGGAGATGCGGTCTGCGGTCGCCCGCGCCAGGCGCGATTCAGCCTGGCTGACGTCTGTTTTTGTGATGTCCCCCAGCTTGAAGCGTGCGCGGGACGCTTGCAGCTGGTTTTCCAGGACTGTTTCGTTGTTGAGCCTGAGATCGACGATCTCCTGATCGCGGAGCACGGCCATATAGGCCCTGACGCCATCGAGCAGCACCTGCTGTTCCGCCAGCCGCACCCTGGCGCGGCCGGCTTTTATCCTGTTGTCGGATTCATCAAGGCTCGCCAGTGTTCTGCCGCCGCTGAAAACGGGCTGCGTCATTTCCAGCGCCAGCACTTTCGCGTCGCTGTCGCGGTCGGAGGTGTAATCCGCCAGCGCCGTCACGGACGGCTTGAATCCCGCCAGTGACTGGATGTACAGCTCTTCCGTGCTTTTCAGCTCCGCGCGCGCCGCTTCGATGTCGGGGTTTTTCTGATAGGCTTCGGCCAGCGCTTCATTGAGCGTCGTCGCTTGCGCGGGCGGTATGCCCCCTGAGAAAACGAGTGAGAAAACGGCGGCCAGGATCAATAAAAATATTGCGCTCATTCAATTTTCCTTGCTTCATCGACCAGCATGATGGGGATCCCCTCGCGGATCGGGAAGGCGAGTCCCGCCTGACGGCTGATGAGTTCCTGTTTTTCGGCGTCGTAAGCCAGCGGCGCCTTGGTGACGGGGCAAACCAGAATTTCCAGCAGTTTCGGGTCGGCTTTTTTCATGAAAACAGCAATGCCGAAAGCTTGCGCCGTCCGGACAGGGTCAGCGGGTGGGCGTTGCCGAGCGCGGCAAAGATTTCCAGCAGGAAAACCCGCGCTTTCTTCTCCTGCCAGTCGCGGTTGCGGCGGATCAGGGTCAGCAGGGCTTCGACCCCCGGCTCCAGCTGCCCGGCGGCCAGGTGTTGCAGCGCCAGATCGAAACAGGACTGAAGGTCTTTGGGATTTTTAAGCAGTTTTCGTTCCAGCGCGTGCGTGTCTTCCAGACCTTCGGCCTGCGTTTCCAGCGACAGGATGAAGCGCAGTCCCTGGAAGGAAGGGGACTGTTGCTGTTCGGGGGAGAGCTGCGTCAGTATTTCCCGCGCGCTGGGGGCGTCGCCTTGCGACAACAGGCACCAGCCGATGCCGGCCAGCGCCTGCATGTTTTCGCCATCGACGTCGAGGATGCCGCTGTAGCGCGCCATGGCTTCGTCGAAATTGCCTTGCTGGAAAAAGCTTTCCGCTTCCGCCATGACTTTTTTGATTTGTTCGGCGTTCAGCGCCACGGCGGCGGCGCCGGGAAGCGTCAGGGTCTTTAGTTTGTCGATGAAAACCCGTAGCTCCGGTTCCGGACGCGCGCCGGCGAAGGCATCAACCGGCTTGCCCTGAAAAAAAGCATAGACGGTCGGCACGGACTGGATGCGCAGGGCCTGCGCCAGCCCCGGATTTTTATCGATATCGACTTTAACCATATGCACGGCGCCGGCCGTTTCGCTCACAACTTTTTCAAGCGCCGGCATCATCTGCTTGCAGGGGACGCACCACGGCGCCCAGAAATCGACGACCACGGGACGGGTCATCGAGGCCATCAAAACGTCCCGTTCGAATTTCAGCTCGTCGGTGTCCTTGATGAAGGCACTACCACCACCACTTCCTCCCCCCCCAGGTATCAAATCCATCATGTGCAGGCCTTCTTTCATGGTCAAATTAATACTCCATATCCGTTCGAAAATACAGGGCTTTATTGCATTCAGAAAGTCGTCTATCATGAGCACGATGAACCACCCGCGTTTCAACCACCAGTCCGGCAATGCCATGCTCTATGTGCTGGTCGGCATTGTGCTGTTCGCGGCCCTGTCTTATACGTTCAGCCGCACCAGCCGCCCGGCCGGAAAAATTTCGATGGAGGACGCGACCTTCGCCGCGCAGGAAATCATCGCCTACGCCGAAAAAGTCAACGGCGCCGTGCAGAACCTCATGCTGCAAAACGGCTGTCTCGCTTCCCAGATCAATACCGTGGCCCGGTGCAATATTTATGATCTCGACGGCGGCGGCGTGGTCCTGCAAACGCCGCCGGCGGTGGCGCAGGATACGGCTGCTGCTGCTGCTGCCACGGCAGGGTTTTACCCGGCGACCGGCGCGCTGGTCGGGAGCTATATTCTGACCGGCAATGTCTGTGTCGATAACGTCGGTCCCGGCGCCCATGCCACCTGCGCGACCGATGGTTTGAAGAATGAGGAACTATTGCTGATCATGCCATGGGTGAAAACTGAAGTTTGCACCGCGATCAACAAAATCCTGGGGAATACGGCGGCGATCCTTGAGGACGAGGGCGGCGGTTTTGACGATACGCTGTTCACGGGCACTTTCGCGGACGGTTTTGCCCTCGGTGCCGTCGGTTTCACGACGTATCCGATCGGCTGTTACCTCAGCAACGATCTGGCCACGCCCGGCGCCGGGTTTCATTTTTATCACACGCTGCTGGCGCGTTAACCCCGGCCGACAACGGCATAAACCGCTTTGATTTCTGCGCGGGGGATGTGTTTTTCCAGCGGCGGGTTGAACTGCGCCACGTGGATTGTTTCTTCGTTTTGGCGCAAAAACCGCTTGAGAAGAAATCCGCCGTTTTTCATCTCGATGATGCAGTCGCGGTTCATTTCCGGCGGACGGCCCGGATGGACATAGACCAGCTCCCCTTGAAAATAGCGCGGCTCCATCGTTTGTGAAGAAACGTAGA
>CAYGGT010000086.1:0-6846 GCA_964349475.1 uncultured Rhodospirillaceae bacterium
CAAGTTCAGGAAGAATTGCAGTCAGGTGTCCGCAAAACCCGTGAATTCAAGGAAAACGCTCAGATCAAACAGGGGGAATTCTTCATTCTTGGCGGCCAAAAGGCCTATGTCGCTGAATCGGGAGAAGAAATCAAAGCACCGAATGGTGAAACAGATGCCAGACTGCGCGTTATTTATGACAATGGCACCGAAAGCAACCTGCTACGCCGGTCCCTTCAGAGGGCTTTGTACAAAGATGAGGCTGGGCGGCGTATCACTGACCCGTCCGCTGGTCCGCTGTTTTCTGATCGCGCTGAAGATGGCGATATTGAAAGCGGCACAATCTATGTGCTGCGTAGCAATTCTGAGCACCCGGACATCAAAGAAAATCGAAATGTCATTCACAAGATTGGCGTAACCAGCGGCGATATGCAAAAGCGCATTGCAAACGCTAAACTAGACCCCACGTTTTTGATGGCCGATGTTGAAGTGATCGCCACCTACGAACTTTCAAATATCAACCGGATAAAACTGGAAAAGCTCATTCATAAATTTTTTGAGTCAGCGAAGCTGAACATTGAGATTAAAGATCGTTTTGGAATTCCAATAGTGCCGCGTGAATGGTTTCTGGTACCGCTTTTTGTAATTGATGAGGCCATTGAGAAGATCAAGGAAGGGACAGTCGTGAATTATTCTTATGATTTTAAAGATGGAAAAATTTCACGCGTAAAGGCATGAAGATATTTATCAATTGAGGATTAGCGATCTTAGGTCGCATTCAGTTACTCAGAAACTGAACAGCCCGGATTATCCTCATGGTTTCTCCATTGTCAACCGCCGCCCGCATTTGCGCGACAGCCCACCGTCAAACACGGCAACGCCTGCCCGCTCCCAAAAACCGGTGAGCCAGTCAGCTTCATCTCATGGTGCGGAATTCGTACTTCCTAAATCCTGAGGGGCATGCGACATGTGCGACATGTGCGACGCCAGTGGGGTTTTGGTGGCTTGTGTCGCCATTGTCGCCGTTGTCGCCATTGTCGCCATTGTCGCGCGAGGGGTAGGCTCCGAAAAGGGCGTTTCATACCCTTCGATTTCGGTCAGAGCCGCCTGCACATCAAACCACATCACCAACCCCCCGCACGATGCGCCATGCCTGTTTGCGGGCGGACCCGCGTACCACGGTTCCGGGATCAAGCGGTACAAGCCATCCGTGACTTTCCAGAAGCGTGAGAGTGGCCCTGGCTTTAGGGCTTTCACGCAATGCCCGGATTGGCGCTAGGCGCACCACGTCGCGCAACAGCACTTCGGGCTCCTTCCATACTGTTAAAAGCCATTTTCGCAAGATCTCGGCAATTGCGATTTCCGCAGATATGTTAGCCGTGTCGGCCAGCCGAGAGGCTTCAGACAAGTAAAATTGCGCCAGAGCGACACCGTTCGCCATCGCGTCTTCGCTCACCTCGAATGCATTCAAATTCCCCCACAATGTAAGGACGCCCGCAATTCGGCATGCCTGTTCCGCCGATTTGGACGCATATCCCGTGACGTGCGCCAAATCACCGCCAGGGGCCTGCGCTGTTTCGATCACATCGGAGAACCTTACAAGGAGCGCCCGAGCGCCAGACGACAGCGCCAGCAAGCGGGGGGTCAATTCCCGTGTTTCGGGGTCCATTGACAAGGGCGTTTCCAACACATCCCGCAGCCGCGTTGAATAGTCTGTCAGCGCCGCGCCATCGCGCCGGGTCAGGGCGTGAAGCCGAGTTCCGATGGTACTGAGCGGTTCACATATCAGGAAGCGGCAAAGAAACCCCGTATCCGTCGCCATGGGGTCCGCCATGAAAGCCCGCGCCACGCCGGGCTGCACCATCAGGTGCATGGCCAGCCGCCGCCCATGCAGGGTAAACGAGCCTTCGCCTTGCCGGGTACGCCGTATCGGGTTCCCCTGCCACAGATCATTCAGCGCAGCCAGCGTCTTTTGCCGGTTATCTGCCGACATGGCGAAGCCGCCCAGAAACTGCCCGCCTTCGTCCGAAAATATGCCAAGAGCGGGTTGTCCATGGGCGAATAGCCGCGTCAGCCCTTCATAAGTCGGCTCCGTCACCACCCGGTCTGGAGAAGGGGGAGCGGCGGGTTCCGGCCCAAGCGCGCGCAGATCAGCCTCTGAGGCAGTGCGCTTTTCCCCCTTCCCCTTTTTTGCCTCCCCAAGAATGCGATCACGCTCGCCTTTCCAAAGTGCGTACACATTTTTCCAGTTTTCCACTTCGGCGTGCTGCTCTTTGGTCTGTTCTTTTTCATGCGCACGCAGCGCGGCCATAAGGAGCGCGTCGCAACTCGACTTGCGCTCACCCGACTGTGCGATGGTCAGCGCGTAAAGCGAAACCGGGCGCGGCCCGCCAAGGGTCTGTACATCAGCGTGTCCCATGACCGCCAGTGACGCCACAGCCAGCGCAGAAGCCGCCGGGATTGCCACCGGGGCCAATGTCTGACCCTGCACCGCTTCCACAGCATCGCGCAGCGACCCAAGCGCATTTAGCGGATAGGCTGCACCGGGTTTGATTTCCCGCAAAAGCGGCTGCGGCCCTTCTGGCTTGAACAGAATAGGTTCCACGGCGTTCATATGGCCTGCCCTTTCACGGTCAAAATGTCATTCCAGTCACACCCGTCAGGAGCGGGCAGAAGCGACACAGCCCAGTCCAGCCCGTGCGCCCGCAATGCCAGCGCATGCGCAGCGTCGCGGCCCGGTGTATCCCCGTCTGAGGCGATTATGAGCCGTCCCGGCGGATCGGGCAGGCGCAGCCCCCGAAGGCCGGAAGCCGAAAGCGCTGCCCATACGGTCGCGGGTTCACTTACAAGCCCGCTGGCAAGGCTCAACGCGGTCTCTATGCCCTCGGCCACTACAAGCGGTCCCGGCCTGTGATTGGTGAGCCGTACTGCCCCGCCCTGAGTGCTTCCCAGCATCGCCTTGTTAGGTGCCACTTCAGCCTTGCCCAAACCATCAGCACGCAAATAGGTGCGATGTACTGCGGTTGCGCTGGACCCTTGCACCAGCGCCACCATTGCCGGAATATGCTGGCCGGTAGCGTGCCAGCAGGCCGGAGCAAAACGCAATGACGCCGTTAAGAGGCAAGTGATGCCCCTACCCCGAAGGTAGGATTCGGCAATCGTGCCCTTTAACGGGTGTGACTCCCTCCAGATTTTTTCTGCATAATCCGTAAGGAAATTATCGGTGTCTCGTCTTCCAACATTACGCGTTACCGATATCCGGGCAGGCGGCGTGTAGGCTTGATAAGTCTGCAATCCCAGGGCCGCTTTGACATGATCCCGGCACGCCTTCCAATCGTCACCCGCGAATGAATGCACCCGAAAGCCGTCAGGCGCGTGGGAATCAAGTTTGACAGATAGCGATCTGTCACGCGGTCCATGCCCTGGCCCAGGACAGTTGATATTGTTGCCAAAATGATTGCCGCCAAGCCGTCGCGCATATGTCTGGGCTTGGGTTTCAGAGAGTTTTGGGCTATAAACGGAACCGTTCAAGTTATATTCATCGCCCGTTGCCCGGTTGCCGCCGGGGGCGGGCTTCCTTATGCGCATGTCAGCCACAGCGCGTCAGTCCACGCGACAAGATCGCCGGGCGCAGAGAACGCGGCGTCCATATATGTTCGGAAATTAGGCCTGCCGCTGGCCTTGTGTGTCACCACTGGCTTCAACCGGCCTTTACGCCATATTCAGACGTGGACTTATGTCGATGCGCCTCAATCCAATCATCCAGATCAGAAATCCGATAGACAACGCGCCGTCCAAGTTTGGAGTAGACTGGTCCCTTGCCTGTAAGGCGGAGCTTGGTCAGCGTGCTGGTTGAAAGCGCCAGCCAATCAGCGGCTTTGGGAGTATTCAAAAAAGAGGAAGCTGTTTTCGTGTTCATCTGTCTATCACCAAGAATCAGCCGGAACACCCCGGCAGGTGATGCCTAGTTAGGGAACACGAAGGGTGTTGCGCACACGGTTTTGTATGCAACACTATTCTGAGCGATCTTCTTTGAAATTCCTTTTTTTAGCTAGATAGGCAAAAGGGGTTTCTGATTTATGAATTTGCTTCATTAAGTCCAGTATTTCAGTCGATTTCTGAACCAATGTATTTCCTGGATACATCCGAGAGATGGTGGAAACATTCACGTTTAGAATTGAAGCGATGTTACGTTTCGAAAAAAACTGACCCTGCTCGAGTAGGTACGCGCCTGTAAGTACTCCAGCTTTTTTCAATTCATCAGATACGAGTTTCGAAAAAACCTGGCCCTGCTCGAGTAGCTGCGCGCCAGTATATACTGCAGCTTTTTTCAATTTATCAGATTCAAGCCCCTTGGAGATATCATTACTTGGTCCACCACCAAGCTGATGGCGGATGAGCACGATTAGGTCGCGTGAGATCGTTAGTTCACCTGTCCAACTCATTGCATCGAGCATAGTGGTAATCATATAATTTACCTGACTATCGCTGATTGCTCTACCTCTACCTACCAAATGTGTTTCTCCGGTCCCTTCGGCTTTTTTGCGTTCAACAAGGTGTTTGAGAAGCAACAGGCTAAGCTCCGATATATCTCCGGCATCGGCGTCAAGGATGCCAGCAAACCGCATGGGATCGATACCAAATTTCTCGAGTAAGGTAAGCTTAAAAATTAAAAACTCCATCCCGCCAGATATAGCGACCTCTATTTCTTCTTCGGGATTTTCACGTCTCAGTCGCAGATAGTGATCGATTGTAGGATCGTCTTTAAACACCCTGCTAAGATTTTTGGAGACGCTGGAATTACCCTGTTCAGAAATGTCGTCAGGATCGTTATCCATGCTCAATATAAACTCCTTTATCCGTCCGGCGATTCGGGACAAATCGGCTATTTGTAAAAGTGGTGCGATTGAGTTGATGGTGTCTTTTTCAAAATATGTTCAAGGTCACTGGCTTGCGAATAGGCTATAAGCAGCCATCTTATTTTACCGCACCCGATTTTGAAATATCGTTACTCAATCTAACGACATTAGAAGCTGAACCAGACTGCATGGCAGCAGCAATCTGGTTGCCTACTGCTTCGCTGGCGGCGCGCAGGGGATCATCGCTCAAATGTGCGTAACGCTGTGTCGTTGCACTGTGCGCATGCCCCAATAATGCGCCAATGATCGGTAAGCTTGCGCCACCGGAAACCGCAATACTGGCAAAACTGTGCCGCAAATCATGCAACCTGACATCCTGAAGGCCAGCCATAGTACGGACCTGCACCCACACTTTTGGCGTCCCCTTATAGTGACCGTAACCCCGATAAGCCGGGAACACATAATCGCTTGCCTCAATTCGCCTCTGTTCATTCAAGACCTGCAAGGCTCCCGCATTCAGCGGGATTGCCTTCTGTCCAGTTTTAGAATCCGCAAGTTTTAGATAACCCGTAGTGAAATCCACTTCCCCCCACTTCAAGGCCTCGATCTCGCCCTTGCGCGCCCCTGTAAAAATGAGAAGTTTGATGATTGCCAGCGCAGTGCTGTTCTCTCCCTCTGCTTCTGCCATTCGGAGGGCTTTGCCAAGGGCCAGAAGCTCCTGCTGGCTCAGATACCTACTGCCTTTTTTGTCTGCAAAGCGTTTCACGCCTAGAACCGGGCTTATGTCAATCATACCGCAATCGGCGGCATAGGCGAAAATGCCCCCCAGAAGCCCGAGGGTGCGGGTCGCGGTGCCTTCCCCACCCCGGACAATGGCTCGTCCCCATTTACCTGTCTTAACGTCAGTTGCTGTCTTTCCCTGTGCGACATCTTGCAAGAATTTCTTGATATCTGCTCGGGTGACCTCTGAAACCTTTTTTCGTCCGATAAGCGGCTTTATATGGCGCGCGATCCGCCCCCGGTCAGTTGCCAAAGTGCTGATCTTCTTGGTGCCACATCCATGCAAGAGATACTGATCGCAAAGTTCAGCAACCGAGAGGCGTTTCTTGAGGTCCTGCTTATCAAGCGCCGGGTCTTCGCCGTTAGCGGCTCGGCCAAGAATTCTTTTGGCTTCCACACGCGCCGTATCAACTGTCCAGGGTGCCCCATGTGCACCAATCGTCAGCCGTCTTGTATAGCCGCTACGACCGCCAGAAGTCCGGTATTGACAGACATAGCTCTTCCTACCGCCCTTGGAGATTTTAAGGCCAAAGCCTTTCAACTCGCTATCCCAAATGAAATAATCGCTCTTGCCGGGGTGCTGTCCATCGACAACGGTCTTGGTGATCTTGGGATTAGGCATGACAGCCCCTCATATCAGTGATTACTTTTTTCAGTAAGTAAGCACATAGTAAGCACCGTGATGGGAAATGCAAGGAATGTCAGGGCAAGTAGATACAATAAAATGCCTGAATATTGAGATTTTTTGAACTTCTGGAAAACCGCTGGATAGCTATAATACGTCTCTCCTTAGCCCTCCGAAGGCAGAGGCCAGGGGTTCGAATCCCTTCGGGTGCGCCAGTTTAATTAATGAAATCAAATATTTATGAATTCGTGTTTTGACGCGAACCAAGGGATGATCGGTCGCGGAAGCACCACGGAAGCAGCATAATCGCATTTGTATCGCGGACGCGCCAAATTGGAAAAAAGCGAATTGAGTCGCGAAAGCGGAACTTGCCAAGGTTAGGTTCGTGAATTCGAATCTCATCGCCCGCTCCAGAGTTTTCTCAATTTTTTAGTTAATTAAATGCAACGCTGCGGGCCGTTTTTGCTTAGATGGCCTGTAATGAGTCTTATTCTGAGCGCATTCTATGCACGGGGAAGAAAGTCGCCGGATATGCAAAAGTAGAAGGTAAAGTAGAAGGTAATGGAATTGCTATTGGTGGTCCCGGAGGGAAGGGAGGAAAAT
>CAYGGT010000087.1:0-2119 GCA_964349475.1 uncultured Rhodospirillaceae bacterium
CGCCGACGGCGAAGCGGGCGTGCTTTCCGGCTTCGCCCAGCACGGCCACAAGAAAGTCAGAGGCGCCGTTCACGACTTTCGGATGATCGAAAAAATCCGGTGTGCAGGCGACGAAGCCGCCGAGCTTGACGCAGCGGATGATTCTTTCCAAATCTCCGTCCAGCGCTGCGCCGGCCTGCGCCAGTATGTTCACCGCGCAGTATCGAGCGGCTTCCTGCGCCTGTTCCACGGTGGCGCCGTTGCCCAGGCAGCCTTTGATCAGCGCGCCGTCTTTCATGGGGAGTTGGCCCGATACATACAGCATCGCGCCCGTGCGCACGAAAGGCACATAATTTGCGGCTGGGGCGGCGGGTTTGGGCAGGGTGATGCCAAGATTTTTCAGGCGGGCGTGAATTGTTTCTGACATGGGCATGATTTCCTTTTTTTCTATTGCTCTTTTTTAACAGGTCATCATATTAGAAGGCGAGGATATTCATGACAAAAATTTCCATATTCGGAGTGTTGTCCAACATTCAAATGCTTTTGCATACGGCGCTGCATGGCACGCCGGTCGGCAGCGATTCGCTGGGCAATAAATATTACAGGGCCAAGCCGCGCAAAGGCACGAAGCAGGAGCGCCGCTGGGTGATGTATCCGGCCGGGGCAGAGGCGTCGCTGGTTCCGCCCGCGTGGCATGGCTGGCTGCATCACCAGTCCGACGCCGTGCCGGATAACAAACACCAGAAATCCTGGCAAAAGCCGCATCAGCCCAACATGACCGGGACGGCTGACGCCTATCTGCCGCCGTCTCTCAAAGGAAAAACACGCGACGCCGCGACGGGTGATTACACGCCGTGGCAGCCGTCACAGTAAACGGGAAAGAACATGCAAAAAAATATCGTTGAAACAATTCTGGGCGCGGTCGTTCTGCTGGTGGCAGGGCTTTTTCTGGCATTTTTCTACAAGACCACGGATATCCGCCCGTCGTCGGGCTATGTGGTGACGGCTGCTTTCAGCAAGATCGACGGGCTGGACAGCGGCAGTATCGTTCGGATCAGCGGCGTCAAGGTCGGGCAGGTTCTGGATTTCAGGCTCGACCCGGAAAATTTCCGCGCCATCGTCCGCATGAACATTCAAGACGATATCAAGCTGCCCAGGGACACGGCGGCGGTCATCGCCAGCTCTGGCCTGCTGGACGGAAAGTTTATGTCGCTGGAACCCGGCGCTGACGAAGAATTTCTTCAACCCGGCGACCAGATCGAATTCACCCAGTCCACCCCCGGCCTTGAACAGCTGCTGGGGCAGGTTATTTTCAGCCTGACCAAGGACAAGGACGACGGTAAAAAGCCGAAGCCTGAAAATCTCTAAATGAAAGCGCCGCCGGTATTTTTCAGCGCCAGGACGCCAGGACGCAAAGTTTTCCGGCGTTTTTTCT
Source organism: uncultured Rhodospirillaceae bacterium (assembly GCA_964349475.1). Taxonomy (GTDB): domain Bacteria; phylum Pseudomonadota; class Alphaproteobacteria; order Micavibrionales; family UBA2020; genus PALSA-926. Next base: position 1,415 of record CAYGGT010000087.1, read on the forward strand.
GGGCGTCCATACATTTTGGCGTTTTTTCTGCCTGGATTTTTGCCAGCCCCCCCGCCGTGGCGCAGGAAGACCTGCGCCAGAATTCATATCAGGGGCGAAACGCCACGGCGCGTCAAATGGATGACGCCGGCATCGTCGTGTTGCGCACCATCGACAAAGTTTCCGCCCGCACGCGGACGTTTGAAATTCCCGTCGATAAAACCGTCAAGTTCGGCGCTTCGCTTTTCATCAAGGTCAGCGCCTGCCGCAAAGCGTCGCCGCTTGAGCGGCCGGAGTCGGCGGCTTTCCTGCAAATCTGGGAACGCAAGCCTGAGGAAGAAAAACCGCACTGGGTCTTCAGCGGCTGGATGTTCGCCTCCAACCCGGCGCTTTCGGCGATGGATCATCCGGTTTACGATGTCTGGGTCATCGATTGCAAAAATCCCGAGGCCGCGCCGAAGCCGGAAGAGTTTTCGTCCGAAGCAACACCCGCAGCACCGGCAAGTTCAGAAACGCCGGTCGTCGCGCCGGAAGAACTCGGCGATTGATCCTCGTTCCAGACATGCACAATGCCATATCCGGCGCCGTAGCCGGGGGTGATCACGCGGCCCTCCAGATCATGCTCCAGATAAACCCCGCCGACATGTTCGACCAGCATGGGCCGGCCGTGACGGAAGGCCAGCCGTCCGATGGTATGCGCGAGGTTTCCGGAAAGCGTTTCACAGA
>CAYGGT010000087.1:2219-6632 GCA_964349475.1 uncultured Rhodospirillaceae bacterium
CGATCATTGCTTATCCAAATAACCCGGATAAATCCGTCCATGGGGTGATTGACTTTTTTGGTGAAAAGGTGCTGGGCGATGCCCGATTCTCGGCTAATATAATTCAGGTGGTGCCGCATGTTTTTTCGCATTCTTCTGATCCTTCTGATTTCCGGTTTCTGGTTTCCGGCTTCTGCGGAGCCGCAGCGGCATAGCCAGGCGCGGATGTTCTCTGCCGTCGAGGGCGTGGGCGGGCTGCAAACCGTTCAGGGCGGTATTGAAATTACACTTGATCCGGGCTGGAAAACCTATTGGCGCACACCCGGAGAAGCGGGGTTGCCGCCGGTTTTTGACTGGGCGGGGTCCGAAAACATTCAGTCAGTCGCCATCCGCTGGCCGGCGCCGGCCCGTTTCACCGAATTCGATATCGACAATTTCGGTTATCATGACGCCGTGACTTTCCCCATTGATGTGACATTGCAAAAAACCGGCGCGCCGCTGGTTCTTGTCCTGAAGCTTGACCTGCTTGTCTGCGAGAAAATCTGCGTGCCGGAGCAGCACGCCCTGACGCTGACGGTACCCGCCGGGGATGCCAAGGTTTCAGGCGACCATGACGTGCTGGCGCGGGCGGTGCAAACGATACCCGTCGATAAAATAGAACTCCCCATCGAAAATGTCTGGCTGGAGGAGGACGATCACAAGACCGTCTCTCTCCGTATCAATGCCATGTCGGACGCAGCTTTCGGCGAAACCGCGGATATGTTTGTCGAAGCCAGCCCCTTTGTCAGCGTGGGCAAGCCCGTCTTTGACCATGAGGCATCCACCAAAAAATTGCGTATCACCGCCCCCGTGCGCTCGACGGAAGGGCTGGAAGCCCTGCAAAAGAAACTTGCGGCGGGGAAGATAACCCTGACATTCACGGATGCGGGCAGAGCGTTCGAGCAGACGGTTGCGCTGGTAAAAACGCCCGTTTCCCTGCTTTCTCAGGGGCGACAACTGGCGCAGGATCATCTCGACTTCGCCATTCTGCTGGCGGCGTTTCTGGGCGGGCTGGTTTTGAACCTGATGCCCTGCGTGCTGCCCGTCCTATCGCTGAAAATCCTGTCTGTGGTGAGCCACGGCGGCAAGGACCATCGTATTCACCGGGGAACGATTTTCCGCGCTTTCATGGCGTCGGCGGCCGGGATTTTCTTTTCATTCTGGCTGATGGCGGGCGCGCTTTCGCTGCTGAAGGCCGCGGGTCACAGCATCGGCTGGGGCATCCAGTTTCAGCATCCGGGATTTCTGGTTTTTCTGATCGTCGTGCTTGCCGCCTTCGCCGCCAATATGTGGGGGTTGTTCGAGATACCGTTGCCGCGTTTTCTTGCCCGCAACCTGGCGGCAAAGCATGAGCACGAACCGACGCTCACCGGCCATTTCCTGACCGGCGCTTTCGCCACGCTGCTGGCGACGCCTTGCACCGCGCCGTTTCTGGGCACCGCCGTCGGTTTTGCGCTGGCACGGCAGGCGACGGATATTTTTATTGTTTTCACTTTTCTGGCGCTGGGGCTTGCCTTCCCTTACATCGTGCTGGCGCTGTCGCCGCGTATTTTCAAGTATATGCCAAAACCGGGGCGCTGGATGCTCGTGCTCAGAAAAATTCTCGCGGGCGCGCTCATGCTCACGGCCGCCTGGCTTATCAGCGTGCTGATCACGGTGTCAACCCAGGCGACACTGGATGACGGCTGGACGAGCTTCGACGAAGCCTTGATCCGTCCCGCTGTCGAAGAGGGCCGGACCGTCGTCGTTGACGTCACCGCCGACTGGTGTTTGACCTGCAAGGCGAACAAACGTCTCGTCTTCGATCAGCAAGAAGTCGAAGAGGCGCTTTTCAGCCCCAACATCCTGCGGCTGCAAGCCGACTGGACGCATCGCGATGAAACCATCGCCGCTTACTTGAGGAAATACGGGAGGTATGGAATTCCCTTTAATATTATTTACGGCCCCGGCGCCCCTGACGGCATTATTCTGAGCGAGCTTCTTTCCAAGAAAGAAATCATCCGTGCCCTTGCGGACGCGGCGGGAGAGTGAGTCAGAGCAGCAGCAGCGCCATCAGCCCGAGAACAACGGCGACGGCAATGACTGTTCCCGCCGCAAAGCGCGTGAAAACCACCCACCCTTTCCAGGCTCTTTCGATTTCTTTGTTTGACGGCGCTTCTGTCTGCATCGATCCCTCTTTTCAAACACAATACTTGAGAAGACTTGCTTTTGGAAGGCCCGGATTTTAAGATGAGAGAAGGAATATTTCATTCAATTGCGAGAGTTTATGTCAAAAACAGGTCTGTTTATTTTTTGCATCGTTGCCCTATGGGGGGTGCTGGCCTTTTTGGCGCCAGCGCAGGCCCAGCTTCCCGCCGCGGCAACACCGGCCGTTGAAGGCCCTTTGACCGTGACGGATGTGACGGTTGACAAGACCTCCATGACCGCCGTGACGGCGCGGGAGGAAGCGATTGTTGAGGCGCGGCGGCTGGCTTTTCAAAAACTGGCGGAACGGTCGATGACCCCAGACGTCTTTAAAACTTTCGTCTTGCCGGATGATGTCATGATTGCGACCTTCATCCAGGATTTCGAGATGAAGCAGGAAAAAATTTCCGCCAACCGTTATGTGGCGAATTTTACGGTGCGGTTTAACGCGGCGGCGGCGGATCATATAAACTCAGCCGGCGGACAAATGAGCGATGCGGCGCCTCTTCCCGTTGCGCCGACGCCGACAGCCGCCGCGCCGCCGGCACGGTCCATCCTGGTGCTGCCCTATTTTGAAAATATTGCCGGTAAAAAAGTTCTCTGGGAAGATCCCAACCCCTGGCGGGAGGCGTGGCAGGTGCACGGCAACGCGCATCTGCCGTCCGGCGGCACGGTCACGGTGCCGTTCGGAGATATTTCCGACATCGCCACCGGCAGCACGGACATTGTCTGGGAGGGGGACTTCAGCGCGATTGAGTCGCTGCGCGACAAATATAGCGCGCAGGAGGTCGTTCTGGCGGTGGCGAACAAATCCGGCGTCTATATATATGTCAGCATTTACGTTTACAAAGACGGTAAGCTCGAGCGACGAAACTCCCTGATGCCCTATACCAGCGGAGAGGATAACAAAAGCATTTTCCGTCAGGCGATCGCGCAAGTCATTCATGACATCCAGGAACTGAAGCCTTTTGAAGAAGCGCCGATTTCCCCCGCCGACGCGCAGTTTCACGAGCTGACGGCGCCTTTGAAAGAGGTGGTCGTGCCGTCAGGACCGCCGGTGCCGCCGCCGGTGCCGGAAAAAATTACGCTGCGCACGACAATTGCCTTTTCTCATTTCACGCAATGGCTGGAAGTGCAAAAGCGCCTTGTGGCCATCTCGCCGCCCGTCACAATTGAAATATCAAGTCTCAGCAAAAACGCCGCGCAATTCACAATGCAGGCGGAACTGATCGGCGGCGTCACCGCCTTCACGGCGGCCGTGGCGGGCAGGGGCATGACGCTGGCCCTGGCGGAAGGCGCAGATCCGCAGAATCCCACCTATACTCTCAAGCTGAACTGATGGGGATTAAATCCGAACAACTGCCCTTTGATCTCGGCCATCGCCTGGCCAATGAACGGGAAGACTTCTGGGTGGCACGCTCCAACCGTGACGCGGTGGCCTGGCTGGACAAATGGCCGGACTGGCAGACGCCCGCGCTGACTATTTTCGGCCCTGCTGCCAGCGGCAAAACGCACCTGCTGCGGGTGTGGCAGAGAAAATCCGCCGCGCTGGAAATTTTGCCGGAAAATATCGCGGCGGTGCCGGCCGACCAGATGCTGGGGACGTCAAGTTCCGCCATGATCGACGATGTGGCGCAGGTTATCGGCAATCGCGCTGCAGAAGACACGCTGTTTCACCTTTACAATCTTGTCAAAGAAAGAGGCGGGAATTTGCTGATGACGGCGGATAAGCCCGTCGGTGAATGGGGCATAACCCTGCCGGATTTAAAATCCCGCCTGCTGGCAGCGCCCGCCGTCGAGGTCGGATCGCCGGATGACGAGCTGATGGCCGTGGTTTTGAGCAAGCTTTTTTCCGACCGGCAAATTTTCGTATCGCAGGAGGTTGTTGCGTTCATCCTGCCCCGGATCGAGAGATCGTTCCTTTCGCTCCGCGACATCGTCAACAAAATCGATCGCAAGGCGCTGGCGGAAAAAAGACCAGTGACGATCCCGCTGGTGCGGGAAGTGATGTAGGGCGTGTCGTCAATTGCTAACTGGACCTGATAAAAACGCAGCATTTCTGCGCTTTCCGGTGCTCACGTAGCTCCGCTACGCTGCGCTCCGGTTCTCGAAATACCGCATTTTTATTGGCGGCCCAGCGCAATTTACGACACGTCCTAGTATCCTTTCCCCCTCCCGCCTGGCGGGAGAGGGAAAGGGACAAAATTAATC